>NZ_JBEEAB010000014.1:0-204337 GCF_040120725.1 Actinopolymorpha sp. B9G3 | reverse complement strand
GCATCCCGCCTGGCTGCGTTCTCGTCGATCGGCGCACAAGACCAGTGCGCCTTCCTCCTCGGCCTTGCCAGCCGGGCGCGGATACGCCGCTCACTGATCGATCGTGATCCATCAGACACCCCCTAGCAGATTCTCTGCATGGCGATGATCGGATTGTTGACAACAGTACGGTACGCCGATAACTTCCTTCGCACCACAGAGGCCCCGGCGGTGACCCGGGCGGCTGAGCCGGTCGCAGGGTTTGCACTGCGCCTCGCCGAGGAACACCCGGATGTCCAGCTCGTGCCGATTCCCCTCACCACCACAGGGAGAGGCTCACGTGGTCCAGGAACCGTTGCCCAACAATCCGTTACCGCGTCTTGGCCGGCGCGGGTTTCTCCGGCATGCGCTGTTTGCGGGGGCAGCGTCTGTCGCCGTCGCCGGATGCGGGCGCTCACTGGCCGGGACAAACGCCGGTGCCGGCGACACGCTGGCGAGGATCAAGCGCGAAGGTGCGATCAAGGTTGCGTTCGCCAACGAAGCGCCCTACGGCTTCAAGAACACCGGAGGCGACCTGGTCGGTGAGGCCCCCGCCGTGGCGAGGGAGGTCTTCACCCGGATGGGTGTTCCCACCCTGGAAGGGAAACTGGTCGAGTTCGGGTCGCTGATCCCGGCGTTGCAGGCGGGCGCGGTCGACGTGATCGCCGCGGGAATGTACATCACCCCCGAGCGGTGCGGCCAGATCGCCTTCTCCGAACCCGACTACTGCGGCAAGAGCGCTTTCCTTGTCCGCAAGGGAAATCCGGACGGGATCAAGACCTACGACGATGTGGCGAAGGCCGGGATCCGGCTCGGAGTCGTCGGTGGCGCGATCGAGGTGACCTACGCCGAAGGTGCCGGGGTGAAAAACCTCGTGTCCTTCACCGACTCCGCCAGCGGCTTCGAAGGCCTGACGGCCAACCGGATCGACGCGTTCTCCCTCACCAGCATCACGCTACGTTTCCTGCTCGACAACCGGGAGGGGCTCGACCTGGAGGTCACCGAGCCATTCGTTCCGGTGGTCGACGGCAAACCCCAGACCGGCTGTGGGGGTTACGGTTTCCGCCCCGCAGACGCCGACCTGCTGGAGGAGTTCAACAGTCATCTCGGTGACTTGAAGGACAGCGGTGACCTGCTCGAGATCATCGAGCCCTACGGATTCAGCAAGGCCGAGCTTCCGACCGACCAGACGACCAAGAGCCTCTGCTCGGGCTGACAGGACGGATACCCATGCTGTCGACGATGCTCGACTATCTCCCGACGTTGCTGCGCGGTGCGCTCGTCGCGCTCGAGATCACGGCCGGCGCCGCGGCGATCGGACTGGTGATGGCCGTGCTCGCCGGGCTGATGGCCCGGGCGCGGCAGCGAGCGGTCCGGGCGATCGCCCGGGTCTACGTGGAGTTCTTCCGCGGCACCTCGGCACTCGTGCAGCTCTTCTGGCTGTTCTTCGCACTGCCCTTGCTGGGTTGGGAGATGCACCCGATGTTCGCCGGCATAGTCGCGCTCGGCCTGAACATCGGCGCCTACGGTGCCGAGGTGGTGCGCGGTGCGGTCAACGCAGTATCGCCGGGGCAGTACGAAGCGGCGATCGCGTTGAGCTTCTCACCGGCCCAACGGATGCGGCGGATCATCTTCCCGCAGGCGGTCGTGGGCATGATCCCGCCGTTCGGCAACCTGTTGATCGAGTTGCTGAAGGGGACCGCGCTGGTCTCACTCATCACGATCAACGACCTCACGTTCAACGCACAGGTGCTGCGCCAGCTGACCGGCCACACGGTGCTGATCTTCTCGATGGTGCTCGTTCTCTACTTCGTGATGGCCTACCTCATGACGCTCGGCATGCGCTGGCTGGAACGCAGAGCCAAGGCGTCCATCGGCCAGGTACCGGTCGCCACCACGCAACCGGCCGTCAAGACCGTTGTCCGCAAGGAGGTGCCGGCATGAGCGAACGAAGTGAGCGAAGCACGGACACAGCGTGTGGGTTCTCGGCGAAGCGAGAACACGCATGAACTGGGACTGGGGTTTCGTCGCCGAGAACCTGCCGCTGCTGCTGGACGGCCTCAAGATCACCGTGTTCGCCACGATCCTTGGCTCGCTGGTGGCACTCGTGGTCGGTCTGGTCCTCGCGTTGCTGCGCCGGTCCAATGTCCGTGCGGTCCAGCTGTCGGCGACCGCGGTGGTCGAGTTCATCCGGAGCACTCCGCTGCTGGTGCAGCTCTACTTCCTGTTCTTCGTACTCCCCGCCCTCGGTCTCACGCTGCCTGCTCTCGCGACTGGTGTGATCGGCCTCGGGCTCCACTATGCGGCGTACATGTCCGAGGTCTATCGAGCCGGCATCGACGGCGTCCCTCGCGGTCAGTGGGAGGCATGCACCGCGCTGAGCCTGCCGCGCCGGAAGGTCTGGGCCGACGTCATCCTGCCGCAGGCCATTCCGCGGGTCCTGCCCGCTCTCGGCAACTACATCATCGCGATGTTCAAGGACACGCCCCTGCTGTCGGCGATCACCGTCGGAGAAATGCTCCTGGCCGCGAAGACGGTCGGCTCGGAGACCTTCCGTTACCTCGAACCCATCACGATGGTCGGCTTGCTGTTCCTCGTGGTCAGCATCCTGGCCGCCGTTCCCCTGAGGGTATTGGAGCGTCGCTTTGGCCACTGAGACTGCCCACAAACCGGATCAGGCCGCCGGCCGGCACGCCGAGCCATCGAGTGATCCCCTGGTCCGTTTCGACAAGATCATGAAGAGCTACGGCGACAATGTCGTCCTCAACGAACTCGACTTCGACGTCGCGGCTGGTGAGCGGGTGACGCTGATCGGGCCGAGCGGATCGGGCAAGACGACGATCCTGCGGCTGCTGATGACGTTGGAAAAGCCCAACAGCGGCACGATCACGGTCGACGGGGAATGCCTGACCCACATGGAGAAGGGCGGCAGGCTGGTGCCGTCCGACGACCGCTACTGCCGGTCGGTACGCAGGAAGATCGGCATGGTCTTCCAGCAGTTCAATCTCTTCCCGAACATGAAGGTCCTCCGCAACGTCACCGAGGCGCCGTGTCAGGTCCTCGGCCTGTCGACCGAGGAGGCGACCGAACGCGCCAAGGGCCTGCTCGAGCTTGTCGGCATGGGTGACAAGTGCGACTCCTATCCGTCGCAGCTGTCCGGCGGGCAGCAGCAGCGGGTGGCGATCGCGCGCGCCCTGGCGATGCAGCCCAAGGTCCTGCTCCTCGACGAGGTGACCTCCGCACTCGACCCGGAGCTTGTCGCCGACGTGCTCAACGTCCTGCGTGACATCGCCGCGACCACCGACATCACCATGTTGTGTGTCACGCATGAGATGGGATTCGCCCGCGACGTGTCCAACCGGGTCATGATGTTCGACCGTGGTCACGTGATCGAGCAGGGGCCACCGGCGAAGATCTTCTCCGAACCCGAGAACGACCGGACCAAGACCTTCCTGCGTGCCGTCCTGGATGAGCGTTGAGCCACCCCCGCCGGCCGGGACGCCGCAACGCAGGATAATCGCAGGCGATGAGCAGGTCTGCCGCGCCCGTCGTCACGGTGTTGTGTGACACGCATCGTCCGCCGGGCATGGCGGCGGTGGAGGATCGCGCGGACGTGCGGTACGTCCGCGCCGATGAGCTTCGTGACGCCCTGCGCGGCGCGGACGTCTTCTTCTGTTGGGATTTCCTTTCCCCTGCCCTGCGTACGGCATGGCCGGGCGCGGATTCGCTGCGGTGGGTGCAGATCGCGTCGGCGGGGGTCGACCGGTTGCTGTTCTCCGAGCTGGTCGAGAGCTCGGTGGTGGTCACCAACTCGCGCGGGATCTTCGACCGGCCGATCGCGGAATGGGTGCTCGCGGTCGTCCTTGCCTGGGCCAAGGATCTACCGACGACCTGGCGGTTGCAGGAACGCCGGGAGTGGCGGCACCGGGACGCCGAACGCATCGAGGGGCGGTCCGTGCTGGTGGTCGGCACGGGCGGAATCGGCCGGGCGATCGCCCGCCAGCTCCGCGCGGCCGGGATGGTGGTGAGTGGAGCCGGTCGTACGCCGAAACCGGAGGATCCGGACTTCGGCGTGGTCTTCGCGAGCGATGACCTGCGCGAAGTCGTTGGCGGAGTTGACTTTCTCGTCGTCGCGGCACCACTGACCACGAAGACGCAAGGTTTGGTTGACGCCGACGTGCTCGCCCGGATGCGACCCACAGCGCGGCTGATCAACGTCGGTCGGGGGCCGATCGTCGACGAGGAGGCGCTGGTGACCGCGCTGCGGGCGGGGACGATCGCGGGTGCGGCGCTCGACGTGTTCAGTGTGGAGCCGTTGCCTGCGGACAGCCCGCTGTGGAGTGCTCCCGGAACCCTCGTGTCTCCACACATGGCCGGCGACACGGTGGGCTGGCTCGACGATCTCGCGGCGCTCTTCGTGACGAACTTCGAGCGGTGGATGGACGGCGAGCCATTGCGGAATGTCGTGGACAAGCGCCTCGGCTACGTCCCTGGAGCGGACCGGCCACCAGGGGAGGGGACGTGACCGACGACGAGTTGGCCATGAGCAGCGCCACCGAACTCGTGAAGCTGTTCCGTACCCGCAAGGCGTCACCGGTGGACGCCGTCGACGCGGCACTCGCCCGGATCGAGCGGCTCGACACCGCGGTCCATGCGTACTGTCTGGTCGATCCGGACCTCGCCCGGGCGCAGGCGAAGGAGTCCGAGCGGCGGTGGCGCCACGGAGCGCCGGCCGGACTGCTCGACGGCGTACCGGCGTCGGTCAAGGATCTGCTCCTCACCGCCGGCTGGCCGACCCTGCGCGGATCGCAGATCCTCTCCGCCGACGCCGACGGACCGTGGACGGTCGACGCGCCGGTCGCCGCACGCATGCGCGAGCACGGTGCGGTGCTGCTGGGCAAGACGACGACGCCGGAGTTCGGGTGGAAGGGGGTCACCGACAGCCTGCGCTACGGCGCGACAGGCAACCCGTGGGATCCCACGCGGACCGCCGGTGGGTCCAGCGGGGGCAGCGCGGCGGCGGTGGCGCTCGGCATGGGTGTCGTTTCCGTGGGCACTGACGGCGGCGGGTCGATCCGCATTCCGTCCGGTTTCACCGGGACCTTCGGGCTCAAACCGACGTACGGCCGGGTGCCGCTCCATCCCGCGAGCCCGTTCGGGACCCTGGCGCATGCCGGGCCGATGACCCGCACGGTGGCCGACGCGGCGGTGCTGCTGGACGTGCTGTCCGGGCCCGACTCGCGGGACTGGTCGGCGCTGGACCGGCCGTATGACGTGTTCCACTCCTCCCTCGACGGCGGGGTCGCGGGGATGCGGATCGCGTTCAGTTCCGACCTCGGGTACGCCCGGGTTGACGCGGAGGTCGCGGCGGCGGTGCGCCAGGCGGTAGAGGTGTTCGCCGCTCTCGGCGCGGAGGTCGTGGAGGAGGACCCAGGCTTCGCCGACCCGATCGAGGCGTACCACGTGTTGTGGTTCGCCGGTGCCGCCAAGGTCGTGCAGGCCTACGGCGGTGACGACGTGGTGGGCCGGATCGACCCGGGGCTCGCCGAGGTGGTCGAGGAGGGCCGGTCGTTCAGCGCGCTGGACTATCTTGACGCGACAGCCGTACGCATGGATCTCGGCGTTCGGATGGGGCGGTTCCACGAGCGCTACGACCTACTGCTGACGCCGACCTTGCCGATCCCCGCGTTCGCGGCCGGATGCGAGGTGCCGCCGGGCTCGGGCATGCGGCGGTGGACCGAGTGGACGCCGTTCACGTATCCGTTCAACCTCACCCAACAGCCGGCGGCGACCCTCATGTGCGGGTTGACCAGCGACCAGCTGCCGATCGGCCTCCAGGTCGTCGGCCCTCGGCACGCCGACGCGCGGGTCCTGCGGGCCTGCCATGCGTACGAGTCCGCAACGTCATGGCCTCAGCCCCCGCTCACGTCGCCGCCACCCTCCACCCCGCCACCCTCCACCCCGCCACCCCGCCGGCCGCCCCCTCAGCCGGCCGCCCCCTCAGCCACGCCCACCCCTCGTGATCATGGACCGCCCGTAGAGATGCTGGCCCCGTGATCATGATGGTGATCATGAAACTCCGTGGGGCGTATGGCCCCGCCTTCTTTCATGGAACGGTTTCGCTTCATGACCATGAAAGCGGCGGCGTTCGCCGACGAGCCGCAGTCTCACGACGTATCCAGGCCTACGCCCAGCGCAGGGACTGCGCCAGCTGGGCCTGTGCCTGCGGCGGGGCTGGGCCTGTGCCTGCGGCGGGGCTGGGCCCGTGCCTGGGCTGGGCCTGTGCCAGGCTGCGCCTGGGCGGCGCCGGCGCCGGGACCGCGGTCATGATCACGAAGCCGTACGGGACCGTGAAGCCTGACGGGGCTATAGCTCCGCACGGAATTCATGATCACGATCATGATCACGGAACTGGGCCCATGACCGGGGGCGTACGCGGGGTCAGACGTCGGTGATCCAGGAGTTGACCTCGCGCTGCCAGGCGACGTCGGCCCAGAACGGATGGTGCGGCGCGGCGTTGCTGCACAGGATCGTGCCCCAGTATCCGAGCCGCTTGGCCTCGAGCACCGCGAACTCGCAGATGTCCTTGCCCACCGGCCCCTCCTCGAACGTCGTGTGCAGCGGCGTGTAGCCGACGTAACCCTCGCCGATCACCGCCGGTGCGCCGAGCCGCGCGCCGAAGTCGGCGTACGCCTCGAGCCGGCTCCGGATCATCTCTCGCATCGACTCGCGGTAGCGGTGGTAGTGCTCGTAGAGGTAGAGGTCCCACTTCACCGGGTCGGTCCAGTCGTGGGTGTAGACGAGCCGCCGTTGTACGCCGGTGGCCGCGAGCCGCCACTCCTCGTCCGGGAGCCAGTCGTCGTAGGCCGGAGCGTCAGAACGCAGCAGCCGCGTGACGAGTGGCGTCGGGAACTCCGCGTCCGACCACAGGCCCGCCTCGTCGAAGAGTTGCCGCAGGACGCCGTACGCATAGATGTGGAAGTGCGCGACCTGCAGATTGCCGGCGAGGTCGTCCAACCGGTGCAGTGCAGGCTCGGAGTAGCACGCCGTGTGCAGCAGGTCTGGGTGGCGTTTGCGCAGCAGGTCGACCGCGCTCTCGATCAGCGCCCGCTGAGCCGCCACCACGCTCTCGCCCTCCGCGGCGACCTCGGTGAGGCTCGTGCCGGCGTTGTCGACCTCGTTGTGCAGTTCGACGTAGGCGATCCGG
Organism: Actinopolymorpha sp. B9G3; assembly: GCF_040120725.1. Classification (NCBI taxonomy): domain Bacteria; kingdom Bacillati; phylum Actinomycetota; class Actinomycetes; order Propionibacteriales; family Actinopolymorphaceae; genus Actinopolymorpha; species Actinopolymorpha sp. B9G3. Next base: position 197,112 of record NZ_JBEEAB010000014.1, on the reverse strand, counting down.
TCGGCGAGGCCGTTGTCCTTCACGAAGTCGAGCAGCGCGCTCATCGACTCGGCCAGCGCCGCGCAGCGCCGCGCCGGGGGAATTGCGACAAGCGCTTCGTACTGTGCCGGCGTGGCGAAGAAGCTCGGCGTCTGCTGGTACTCCCAACTCGACACGATGAGGTGGCAGCCGTGGCGTTCCGCTGCCCGGAAGAGCTCCAACAGGTGGGCGCGACCGTCGATCAGCGCGCCACCGGCGTTGTTGTACCAACGCGTACCCTTCCCGAATCCCCTTCCCAGGTTGGCGATCCGCAGCGGCTCCGGCGGGATGTCGCCGCCGAAGAGGGTGTAGGGCATCGCGCAGATGCGGACGGTGTTGTAGCCGCGTTCGACCGCCTCGGCGAATGCCCGGTCGAGGTCCTCGAACGGCTCACCCGGCATCGTCTGGGTGAACCAGCTGAAGTCCCACAGCGAGATCGTCAGCCGTGCTGGCAGGTGGGAGGGAATATCGACGGTCATGAGCCCTTCCTCACTTCACGGTTCCGGCGGTGAGGCCGGCGATGAACTGCTTGGTGGCGAACGCGAACGCGACGAACACCGGGAGTACGCCGATCGTCGTGCCGAGCATCACGGCGGCGACGTCGGCACCTCCGGCGGCGGTGTTGAGCTGGGTCAGCGCCAGTGGCAACGTGAACTTCTCCGAGTCGTTGAGGATGATGAGCGGCATCAGGAAGTTGTTCCAGCTCATCATGAAACTCCACACGGCAAGGGCGGCGAGCCCTGGGCGGATGATCGGCAGCACCACCCGCCAGTAGATCCACAGGTCGCCGGCGCCGTCCATCCGTGCTGCGTCGTAGAGATCGGCCGGCACGGTGCTGTCGACAACCTGCCGCATCCAGAAGACGCCGAAGCCGGTGGCGGCACCGGTGAGGATGAGCGGCCAGTACGTGTTGATCCAGCCGAACTCCTTCATCTCCACGAACCACGGGATGAGCCCAGCCGCAGGTGGGATGAAGAGCGTGAGGAGCACTGAGCCATACAGCACCCGGTGCCCCGGCGCCTCCCGGAAGCGGGAGAACCCGTAGCCGGCAAGGGAACTCACGAGCAGCACCAGCACCGTGTGCGCCACCGAGACGTACGCCGTGTTGCCCAGCGCCCGCACGATGTCAAGGCTGGACTGCAGCCGGCCGAAGTTGTCGATCAGCGCCGTGCCGGGCAGGAGCGGCGGAGGGAACTGGAACACCTCCGAGGTCCTCCGGGTGGCGAGAACTCCCATCCAGTACAGCGGAAACACGAAGAGCAGGGTGGTCATGGCGACCGCGACGGTGATCACGACCCGTGGTGTCCGGTGGCCGACATCGTTCACGAGTGCTCTCCCTCCCTTCAGACCTGTCGCCGCAGCATGCGGGCGTTGATGGCGGAGAACACCAGGATGAGGGCGAAGATGACGTACGACGTGGCCGATGCCAGCCCGAACTTGAACTCCTGGAACGCCGCCTGGTAGAGGTACGTGCCCATCACCTGCGCGGAGTTCGCGGTTCCGTACGTACCACCGGTGAGGACGTACGGCTCGTCGAAGAGTTGGAAGGCGCCGACGGTCGAGGAGATCGCGCTGTAGAGCACGAACGGAATCATCAGCGGCAGCGTGATCCGGAAGAACAGTTGGCTCTCGCCGGCACCGTCGACCCGCGCGGCGCTGTAGAGATCGCGCGGAATCGCCTGCAGCCCGGCCAGGAAGATGATCAGATGCCAGCCGGTCCACCGCCACGCGATGAGCAGGATGATGAGCGGCTTGATCCATCCGGTCGACTGCAGCCACTCGAAGGTGACCCGGTCGCCGGTGAGCGCGCTGAGTGCTGCGTTGACGACGCCGGCGTGGGAGGAGAACATCACGCTCGCGATGATGCCCGTCACAGCCGGAGCGACGAGCAGCGGAAACAGGAACACGACCCGGAAGAATCCCTTGCCCACCAGGACGTACTCGTTGATGAGGTAGGCAAGGAAAAACGCCAGGCCCATCGTCACGACCGTCGAACCGATCCAGATGTAGACCGTGTTGACCATCGCCTTCCGGAACACCGGGTCCTGGAAGAGGATGGCGTAGTTCTGCAGCCAGACGAACTCCGGTGTGCTCAGCCCGTCCCAGCGCACGAAGCTGATCACCAGTGAGGCGAGGATCGGAAACGCGCCGAAGATCGCGAAGAGGACGAAGAACGGCGCGATGCAGAGATAGAACGCGCGGTTAGCGCCCACGCTCGCCCGCAGCCCCCGGCCGCCACGCGGGTCGGGGGCTCGAGACGGTGGTCCGCTGGCCCGGGGGAGTGTGGCTGTCTGGCTGTCAGCTGGCATGGTGACTCTCAACCTGACCGGTTCTCGACCCGACGGTTCGCGTCGCGCAGTGCATCGTCGGCTTTGGCCTTGCCCTTCATGACATCGGTGACCGCATCGGACAAGGCCTGCTGGGCGGCGAAGTCATCGGGGTGCGTGATCGGTGTCTTCATCTCGTTGGACACCACGGAGAAGATCTCGTTGACGTTCTGGCCGGAATAGAACTCGTCGGGCTCGTTCATCCACGGCTCCTCCGTGGCCGACTTCCAGGCGGGATACAGGTCGTTCCGCGCGTCGAGGTTGACGAAGCCTGGTTTCGCCTTGTATTTCGCGACGTTGGTGATCTCGACGCCGGCGACGTCCGGCCCGGCACCGGGCACGAGTGTCGCGAGCAGCTTGTTGTCGTACTGCTCGGTGAGGACGAACGAACCCAACCCAACGCCGGCCGAAAGGCCGAGGAAACGCCGCCGGTCGACCCCTCGAGCCGTCCCGGTCACAGCGCTCACCTCGGACCTACGTGTGGACTGCACTGGCACGGGTGTCACGCCCTCTCAGCCGGAACGCTTCTCGACGCGGGCCCGCGCCGCGGACAGGGCTGACCCGGTCTCGGCCTTGCCCTTCATGACATCGGTGACCGCGTCGGTCAGCGCGTCCTGTGCCGCCTGGTCGTCGGGATGGGTGATCGGCGTCTCCATCGACTCCGAAACCTGCGCGAAGACCTCGTTGACGTTCTGCCCGGCATAGAAGTCGTCGGGCTCGTTCATCCAGTCCTCTTCCAGGGCTGGCGTCCAGGCGGGGTAGAGGTCGTTCTCGCGGTACATCGTCCGCAGGCTGTCGGGGTCCTGGGTGACGAACTTGACGAACTCCCACGCGGTCGCCTTGTTCTCACTGGTTTCGAGGATGCCGATGAAGTCGCCGCCGGAGTTGAACGCGGCATTGCCGTCGTACTCCGGTGCGAGCGTCACGCCCCACGAGCCTGCCGACTCCGGCGCGTAGACGCTCTTGACGAGCCCGCCGAACCAGTTGCCGATGAGGAACGTCGCGACCGTGCCGTTCTTGATCGCGGCTCCCCATTCCTGGCTCCACTGCTCGAACGGCGCGACCAGCCCCGCATCGTAGGCCTGCTTGGCGTAGTCGACGGCGGCCACCATGACGTCCGACGTCAGCTGGGACGCCCCGGACTCGTCGAACATCGAGACACCAGCCTGGGCGCGGATCGCTCCCACGATCGACATCGGCGTGTCGATCAGCCAGCGTTCGTCCTTGACGGCCAGCGCCTTGCCCTCGGCGAGATAGTCGTCCCAGGTCTTGAATGCGTCGTTCACGTCGTCGGGCTCGGTCGGCAGGCCGGCCTTCTCCAGCACGTCGCGGCGGTAGAAGAGCCCGCCCGGGCCGGTGTTCTTCGGCAGGACGAAGGCCCGGTCCTCCTCCTTGTCGAACACGTAGTCCCAGGAGAAGTTCGCGTAGTCGCCGGCGCTCTTCGTCGCGTGGTACGGACCCTCGGCGAGGTTGACGAAGCCCGGCTTTCCCTTGTATTTCGCGACGTTGGTGATCTCCACCATGGCGACGTCGGGACCGGTGCCGGACACCAGCGTGGCGAGCAGCTTGCTGTCGTACTGGTCCGAGGCGAACGCCTGCACCTTGACCTTCGTTCCCGGGTTCTTCTTCTCGAAGATCGGGATGGTCTTCTCGAACGTCTTGTCGTTGTCGGGCCAGGTCCACACGGTGATCTCGCCCCCGACCTCACCGGCGGACTCGCCGCCTCCGCCGCACGCCCCCAGCATCAACGCCCCCGCCCCGATGCCGGCGCTCGCCGACAGGAACCGTCGCCGGCTGAGCCCGTGCGCGGCTCCCGACATCCTGTCCACTGGCCGTTTCCGCATGGTGCCACTCCTTTGTGTGTGAAGCATGTGTGCCTGGCTCATGTGTGGGTGGTGCTCAGGGAAAGGGGTCACCATTCCGCGAGCGAACCGTCGTCGCGGCGCCAGATCGGCGTCCGCCAGTCGGTCGCGTGTTGTGTCGCGCGCTCAACGGTCCGCTCGTCGATCTCGATGCCGAGCCCGGGTCTGTCGAGCCGGTCGATGAAACCGTCCCGGTGGGTCAGCACGGAACGGTCGACGAGGTAGTCGAGCAGGTCGAAGCCTTCCCCGTAGTGCAGGCCGATGCTCTGCTCCTGGATCAGGTAGTTCGGTGTCGCGAAGCCGATCTGCAGGCTGGCCGCCAGGGCGATCGGCCCGAGCGGGCAGTGCGGCGCGACGGCGACGTCGTAGGCCTCCGCCATCGCGGCGATCCGGCGTACTTCGGAAATGCCGCCGGCGTGGGAGAGGTCGGGTTGGATGACGGCGACTCCGGATCCGAGGACTGGCCGGAAGTCCCAGCGGGAGTAGAGCCGTTCGCCGGTGGCGATCGGCACGCTCGTTGCCGCGGCCACCTCGCCGATCCGGTCACTCACCTCCGGCACGACCGGTTCCTCGACGAACATCGGGAGGTACGGCTCCAGCAGGGGCAGCACCCGCCGCGACATGGGCACCGTCAACCGGCCATGGAAGTCCACCGCGATGTCGACCTCGGGACCGACGGTCTCGCGGACGGTCGCGACCCGCTCGACGATCGCCTGGACCTCGGCAGCGGTGTCGATGAGCCGCAGCTGGGCCGAGGCGTTCATCTTGACTGCTGTCATGCCGTCGTCGAGGCGGCGCTTCGCGGCCTCGGCGAGGCTGGTCGGTTCGTCGCCACCGATCCAGCCGTAGACCCGGACGCGGTCGCGCACAGGTCCGCCGAGCAGGGCGTGGACGGGTACGCCGTGCACCTTGCCGGCGATGTCCCACAGGGCCTGGTCGATCCCGGCGACCGCGCTGGAGAGGACCACACCGCCGCGGTAGAAGGCACCCTTCGTGAGCACCTGCCAGTGGTCCTCGATGCACAGCGGGTCCTTGCCGACGAGGTATTCGGCGAGTTCCTCGACGGCGGTCGCGACCGTGCGCGCCCTGCCCTCGACCACCGGTTCGCCCCACCCGGTGACGCCTTCGTCGGTGTCGATGCGGAGAAAGAGCCACCGAGGCGGGACGGGATAGGTACGCAGGGCGGTGATCCTCACCCGGCACCCCCGTCGCCTACGTTCCGGCGCCGTGGCCGTTTCGCTGCCTGCCGATCTCGCCGGCGCTCGCTCCGCTGGCTGCCCCGCTGACTTGCCCGCTTCGCCTCAGGCTGGCCTTCGCGCTGGCCCCCGAGTCGGGTGGAGTCGAGGTCCTGCCGGGCCTTCTCCAGCAGGGCCCGGACGGCCTTCTCCGCGGCGTCGGGATCGCCGTCTCTGACCGCCTCGGCGACGGCACGGTGCGCCGGCACCGGGTCGTCGGCGGGTTTGGCCTCGTGGACCAACTCGTCGCGGGTGGCGAGCCCGGCCTCGATGACGACCTCCATCCGGAGCAGGAGTTCGTTGTGGGTGGCCGTGAGCAGTGCCCGGTGGAACGCGAGGTCGGCGCGTACCTCCTCCGCCGGGACGCCGACGGCCGCGGCCATCTCGTCCAGTGCCGCGTCGAGTGCGGCGAGGTCGTCCTCGGTACGGCGGACCGCCGCGAGCCGGGCACCCGCCGGCTCCACCACCTCGCGTACCTCGTGCAGGTTGTCGAGGAACGCGTCATCGCCCCGGTCGGCGTACTGCCAGCGGATCATGTCGCCGTCGAGCAGGTTCCAGTCCGAGCGGGGACGTACGAACGTGCCGCGCTTCTGCCGCGCGTCCACCAGCCCCTTGGCGGCGAGCACTTTCAGAGCTTCGCGCAGGACCGTACGGCTCACCTCGAGCTCGGTCTCCAGGGCGGCGAGATCGATCGTCTCCCCTTCGGCGAGCTCCCCCGACAAGATGCGACGCGCCATCTCCCGCACGGTCTGCCCGTGCAGGCCTCGGCGCGAGTAGACGGCCACGGTTCTCCCTTGTGAGCGTTGGTTCTGTCGTGCACTTCTGTGGTGTGGAGGCCAGCCTAGAACAAGACATTAATTATGACTACATCTTGACAAGCCCGGTCGGGTTGGCCATGCTCACGGCGCAACATCGACGAAAGCGTTGGTGCCAGCCCCCAGCGAGCTCCGCTCGCCGAGGCCCCGCCCCGCCACGCGCCCGCCCGCAGGAGGCCCGTCATGCGTCCGATCCGCCGACGTTCCATGCTTCAAGCCGCCGCGTTGACCCCGATCGCGGCCTCCATGGTGGCAGGCGCCGCGCCGGCGGCCGCCGCTCCCGCCCTTGACGCGGCTGCGGCAGCGGGGTCCGGTAACCAACCGCCGCCACACGGTGACAGGGAGCCGGCGGGTACCGAGCTTCGTACCATCGCCGGCACCGGGGTGGTGTTCCAGTACGACGCGGTCGTCCCGGCGTTCGACGGCTGGCGTACGCACGAACCCACCAGGAGCTACCGCGACCTCGACCGCACATGGCGGTTCCGCTTCGACCCGGACGGCGTCGGCGAGAGCGAAGAGTGGCAGGGCGCCGGCCACGACGACTCCGGCTGGGACTCGATCGCCGTCCCGTCGGCGTGGGATCTCAAGGACACGCCGGGCTTCGGCGGGTACGACGGCAGCCGGTTCGGCGAGGGCACGGCCTTCGCCGACGGCTACGCGTGGTACCGCACCTCGATCTCGGTCCCGGGCGACTGGGCGGCACGCCACGTCCGGCTCGCGTTCCTCGCCGTCAACTACCGCGCCGACGTCTGGCTCAACGGCCAGCACCTCGGCGCGCATGAAGGCGGGTACGCACCGTTCGCGCTGCCGACAGGTGACGCCCTCCGCCCGGGCCGGGTCAACGTCATCGCGGTCCGGGTGCACCGGCTCGCCTCGTGGGAGGACTACACCCAGCCCAGCCCTTCGATCACCGACCCGTACGCCATCCCCTGGAAGCCGGTCGACTACTGGCCGTACGCCGGGATCACCCGCTCGGTCTGGCTGGAGGCGGTGCCAACCATCACCGTCGCGAAGGTCCTCCTCGCGGCCGCTGACGGCGAGCTGGAGGTCCGTGCGGTGGTGGAGAACCGGCGCGACGAGGCGTTCACCGGCCGGGTCGTCCTCGACGCAGGTAAGGGGACCGGCGCGAAGCCGGTCAGTGTCCCGGTGGACGTCCCAGCGGGCGGCGTGGCGGTCACGCGCATCCAGACCGGCATCCCGGACGCCCCGGCCTGGAGCGCGGAGCGTCCCGCCGTCCTGACCGCGACGACCAAGCTTCTCGCGGCGTCGGGAACGAGTCTCGTCGACCAGCTGAGCGATCGCTACGGCATGCGGGCGGTCGAGGTCAGCGACGCCAAGCTGCTCGTCAACGGCAAGCCCGCGTTCCTCAAGGCGCTCAACTGGCACGAGGAGACCGCGGCACACGGACGGGCGATGACCCGCACCGACTACGACCGCGAGCTCGGCCATGTCCTCGCCACGAACTCCAACGCGGTCCGCAACACGGTCTACACGCGCCACCCCTACGCCTACGACTGGACCGACGCGCACGGCGTCTACGTCATGGACGACATCGACAACATGTGGGTCAACGCCGCGCAGGAGAAGCTGCAGACCGAGCAGTACGGACTGTCCAGGGCGATGGCACTCACGATGGCGTGGAACAACCACAACCACCCGTCGGTCGTCTGCTGGTGCCTGCAGAACGAGTCCGAGATCGACGGCAACGGTGCGCCGATCTACCGCGCCTGGCTCGCCGACATGAAGGCGGCGGTCAAGGCCGTCGACCTCACCGCGCGCCCCGTCACGTGGGCGTCGCACACCACCAACGACCCGGCGTTCGACATCGCCGACATCGTGGGCTTCAACGAGTACTTCGGCTACTTCTACGGCAAGAACGAGGACCTCGGTCCCGCGATCGACGCCGTACACGCGAGGTATCCCGACAAACCGATCATGATCACCGAGAACGGCTCGTGGTCGTTCTTCGGCCACCACGGCCCGGAGACCGAGGTCGGCACCGAGGAATGGCAGGCGATGAACTTCCGCTCGCACTGGGCACAGGTGGCGGAACGTAAGGACTACGTCGCAGGCTACTTCTTCTGGGTACTGAAGGACTACAAGACCCGTGCCGGCTACAACCAGGAATACAACGGGATCTCGGAGATGGGTGCACTCGCCTTCGACGGGACGACGAAACGCCTTGTCTACCACAACATCAAGGACGCAGAGCTGTGAGCCTCACATCGCGGGTCCAGTCGCTACGGTTGGTCGTCGGTGTCGTCTCGCTGGCGGTCGCCGCGCTCTCCATGCCCCTGACGGGCGTGTCGGCAGGGGTCGGCGCCGCATCGGCCGCACGGTCGGCGAACGCCGCCGCGCCGCAGACCATCAGCCTCGACGGTGAGGATCTCGGTCGGGCCTTCGACGGTGTGGGTGGGGTCAGCGCAGGCGGATCGTCGCGCCTGCTGATCGACTACCCGAAGAAGGAACGGGACGAGATCCTCGACTACCTCTTCACCCCCAACTACGGAGCCGCCCTCGACCTCCTCAAGGTCGAGATCGGCGGTGACGTCGACGCCACCGTGGGCGCCGAGGCCAGTCACATGCGGACGGCCGACGAGGTGGACTGCACCCGCGGCTACGAATGGTGGCTGATGCGGGAGGCCGCGAAACGCAATCCCGACATCAAGTTCTACGGCCTGCCATGGGGGGCGCCCGGCTGGTTCGACGGAGGTTACTGGTCGCCGGACCGAGTCGACTACCTCGTCGCATGGGTGGAGTGCGCGCAGGAGAACGGCTTCACGATCGACTACCTCGGCGGCGCCAACGAGAGCGGCTTCAACCGCGACGTCTACGTACGACTCGCAGAAGCCCTTGCGGAGAAGGGTTTCGGTGACATCAAGATCGCCGCCACCGACAACCACAATCCACCGAACTACTGGTTCGCCGCGCCGGAGATCGCCGCTGACCCCGAGTTGAACGCCGCCATCGACATCCTGGGCGAGCACGACGTGTGTGAGTGGCGGACGCTCCAGCGCCAGTGTCACGTCAGCGACGCGGCCCGCGCGCTCGAGAGGCCCTTGTGGGACAGCGAGAACAGCACTCAGGACTACGACGTCGGCGCGGAACCACTCGCCCGGGCGATGAACCGGCACTACATCGATGCCGACGTCACCGGAAACCTCAACTGGGCGTTGATCTCCGCGTGGTACGACAACTTCCCGATCGGCGGGACCGGCCTGATGCTGGCCGAGCGCCCGTGGTCGGGCTTCTACGAGGTCGGCCCCAGCATCTGGGTCGACGCGCACACCACACAGTTCACCGAGCCCGGGTGGCACTATCTCGACAGTGCGAGCGGCTACAGCGCGGAAGGTGCGAGCCACGTGGCGCTGCGGTCGGCCGACACCGACGACTACAGCGTGGTGATCGAGACACTCGACTCCGGTGAGGCCGAGACGCTGCGGTTCGAGGTGACCGGCGGGCTCTCGGACCGCCCCGTGCACGTGTGGTCGACGAACCTCTCGACCCCGAGCACCGCCGACGACTTCGTACGTCAAGGCAGCGTTGACGCGGCCGATGGTGCGTACGAACTGACCGTCGAACCCGGCCACGTGGTCACGCTCTCGACGACGACCGGCCAGGCGAAGGGCACCGCGGCGGCGAACGCGGATCCTGGTGCGCAACTGCCGATGCCGTATGCCGAGGACTTCGAGCACGTCGGAAGTCTCGGCCTGGCGCGCTACGTCGCCGACGTCCACGGCGGGTTCGAGGCGGCCCGGTGCGCTGGTGGGCGCAACGGCACGTGCTACGAGCAGCAGGTCACCCAGCAGCCGATCACCTGGCACAACACGAACATGCCGCCCACGACGATCGTCGGCGACCCGCGCTGGTGGGGCGACTACGAGGTCGGCGTCGACGCGCTGCTCGAGAAGTCCGGGCACGTCGAACTGCTCGGCCGGGTCGACAGCCAGCAGCACAACGCGGCCGGCTACCACCTGCGCGTCGCGGACACCGGCGAGTGGCGACTCTTCACCCAGGACCTGCAGGGACGCGACCGGACGCTCGCCTCGGGATCCGTGGCGGCCGTCGGCACGGGGACGTGGCACCGGCTTGCGCTGCGGTTCCGCGGGGAGCAGGTCACGGCACTGCTCGACGGCGACGAGCTCGCATCCGTCGAGGACGCGGACCACACGACGGGGCAGGTGGGGTTGCGGGTGGGCGGGTGGCAACGGGCCCAGTTCGACAACCTGCGGGTGGTGCCGACGGGTCCGCGGCCCTCGTTCGTACGCCATACAGACATGACCGCGACGGCAACCAGCGAACACACGGCGAACGACTTCGGCCACAACTACGTGGCCGAGCACGCGATCGACGACCGGCTCTGGTCCACGTGGCGGTCGGCGTTGTCGCCGGTCGAGCCGCTGCCGCAGGCGATCACCCTCGACCTCGGGGAGTCGACGACCGTGGCAGGTGTGGCGTACACGCCAGCCGTCACCCCGGTCGCCGGGGGAATCACCAGCTACACCGTCTCGACGAGCAAGGACGGCAAGTCGTTCACCAACGCCGCGAGCGGGCACTGGGCCGGGACCTACGCCACCAAGACAGCGCCCTTCGACGAGCCGGTGCAAGCGAGGTACGTCCGGCTGGAGGCAACCGACGTCAACGGCTGCCCACGGGCGCCGACGGTGGCGGAGCTCAACGTGTCGAGGACGGAGCTCATTCCGCTGGGCGAGGGGGAGCCGCCGACCGACCCCGACCCGACGTATCCCCACCTCGTACCACAGTCGCAGATGACTGCGACCGCGACGAGCCAGCAGCCGGGATACGAAGCGGGCAAGGCGATCGACGGCAACTGCGGCACGATGTGGCACGAGTCGTGGAGTCCGTACACGCCGCCGCCGCAGTCGCTGACCCTCGACCTCGGTGGTACGTACGACACGACTGCACTGGTCTACCAGCCGCGGCAGGACGGCAACGTCAACGGCGTGGTCACCGACTACGAGGTCGCGGTCAGCGCCGACGGTGAGACCTTCACTCCGGTCGCCGACGGCACCTGGGCCGGGGACGCGACGACGAAGACGGCGGAGTGGTCGGCGACGTCGGCGCGATACGTCCGGTTGACGGCCCGCAACGGAGTCAACGGCCACATCTCCGCCGCCGAGGTCAACATCGCCCACACCGGCTGACCAGCGGCCGCATAGGACCTCGTTCGGATGGGAGCTCCCTCGGCAGTGCAGCGTGCTTCACTCGCCGTTGCTGTTGTCGAGTGCGACTCGCGCCCTCGCGATGATCCGATGTGCGGCCGGACCGAAGGCCGCCGCCCCCTCCAATCGCTGCCATGCTTCGACGTAGGTCGCGATCTCAGACGTCTCGGTCAGTCGAAGCTCGGCAGCCGTCGTCTCGATCCGAACGAGCCGCTCGTCGAAGATCCAGAAGCAATGTCCAGGAACGGCCGTGAGCGGAACACCCAGCGGCACGATTCCTAACGGCGTTCTCGAGATTCCCACCGCGCCAGCAAGTCGATCGAGCTGCGCCACCATCACGTCGATCGGACACATCACCATGTGAAGGGCGGCTTCCCAGACGAGAATTCGGATACTCCGATCAGGATCGGAGAGGACCTGCTGACGCTGCAAGCGTGCCCGAACGCCCTCGTCGAGGCGTAGTGCGTCTCCAGGTGCCGCAAACGCGCCACCAGTTCGACCTCGGTTCCCGCTTGTCCTACTGCGTGAGCCCAAGCGCGAAGGTCTCGCACATGAGGAGTTTGCTTACCGTGTTCGAGTTTGGAGACCTTCGACCGGGGCCAGCCCAGGCGTTCGGCGACCTCGCGTGCGGACAAGCCGGCCTCGGCACGCATCTCCCGCATGCGCGCGCCGAGGCCCTCTCGTGCCGTCTGGTAGTTGCTCACGTGCGTATTGTTGTTCGCTCTCTGTAGTGGTCAAAGGTCTCGGCGTGGTGCCATGCGGCATCACGCCAATAGCAATGACGCACAACGATCGACGGGGTTTCGTCGAGAGTGACACCGAGGAAGCGGTCTTGCTGGCCGAATTCGAGCCGGGCCACGAGGCGTGAATCGAAAAGCCAATAGTCATGGGTCGGAAGATCGAGTTCGGGAGCCTTTCGCCTGTCGAGATAGCGAATGTCTTCACCGGCGGCCAGATTGTGTGGTGTTCCCCACAGCTCGAATCGCAGGTAGTCCGAAGGTGGGTCGTCTATCAGCCGGACCCGTTCGACGCGCTTGCCATGACCGGTCTGCTCCCGCATGAGGTCAAGCCACGGCTCGAACCAGTCCAACCCAGGGTCTTCGCCCGCGAGAAACCGCGGAAAGGCGTCGTCCTCCTCACTGCTGCCGTAGGAGGTTCGTACCTCGAGGCGATATGCGGTGTGCTCGAAGCGGCGAAACAGATCGACAAAGGCCTCGCCGCTCACCAGGTTTCCCACTGTTACTTCTTCGGAGCCCAATGATGATTGAGCGAGTCACGTGGTACGACGACAAATGTCTCACCGTCCAGAACATCCCGCACGCCAGCAAGAGCCTCGGTGTCGGTGAGGCGTTGGCCCTGCACCACGATGTCGCCGGTCTCCAGCTCATAGAGGGCGGGACAGCCACCGACCTGGCTGTCTGAACCCAAGAACCTGATCTTCATCTCAGCTCCTCCCGTGATCGTCCCCGTCACTGCTGACGGTATTGATCGTCACGTGGATGAGCCAGGGGCGTCAGGAGAAACTTCGAGAAACTGATGTCGTATCGACCAAGAGCAGCTCCTAGCGTGCGCTGTGCGATGCAGCGGTTGGTCGACGTCGAGCTCGTCGTTCACTGCGTGTCCTGGCCGCCGTGTCGCAACCATCAGCTACACGTGCGGCGGATCCGACGTGGTCGCCGAACGATGGCTCTCGAGGAGACCACCGATGCGTCCCGTTGCCTGGAAGGCGATCGCGTTCTTGATGTTTGTCGCTGTTGGCGTCATGGTGATGGCAAGGTGAACGACGAACATGTCGATCCCATCGACTCTGGCCGTCTCGATTGGATCTGGGATGGCGGCCTCAGCAAGCACGGCTACACGGACGCCGACCTGGCGACGACGGCCCGCGTCCTGTCACGGCGGTGTCCGAGATGCGATGCGGAGATAGGAGCATGGTGTCGCACCGCAGCGGGCAACACTCTGGCCAGTCTCGATCTCCAGCACATAGCGCGCAGGCTCATATGGCATCAGTAGGCACGTGACCTGGGCTACTCGGTCAGCGCGGCAGCACCGGCTTGCGGCGGAACGGCGCCCGCCCGGGAGGTTGCTCGGGCGGAGTGCGACGCGGCGTCGGTGGGATGGGTCGTGTGACGGGCGCGTCCGGAGTGAGGATGAGCGGTTCCCCGTGGTGGCCGATCTCGATCGACGGACCGCCCAGCAGCGAGTACGTCGCCTCCTCCGGATGGATCGCCACCCGGATCTGGCTACCGGTGAAGCACATCCGGAACGTGATGGCCGCCAGCTCCGGCGGCAGGCGCGGCGTGAACGTGAGGTTCCCGCCATGGTCGCGCATGCCGCCGAACCCCGCCACCGTCCCGATCCACGCGCCGGCAAGCGACGCGATGTGCAGGCCGTTGTGGACGTCGTGCTGGGTGTCGTGCAGGTCGGCGAGGGCCGCCTCGGCCAGATAGTCGTAGGCAAGATCGAGGTGACCCACCTCGGCGGCGAGCACGGCCTGGGTGCTGGCCGACAGGGACGAGTCCCGCACCGTCAACGCTTCGTAGTAGTCGACGTTGCGGGCCTTCTGCTCCGGCGTGAACGCGTCACCGCGCAGGTGCATCGCGAGCATCAGGTCGGCCTGCTTGACGACCTGTTTGCGATAGAGATCGAAGTACGGATAGTGCAGCAGCAGTGGGTAGTTCTCCGGCGGCGTACCGGCGAAGTCCCAGTGCGCGTGGCTGGTGAAGTCCTCTGCCTGGGGATGCACCTGGAGGGTCTTGTCGTACGGAATGACCATCCGGTCGGCGGCGTCGAGCCAGGCGGCGATCTCCTCCTCGTCGACATCCAGCTCGCGGGCGACACGGGGGAGGCGTTCGCAGCGGATGCCCGCCTCGCGGAGGTTCTTCTGGGCCATCAGGTTGGTGAAGACGTTGTTGTCGACGACCGCGGTGTACTCGTCAGGGCCGGTCACGCCGTCGATCCGGAAGCCCGCGTGCGGATCGTGGTGCCCGAGCGACATCCACAGCCGAGCGGTCGCCACCAGCAGCTCCAGCCCGTAGTTGGCTTCGAACTCCTCGTCCTTCGTGGCCGCGAGGTAGCGGGCGGTCGCGTCGGCGATGTCGGCGTTGATATGGAACGCCGCCGTGCCCGCTGGCCAGTAGCCGGAGCACTCCTCGCCGTTGATCGACCGCCACGGGAACGCCGCGCCATTTTGGCCGAGCTGGGCCGCCCGGGCCCGGGCCTTGTCGAGCGTGGCGTAGCGCCACATCAACGCGCTCCGCGCCGCCGCCGGCACGGTGTAGGTGAGGACGGGCAGGACGAACGACTCGGTGTCCCAGAACGCATGCCCGTCGTAGCCGGGCCCGGTCAGGCCCTTCGCCGGGATCGCGCGGGTCTCCCCACGGGCGCCGGCCTGCAGGACGTGGAACAACGCGAACCGTACCGCCTGCTGCAGCTCCGCATCCCCCTCGATCTCCACGTCCGCGGAGGCCCAGAAGTCGTCCAGGTAGGCCCGCTGCTCGTCGAGCAGACCCTGCCAGGTCGTCCGCCTCGCACCGGCCAGGGCCGCCTCCACCTGTGAACACAGGGCCGAGGTCGACCGCTGACCCGACCAGCCGTAGGCGACATACTTCGTGACCGCGAACCGCTGGCCCTCCGGCACCTCGACCGCCACCGTGAGCCGGGCCAGGTCACCGTCGGCCTCGATCTTCGTGCGTACTCCGTCGGGCGTCTCGATCTCGTGGTCCATACCGGCGGCCATCCGCAGCCCGGATCGGCGGGTGTGGTGGGACAGCACCGCGCTGTAGTCCACGGCGGCCGCGAAGTCTGCGACCAGTGGAGCCTGGAGAATTGCCGCGACGCGAGGGTCGTCCGACTCCGGTTCGATCGCTTCGTTCGCCAGCAGGTCCGACTGCACGACCAGCTGCATCCGGCCGTCGAGCGGTTCGACCTCGTAGCGGAGGGCGGCGACCGCGCGTTGCGTGAACGACACCAGTCGCTCGCATCGGATCCGCACCCGCCGCCCGGTGGGCGACTCCCAGTCCGTACGCCGTCGCAGCGTGCCGGAACGGAAGTCCAGCTCCCGGGTGTGGAACGGCGCGGAGCCGTAGCGCATGTCCAGTGGTTCGTCCTCCACCAGCAGCCGGATGATCTTGCCGTCGGTGACGTTCACCACCGTCTGGCCGTCCTCCGGGTAGCCATAGCCGGCTTCGGCGTACGGCAGCGGACGGCGTTCGAAGAAACCGTTCAGGTAGGTGCCGGGCAGCCCGCGCGGTTCGCCCTCCTCGAGCGATCCCCGGAACCCGATGTGGCCGTTGGACAGCGCGAAGGTGGACTCGGTGCGCTTCAGGGCGCTGACGTCGAGGGTGCGCCAGCGCAGCTTCCACGGCGAGACCTCGTAGCCGCGCGGTGGGCCGCTCACCGGTGCACCGCGAGGAGTTCGGCGAGGTCGGACACCACCAGGTCGGCACCGTGGGCCCGGAGCGCGTCGGCGTGGTGGGTGCGGTCCACTCCCACCACGAGCCCGAAGCTGCCCGCGCGTCCGGCCTGCACGCCAGCGAGGGCGTCCTCGAAGACCGCCGCCTGCGAGGGCGCCATGCCCAACGCCTCGGCGCCGCCGAGATAGGAGTCGGGCTCCGGTTTGCCGCGCAGGCCACGTTCGGTGATCACCACGCCGTCGATTCTGGCCTGGACGAATTGGCTCAGGCCGGCGGTGTCCAGGATCAGCTCGCCGTTGGCCGAGGACGTGACGACCCCGACCGAGAGCCCGGCGTCGTGGACGGCCTGCAGATAGCGCACCGACCCCGGATAGGCCGTGACGCCGCGCTCCTTGACGATGGCCAGGAACAGCGTGTCTTTCCGGCTGCCGATGCCATGCACCGTGTCACTCGTCGGCGAATCGTCCGGACTGCCCTCCGGCAGCTGGATTCCACGCGAACGGAGAAACCCCCGCACGCCGTCGTCGCGTGGCCGGCCGTCGACGTACTGCAGATAGTCGCGTTCGCTGAACGCCGTGAAATCGGCACCGTCGCGCCGGGTGAGAAACGCGTCGAATGTCTGCTTCCACGCCTGTCGGTGAAGGCTCGCCGTATTGGTCAGGACCCCGTCAAGGCCGAACAGGCAGGCCGCAATCCCCGCAGGCAGACCGATCATCACGCTCCCCATGATGCCCGCGGTGGCGACCGGGGAACAGGACAACGAGGAGATCGTGCCGGCCGGCAAGGAAACGACGCCGATCTGGTGTCGTTCGATTTCTGATGAGGTGGAGGGCCCAGGTCCGGCGGCGCGCGTGGAGCGCGATCAGCTGTCGAGATCGATGAAGTGCGCCTTCTGGATCACGCCGTGCACCCCGACAGTCCGGTCGACGACCTGGGAGATCTCGAAGTTCGCCGCCGCCGACAGGTAGGCGTAGGCCACCGCCCGATCCATCCCCAGGTCGTGCTCGAGGAAGTCGAGCGCGTTGACCACCGCCCGCCGCATGGCGATGTCGAGATCGTTGACCTGGCCGTTCTGCGATCCGTCCGGATCCGACAGACCGACCAGCACCCACGCCTGCGGCGTCTCGACGAACGGATAGGCGTACGAAACGGACGGCACGTCCGGCGAGCCCGGCTTGTGGACCGTCAGCTTGAACGTTCCGCGCAGCGAGCCTTCCATCGCCGTCAACGCGACCTCACCGTTGCCCATCGCCATGTGCGGGTCACCGATGTAGAAGAGCGCGCCTTCGGCGAACACCGGCAGGTAGAACCGCGAACCCACGCCGAGCAGGTTGATGTCGATGTTTCCGCCGCCGAGCGTGGGCGGGATGGAGTTGAGCTCCGGCGCGGTGAGAGCGTCGGCTGACGCGAAGGCCACGCCCATCATCCCCATGAACGGATCCAGCGGGAAGACCACCTCGCCCGAACGCCCCGCCGGCAGGACGCCCGTCAAGGTCCCCTTGCCTTGGCTGCGTACGGGCGTGAACGTCGACACGTTGCCGTAGCTTGTCGGGTCCCCGGTGTCGCGGCCGTCGGTCTCGACCGGCGGCATGATCTCGTCCATCGTGATGCCGGCGGGCACCGCTCCCCCGGGCAGGCGAGGCAAGGCGCCCTTGCCGTGCCGGCTCGACACCACGCCGTAGGGCACCCGGGGCACCATCGACAGCATCTGTACCTCGAGCACGTCGCCAGGCTCGGCGCCGTCGACATAAACCGGCCCGGTGACCACGTGTGGGCCATCGACGTCGAAGTTACGCATCGTCCGCGAGTAGTCGGCCGCGATGGCGACCGCGTCGTCGAGCACCTTGTCGCGACCGACGCCGTGGCTGGCGAAGTATTCGACCGGGTCGCGGCCCTGGTCTTCCAGGATGCCCTCGTGCGACACCGCATCGATGGTCACCGTCTCACCCGACCGCATGCGAAGGACGGGTTCGCTGCCAACGGCCGGTACATATCCCCAGCGCACTTCGTCCGGCCGCGCGGGGACATAGTGCTTCCCGGGGATCGGCCCCTTACCGGGTTGGAGAATTCCTCCCGGCAGGCCGGTCGGCGACGCCTGCGGCATCACGGCCGAGACCGGTGCCGCCGCGTGTGCCACGCCGCCACCGAGCACGGCCGATCCGGCGGCAGCGGCACCCAGTCCACCGACCGCTCCAGCCGCTCGGAGAAACTCACGCCGACCCAGCTGGTCGATGAGTGCCTGTCGTACCTCGTCGGCGTTGTCCGCTGTCTGCATGTACGCCCTTCCCTGACGCGAATCGGTCGAACGAACGTCAGTGCGCGTCATTGCCCGCTGAGCTGTTTGAGGGCACTGGGCTGTTCGATGCGCACTGGCGGTCTCCACCAGGGTTCCTAACAACCGAAGGTTTCACCGATGCTGCGCGGGTGTTGTGCGCGCATAACGGTCGACGATCCCGAGCGGTGCGACCTGGCCGGCACCGGTCGAACATCCCCACGTCCACGGCCACCATCCACGGCGTGCCGCTTCGACGGTCAGGCCTTCTCCTCCGGACCCGCCGCGAGCATGCGGGCCGAGCGGGTGACGAGGTTGTCGATGAACGCCCGGGAGGTCGGCTGCCTGGTGACCAGGACCCGGAGGTAGATCGGCGCCAGCAGCGACTCGACGGCGTCGGTCGGGCGGACCTCGCGGGTGGCGAGTCCGCGTTCCTGCGCTCGCCGGACGACCTCGGCGGTGTGCGCGAACAGGCTCGACCAGTAGCCCGCGGCCGCCTCGGCGAGGCGCGGGTCGGTGGTGCCGGCGATCAGCGGAAGCATCGCCTTCGAGATCGGCGCCTCGAGCGTGGCGACGACCCGGCGGGCGACGCGTGCCAGGTCGCGCCTGAGGTCGCCGGTGTCAGGCAGGGGCGTCTCCACGGGTGTCAGCGCGATGAGCAGGTCGGCGATCAGGCCCTCCGTCGACAGCCACCTGCGGTAGATGGTCGTCCGGTGGATGCCTGACCTGCGGGCCAGCTCGTCGATGGACAGCGCGGCGGTGTCGCCCTGCTCCAGCGCCTCACGCACAGCCGCGAAGACCCGCTCCCGCACCTGGGCACTCCGCCCGCCCGGGCGGCTGCGTACCTGGTCGACGCCTTTCATGGTCACCCACCCTAACACTACAGATGTTGCACTAGTGCGTCGCTGGTAGGTACCCTCGCTTGTCGCTACAGATGTCGCATTAACAGGTGAGAGAAGGAATGATCATGAGTGAGCCCCGTGAGACCTACTACCAACTCGTCCTGATCTGGATCCGCGACGCCGCGATGTTCGGCGAGTACCTCAGCCAGCTTCCGCCGATCGTGGCGAAATACGGCGGTGCGGCGGATCGGATCTTCCAGCCGCTCGGCGTTTCCGGCGATGCGCTGACGCTCCCCCACGCGGTCAACTTCGTTCACTATGACGACAAGGAGTCCTACCGACACTTCGGGGAGGATCCGGAGTTCAGGCAGATCGAGCCGTTGCGCAGCGGGTCGATCGACATGCTGGCGTTCGAGGGCTGGTTGACTCGGGCGAACCCGACGTCCGACGGGTTCGACGACCGGATCTACGCCATCGACCTGGAGTTTTCCGACAAGACGTCGCAGCCGTCGCACGAGGACACGGGGCGTGGAGTCGAGGTGGAATACGTCCTGAGGGTCGACACCGGATCGGCGGTCTCAGGTCGCACACCACACCAGGTACGGATCGCCTACTCCGCCGGCACCAACGGTGACGCCACGCCCGAGACGTCCACCGGGTCGACGATCCGGATCACCGCCAAACCCCAGACGCTCGCTCCTTAGCCGGCGCATACATAACGACGCGCGGCCCGCGACTTCCCTATGTGCGCGACCCTTAAAGGCTTCCGCCGCATCGAAGCTGCGCAATCCGCGGGAAGAGGTCGCGCAGCCGGGGATAGATCTCGGCGTACACCTCCGCCGCTTCGCGGTAGAGGGCACGCGGCGCAAGGTCCGGTTGACGGACGACCTCGACGTGGGTCATCCGGCCCACGGCATCGTCGACGTCGTCCATGCCGTCGAGCCCGACGGCGGCGGCGGCGAGGATGGCCGCTCCGAGCGCGGTAGTCTCGACCTCGGCGGAGATGGCGACGGGGCGTTCGAGCACATCGGCCAGCAGTTGGGTGAACAGCGGCGACTGCGACGCGCCACCCAGCGCCGTCACCCTCTCCACGCGCTGACCGGTGGACTCCTCGATGCGGGTCAGGCTGAGGCGCTCCTCGAAGGCGAGCCCTTCCAGGACCGCGCGGTACATCTCCGCCCGGCCGTGCTGGTCACTGAGGCCGACGTAGGCGCCCCGGGCGTCGGCGTCCCAGTAGGGGGTCTCGGCACTGGTGAGGTACGGAAGGAAGAGCACACCGTGTGAGCCCGGCGGCACGCTCATGGCCATCTCCTCCATGCGCTTCTCCCGGCCGTCGCCGGTCAAGCCCGACACCATGTCGCGGAACCACGCGATCGAGAGCGCACCCGACGACAGCAACGCCTCGAGCGTGTACGCACCCGCGATCGGGCTGGCGAGAGTCCGGTAGGCGAGGTCGAAGCGGTAGGGGGCCGAGTGGACGCCCATGGTGAGACCGGTGCCGAGATTGAGGTAGGCGTGGTCGGCGGTGAGGACACCCGCGCCCAGGCCGGCACATTGCCCGTCACCGGCCCCAGCGACGACCGGCAGACCGGCCGCGAGACCCGTGCGAGCCGCGGCGGCATCCGCGACGCCGCCGATGATCGAGCCCGGCGCGACCAGCCGGGGCAACCGGTCGACGGTGAGTCCGGCGGTCGCGACGAGGGAGGCCGACCACTCGAACGACGCCATGTCCACCAACGACAACGGATCGGCGGCCGCCCAACTCGTGGCGTTCTCACCCGTGAGCTGCCGCACGAGGTAGCCGTGCACGTCGAGCACCAGCGCGGTCCTGGCCAGCGCGTCCGGCTCGTGCTCGGCGATCCAGGCCAGCTTGTAGAGACTCGGGGTCGTCGACGGCGGCTTGCCGGAGGCCTGGTGGATCTCGTTCGATCCCAGGCGCCTGATCTGCTCGCCCGCCCGGGTGTCGAGCCACAGGATCGCCGGACGTACCTCCGCGCCGTGCTCGTCGAGGCAGACGAACGTCTCACGCTGGTGGGTCAGGCCTAGGGCAACCGGTCGCGTGGCGGTGCCGAGCTTCGCCACCACCTCGGCCAGGGCGTCGGCCGTGGCCTCCCACCAGTCGGCGGCGTCCTGCTCCTGCCAGCCGGGTTGCGGAGAGCGTCGTGCGTACGACCTGCGCGCCTCCACCACCGTCCTGCCGTCGGCGTCGAACGCCACCGCCTTGCTACCGGTCGTCGAACAGTCGACCGCGAGAACGACATGCTGGCTCACGCGTACCCCTCCTCACCAACTAAACCGTCGGGAGTACGGCGTCGGCGATCCGCGCGGCAGGATCCTCGCAGCTGTCGAGCACGTCGAGGATCGCGGTGAACAGCGGCAGCCGCGACCAGACCGCGCGGTCGTGCTGGTCGACCAGCGTTCGGGCGAGCCGGGCGGCCGGAACGCCCTCGACCGTCTGTTCGGCGGCCGTCATCGCGTCCAGGGCGTTGCCGGCTGGTTCGCCACGGCCGATGCGTACGCCGAAGATCTTGTTGCGGCCGGAGAGCCCCGTCACCTCGAGGTCACCGACTCCGGCCAGGCCGGTCGCCGTCTGCGGATCGCCTCCGACCAGGCGGGTGAGGACGACGAGCTCGCGGACGGCCTGGGCGAAGCTCGCCGCCTTGAGATCGTGGTGCGGCTCCTTCCTCCGCTCGCCGAGGCCGTCGGCGATGCCCAGGGTGATCGCGTAGACGTTCTTCATCGCCGCGCAGATCTCCACGCCCGCCTCGTCGGCCGTGACCTCCGCGCGGTACGCGTCGGTGGCGACCGCCTTCACGGTGTCGAGGGCGGTGCCGAGGTCGGTGCAGCCGAATACGGCGGCGGTCCAACGGCTCGCGGCCACCTCGTCGGCCTTGCAGGGACCACCGACCGCGACGATGGGCGGAAGGCTGATGCCGTGCTCGGCCGCGAGGTCGCGCATCGCGTCGGGCAGCAGCCGCACCCTGCCGTGCTCATCGGGCGCGAATCCCTTGCTGGTCAGCAGAAGCGCACGCGTGCGGCTGATGCCGGCGAGGGCGCGTCTGACGACCTCCCGGACACCGACCGACGCGACGGCGACCACCGCGAGGTCGGCACCGTCGAGGGCGTCATCCAACTGGTCACTGGCGAAGAGGCGCGTGCCGTCGGCGAGGACGACGCCGGTGCGGGGATGCGGACGGCCGGCCCGACACGCGTCGAGCAGGTGGTCGTCGAGCCAGGTGCCCCAGAGGTGGACGTTCCACCCGGCCGTACGAAAAGGCGTCGCCAACGCCGACCCCATCGCGCCAGCGCCGAGGATCGACACCGTTCCCGGCATCAGGCGCGGCCCCCAGCGGTCTCGGCGCTGGCCGAGCGGGCCAGCCGGTCGAGCTCGTCGAGTTTGACCACCTTGGGAACCGAGCGGCCGCCTTCGAACTCCGAGGCCAGCCAGGCGTCGACGATCGCGCGTGCCAGCTCCGGCCCTACCGTCCGCGCGCCGATCGTCAGGACCTGGGCGTCGTTGGACTTGCGGGCCCGCTCGGCGCTGTAGGTGTCGGCGGCCTGGGCGGCCCGCACGCCGGGCACCTTGTTGGCCGCGATCGCCATGCCGATGCCGGTGCCGCACAGCAGGAGGGCCCGGCCGTAGGCCCCCGCCGCGACGCGGGACGCCACCTCATAGGCGATGTCGGGGTAGTCGACCTCCTCCCCGGCGGTGGCCGGGCCGTAGAGATCGACGTCGTAGCCGCGTGCGCGCAGGTGCTCGGCGAGCAGGGCACGCAGGGCGACCGCTGCCTCGTCGTTGCCGAGGGCGATCCTCGTGGGTGGGGTCACGGTCGTACTCCCAAAAGTGCGACGGGCGAACGCATCGCCATCGATGATAGATAGTGGCGGTAGCTCACATCATCGGTGTGAAAAACACGTACGACAAGAGTTGCTTCCGACATCGGGCACTGCGTACGGTTGATCACGCGGGGGACGAGAGGAGCGTCCGATGTCGCTGACAGAGCAGACCCGGCTGAGCCAGTTCGATCGGCACAAGGCCATCGCCGAGCAGGTCATCGGCACGGGGACCAGCCGGATCGAGGACCTGGCGGAGCGGTTCGGCGTCAGCATGATGACGATCCACCGCGACCTCGACACGCTCGCCACGCAGGGACTGCTGCGAAAGTCGCGAGGCATCGTGACCGCCGTGGCCACCAGCCTCTTCGAAGCGAGCACGGCGTACCGGATGACGCGGAATGTCGCGGAGAAGCGGGCGCTCGCCCGGGCGGCGTTCGAGCACGTCGAGCCCGGCCAGGCGATCATCATGGACGACTCGACGACGGGCCTCTATCTCGCCGAGCTGCTGCCCCAGCGGCCGCCGATGACGGTGATCACGAATTTCCAGGCCGTGTTGAAGGCGCTCACCGGCCAGCCGGACCTCTCGCTGATCTCGCTCGGCGGGCACTACTACCAGTGGTGCGACGCGTTCATGGGCAACCTCACCATCCAGGCGGTACGGGCGCTGCGCGCCGATGTGGCGTTCATGTCGACGTCGGCCATCACCGATGGCGTGTGTTTCCACCAGGCCGACGAGACGGTGCTGGTGAAGCGGGCGATGTTCGAGTCGGCGAAGCGGCGGATCCTCTATGTCGACCACACCAAGTTCGAACGGCGGGCTCTGCACGCCTTGGCGCCGCTGAGCGACTTCGATGTGGTGATCGTCGACGACCAGACCTCACTCGAGGAACGACGCCGCATCGAACGCGCCGACGTGACCCTTCTCGTCGCTGCCGATGACGACCGGGGCGTTGTTGTCGGAGACAAGTCCGGGTGACAGATTCCATCGTTCCGCCTGAGGGCGAGCACCTGACGACCGGGTGGGAGCCCGAGGTGCCCGCCGACGACACTCTTGTCCGCCAGGCCGTCCTGGTGCACGGATCCTTCGCGGTCGAGGTCGCCCGCTGCGCGGGCCGGCCATGGCGGACCGGCCCGCGATGGTCCGCCGGGTGGATCGGAGACCGGGGCGCCCTGACCAACTGGGTGATCCTGCTGCAGCCACTCACCGATCCGGCGGCCGTCGTGGCGGAGGTGGCGTCGCTGTACCCGGCGCATGTTCCGTACATGCTTGTCAGCGCCTGGCCCACGACGGACCTGCGCGCGTACGGCCTCCTTCTGCTGGGGCATCCGCCGCTTATGGTGCGCATGCCCGGGTCGGTTCCGGCTACCGCGGCGACGCCACGGGAGGGCGTGGAGATCGCCGACGTACGCACCGCCGACGACCTCGCCGTCGCCGAACGCGTACTCGTCGAGGGATATCCGATGCCCGAACTCCAGCCGCTCCGTCCTGGAGACCTGCTCGCCCCGGCGATCCTCGACGGAACGACCCGCGTCTGGCTGGCCACGGTCGATGGCGAGCCCGCCGCGGTGGCGGCGGCACACCAGCACGCCGGCGTGACGATGGTGGAGTACGTCGCCACGCTGCCGCGAGCGCGCGGGCGTGGCGCAGCGGCGGCGGTGACGTGGGCGGCGACCCTCTGCGAGCCGACCCAGCCGGCCGTGCTCCTCGCCAGCGACGACGGCCGGCCGGTGTACGAACGGATGGGGTACCTAGCGATCGAGCGCTGGACCGCCTGGCTGTATCCGGGCGGGTCGGCTGGCGAGGGCTGAGGAAGACCCGCGGCGCTTCGCCGGATTCCGCCGATCACCGCGGTCCGGGGCCGCGCGTCACGTGTGCTCCGCCATGCGGTCCAGCATTGCGTCCGCGGCGGCGACGTCAGCCGGCCCGGCTGCCGGTCCTTCGTACAGGTACGCGAGTTCGGTGCCCTCCGGGATTTCGGTGAGGGTGATCGTGACGCGTTCGTCCTCGCCGGGATAGAGGACCACTTTCTCCATCGGATCCAGGTCGCCGAAGCCGACGACGAAGGGGACCTGCGTGGTGTCGGCGTCGGACACCATCACCGCTCGGATCTCCCCGCCCGGCCGTGAGTCGATGCGGACCCTGTCCGCGGGGGTGGTAAAGCCCGGTACGACGAACCAGTGGGAGAACGCGACTGGGTCGACGAAGAAGTCGTAGACCCGCTCTTTCGGGGCGGAAAGTGTGCGGCGCAGGATGTAATGGCCCATGGAGGTTCTCCTTTCAGGCAAGTGAGCGGGTCATGACGGCTTGCGGAACGAGAGCACCACCACGCCGTTGTCGAAGGCCTGAACGTTGGACGTCTCGAGCCGGGCGTGGAGTCCAGCCTCGAACAGGACGTCGTTCTCGTCGCCGACACCCGCGAGCACCGGGTGCACCCACAGGTGCAGTTCGTCGAGAAGGCCGTTGCGCAGCAGGGTCTTGGCGACCGGTCCGACCCCGTGCATGAGGATCGAGCCGCCCTCGGTCTGCTTGAGTTTGCGGACCTCGTCGACGAGACCGCCCGCGAGCACCTGTGTGCCGTGCCATGTGGGGTCGCTGAGCGTCGAGGACGCGACGTACTTCGGTATCGCGTTGATCCGGTCGGCGTAGTCCCCTTCGCGCGACGGCCAGGCGCTGGCGTATACCTGGTAGGTGTTGCGTCCCATGAGCAGCGCGTCGGCTTCCTCGAGTTGGGCCAGCGCGAGCTGGTCGCTCTGGTCGCTGAGGTAGTCGAAATGCCACTTCTCCATATGGTTCACCACGCCGTCGAGCGATACGAAGGTGGAGTTGACGATCTTTGCCATGACTGGTTCCTTCCGGTTCGTTCGGACAGGACGATTTTCCCGACGCTCTCGGGGATCATGAAGGTCCAATCTTGGCCGCGGCGAGAGGACCAGTTTCGATGCCGGAAGGCAACGGCGTGACGCGTGGGTACGGACCGGGCCGCCTGTCTGAGGACCTGCTCGTCGAGCTGGACGAGACGTCCGCGGAGCCGCTGCACCGCCAGATCGAGGCGGCCATCCGCGCCGCTGTCCGGCAGGGACGGCTGGCGCCCGGGACCTCCTTGCCCGCATCGCGGACGCTCGCCGCGGACCTCGGCGTCTCTCGCGGCGTCGTTGTCGAGGCATATCGGCAGCTGGGCGGCGAAGGCGTCCTGATGAGCACCCCGGGCGGCTACACCCGGGTGGCCGCCACGACGCGCGATGCCGGTCAGCGGTCCGCCCGAATCACCCACCCGAGCACCGACATCGATTTCGGCTATGGCCGCTGCGACCCGGGCAGCTTTCCCCGCCAGGTCTGGCTGCGATCGCTGCGCAGGGTCTTCACCCAAACGCCGCACGACCGGCTCGCCTATCCCGACGGGCACGGCGCCCCGGAGTTCCGGCAGGCCATGTCGGCCTACCTGAACCGGGTGCGCGGCCTGCAGGCCCACCCCGACAACGTCGTGGCCTGTGCCGGGTACGCCCAGGCGGTCAACCTGACCCTCGGCGTGCTGGCCCGGCGCGGCGCCGCGCGGATCGCCGTGGAAGACCCGTGCATGGACGACGACGTCCTGCCCACGTCCCGGGCACTGGGTCTGGAGATCGTCGGGATCCCGGTCACCGACGGCGGCTGGGACCTGGCTGCTCTCACAGCGAGCCGGGCCGACCTGGCGGTGCTGACCCCGTCGCACCAGTGGCCGATCGGTTCGGTGATGAGCGCCGGCGCCCGATCGGCGGTCGTCCGGTGGGCCCGCAGGACCGGCGCCTACGTCATCGAGGACGACTACGACGCCGAGTTCCGCTACGACCGGCCGGCGGTCGGCGCCCTCCAGGGCAGGGCGCCGGACCGGGTGATCTACGTCGGTTCCGCGAGCAAGACCCTGATCCCCGGCTTGCGGCTCGGCTGGATGGTGCTTCCGGGCGACCTCGTCGCGGAAGTCGCGGACGCCAAGCTCCTGGTCGACCGCGGGTCGCCGACCATCGACCAGCTGGCGATGGCGGACTTCGTCGATCGCGGAGAACTCGACCGGCACCTGCGCAAGATGCGACCGGTCTACAAGGGGCGCCGCGACGCCCTGGTCCGGACGCTCGGCAGCCGTCTTCCCGGTCTGCGGGCAGCCGGGACGGAATCCGGGCTGCACGTCGTGACGTGGGTCCCCGACGGTGTCGACGAGAATGCGATCGTCAGTGCCGCGGGTGCAGCAGGCGTCCGGATCGGCACGGTGGGAGCGTATCGGCGCAGCCCTGGCCGGCCGGGCCTGATCTTCGGATACTCGGCGTTGACCGAGCGGCGCATCGAGGCCGGCGTGGACCAGCTGACCGCGGCCCTGCGCCCCGCCGGCTTGGACGAGCCCCTGACCATGACGTTGCAAAAGTGACGGGTGCCGACCGGAAACCTGTGGGAGGAGGGTGCCCCTCACGCGGACCTATTGGGCAGGGTGACCCTCATGCAGCGCCCAGTTGGATCAGGGTGGCCCTCACCGAAAGTTACGAGATGCACCCAAATTGGGCGACTAGTATGGTAGCTCTTCGCCAGTCGGAGTACGGAAATCGTGGAGGGTGAAGAGCCGTTGAAGATCACCGACCTGCGGGCCACCACGATCACCGTTCCGCTGCAGGCCCCGCTCCGCCACTCCAACGGCGCGCACTGGGGACGGTTCGTGCGTACGATCATCGAAGTCGACACGGACGAGGGGATCACCGGTCTCGGCGAGATGGGTGGTGGCGGGCAGGCGGCCGACTTCGATGGGCTGAAGCCGTATCTCGTGGGGCACGATCCGTTCGAGCTGGAGGCGCTTCGGTTCAAGATCGCCAATCCCACGGCGTCGCTCTACAACAACCGGACGCAGCTGTTGGCCGCGATCGAGTTCGCCTGCCTCGACCTCTGTGGCAAGGCGCTCGGTGTCCCGGTGCACAACCTGCTCGGCGGGAAGGTCCGCGACAAGGTACCGTTCGCGAGCTATCTCTTCTTCCGGTACGCACATCCGGCGACAGGCCAAGGGGAGATCTTCACGCCCGACGGACTGGTGCAGCACGCCAAGGAACTCAAGGAGAGGTACGGATTCACCACCCACAAGCTCAAGGGTGGCGTCTTCGAACCCGCCCATGAGCTGGCGTGCTTTCGGGCCCTCGCCGAGGCGCTGCCGGACGACCGGGTCCGCTACGACCCCAACAGCGTGCTGTCGGTGGACGAGGCGATCAAGTTCGGGCGGGCGATCGAGGACCTCAACAACGACTTCTACGAAGATCCGACGTGGGGCCTGCACGGCATGCGTCAGGTGCGGGACGCGGTAGCGATCCCCCTTGCCACCAACGCGGTCGTCGTCAACTTCGAGCAGCTCGCGACGAACCTGCGCGATCCGGCGGTCGACACGATCCTGCTGGACACGACGTTCTGGGGAGGAATCCGCGCCTGCATCAAGGCGGCGGGCGTCTGCGAGACGTTCCAGCAGCAGATCTGCGTCCACTCCTCCGGTGAACTCGGCATCCAGCTCGCCACCATGCTCCATCTCGGCGCCGTCCTGCCGACGCTCACGTTCGCGGCGGACGCGCATTACCACCATCTCGTGGACGACATCATCGTGGGCGGCAAGATGACCTACCACGATGGCGCGATCGCAGTGCCCACCGGACCAGGTCTGGGTGTCGAGCTCGACCGCGACCGGCTGGAGCACTATGCCGACCTCTTCCGTCGGCTCGGCAGCTACGCCTACGACCGCGACGCGCTGCGCCCGAGCTGGTTTCCCCTTATTCCCAACAGCTCCTGGGCGCGGCCGGAGTCCGCGGACACGTCGTCGATCCCCGGACTGGCGGAGCTCGCCGAGCTTCCTCCACCGCCGCCGGGCCCGTCCACCACGTGACCACGCGCCCGGCCAACTGGTCTGGGCATAGGGCAACAAGGGCATTCGACGTACGGCCGGACTCCTGCTGACCGCGGGTGCTCAGCGGCGGCGTCGAGACGCCGCCTTCGTGGCGGTCCGTTTGACTGGCCGCGGGGCCGGCGCCTCCCTCACCTCGTCCTCTTCCTCGTCGAGAACGAAGTAGTCGGGGTGCTCCTGCTCGAGCGGTTCGAGGATGTCCAGCGCGATCCGCAGATGGTGACTCAGCACCTCGTCGGCCTTCTTGCGCTGCTTGGAGGTGACGAAGTCCACGATCGCGCGGTGTTGGGTGAGGAGTTCGCCGAGGATGGTCGGATCGGGCAGACTCAACATGCGTACCCGGTCCAGGTGCGCCTTCGCCGACGACACGATCGGCCACACGCGCGGGTGGCCGCCGATCTCCAGCAGAGTCCGGTGCAGGGCTTCGTCCGTGGCGAACCAATGGTGCAGGTCGCCCTTGCGTCCGGCCTCCTCCTGCTCGTCGAGCAGAGCGCGGAGGTAGGCCTCGTCGGTGGCGGTGATGTTCTTGATCGCGTGGGGCAGTGACGCGCGTTCGAGGGTCTCGCGGATGAACTGGATCTCGATGACGTCGCGCACGCTGATCCTGGAGACAAAAGTCCCTAGCTGGGGCGCGACCTCCACGAGGTTCTCGTCGGCGAGCCGGATCAGTGCCTCGCGTACCGGGGTACGGCTCACGCTGTGCCGGGCGGCGAGCTCGTTCTCCGACAACGCCTGTCCAGGAAGAAGATCGAGGGAGACGATGGCCCTGCGGAGCAGCGCGTAGACCTGTGATCGCGTACTTGCGCTGCGGAGCACGTCGAGCTGTGCCCGTCGGGGACTGCGCAGCGCCCGTCCGGCCATGAGGTCGAGCCACCTTTCCGCTGTACCGCGTTCTCCCCTGGCGATGGTAGAGCACCACACTGGGTGGCTCGCCGTCAGCCGGCTCGTCGCAGTGCCCCGCTCATCGCCTCGACGTCAAGACGATCTTGCCTCGCGCCAGCTGTGCGCGGGTGAGCACCGACGACCGACCAAGGGTTCGCTAGATGACCAATTCCAAGGGGAGTCGCCTGACTCGCGGCTCCCCGCGTCATCTAGTGCACCGTCAGAACGCCGCCCTGGCTGGCTGCCATCCCGCCATCCGCTGCGTACGTCGCGCCGGTGACGTAGGACGACGCTCTGCCGGCGAGGAACGCCACCACCTCGGCGATCTCCTCGGCCCGGGCGATCCGCGGTTGGGGCGTGTCCGGAAGGTCGGCCGGCCTGTCGGGTTCGGCGGGCGGCTCCGGGGCTGGGGTCCGGCCGGGATCGCTGGTCAGTAGCAGGGGAGTGTCGACGGGACCCGGTGCCACCGCGTTGACCCGGATCCGGTCGGATGCGTGATCCACCGCCATCGAACGCACGAGCGCGTCGACACCGGCCTTGCTCACCGAGTAGCCGAGCACCCGGCGGGCGGGAGCCCGGCCCTGCACCGACGAGATGGCGACGATGGTGCCGCCGCCGCGCTCACGCAGGAGAGGGATGGCGAACTTCGCCGCCCGGTAGATGCCGGAGAGGTTGACGTCCAGGACGGCGTGCCAGTCCTCCTCGGTCGTGTCCTCCGCCGTGCCGTAGGTCTGGATTCCCGCGCTGCAGACGAGGATGTCGAGCCCACCATGGCGTTCGACCGCCTCGGACATCAGCCTGCGCATGTCGTCGGCCGAACGGACGTCGGCGACAACTCCGGTCACGTTCACGCCTTCGACATCGGACGCGGTCACCGTCCGCGGGTCGTGGCTGCAGTAGACCACCGACGCTCCACCGGCCGCGAGCCGGTCGACCACGGCCCGGCCGATCCCGGTGGACCCGCCGGTGACGACCGCGACCATCCCGTCGAAGTCACGACTCTCGCCGCCAAGGTTCTCGGCGCGTCGGGGCCTGGTGCCGCCCGAGGTGGCGGTGGCGGTCATGGGCGACTCCTTGTCGCGACGGTGCGTGGCGTCGATCAGGCCGCGGAGTGTGTGGTGCAAGGGATATCGCTGGTGCGACGCCGTGCAGGTGCACGAGGATACGGTCCTTGCGTGTCGAGCCTTCGCGAGAGTTCTGCATGCCTGCGCGGGGTGACTGTACCGCCGAGAGCCAGGGAGTGGTCATCGATGTCCGGACCGCCTGCGGCCGAGCTCGTCGCCGAGCACTTCGGGCTGGGGCCGGCCACTGGTCCGATGGTTCCCGTCCGGCACGTGAGCCAGGAGACCTGGCGGCTGGACACGACGTCGGGCTCCGCGCTGGTCAAGCGGTTCTGGGAGGGCCCGGAGGTGCCGTGGCGCGCCGACCTCGAACGTGCGATGGACATCGAACGCCAGGCACTGGACGCCGGCGTCGACACCGTGGAACCGATCCAGCCACCCGCGCCCCAGTTCGGCGCGGCCACGGCGATCGACGGGCACGGGGTGTTCCGTGCCTATCCGTACCTCGAACACCGCCCGCTCGAGCCCGGCGACGAGATCGCCGGCTGGCTGGGCACCACGCTGGCCCGGATCCATCAGCTGCAGCAGCTGGCGGAAACACCTGAACTGTCCTGGTGGTACGGCCAGTTCACGCCGCTGCCGCCCGAGCGGTGGAACGAGTGGCTGGGCGAAGGGCGCGCGCAGAACCGCCCCTGGGCAGCCACTCTCGCCGACCGGCTCGGCCTGATCCACGAGCTGGGTGCCCGGATCCTCGACGTGTTCACCGCGACCGGCCCGTACGTCCTGACCCATCGCGACTTCGAGCCGTGGAACGTCCTGATGACGCCGACCGGTGAGGGCGGCGGGGCGGCTTGGCGGCCGGTGCTCATCGACTGGGACGTCGCGGGCCCCGACAGCGCACCGTTGGAGGCCGCGCACGTCGCGACCGTCTTCGCGATGCGGGGCCGCGACCGCCCGGACGTCGCGCTCGTCCGGCAGACGTTGACGGCGTACGAGGAAGCCGGCGGCCACCCCGTGCCGCGCCGTCCGGACCTGCTGGTTCGACTCCTCGGCATGCGGCTCTCCAAGCTCCGGCAGTGGGTCGAGGTCGCGCTCAGTCCCACCGGCGTGGAGTCGGCAGACCGCGCCGACCGGGAGGTCCTCGACCGCCTCGAGCGCCTGCCTGCCCAGGTCGCCGACGTCTCGGAGTACGCCCGCGTCCTGTCCCGTTCGCCGGGTCTGGGTTGAGCCAGCTGCCCCGGTAGTTGCGTACATCTCCACAATGAGAGGTCGGTACGAAGATAGGCCGGAGGGAGGCTGCGCAGTGCGCATCCGGGTCCTCGGCCCGCTCGAGGTCGGCACCGCTGAGGGCTGGCGGCCCGTCACCGCGGCGAAGTGGCGCTCGCTGCTCGCCCGCCTCGTCGTCGCGGACGGCCAGGTCGTTCCCGTCGATCAGCTCGCCGAGGAGCTGTGGCCGGAAGACCAGCCACGCGGTGCGGTCAACCAGATCCACGGCTACGTGATGAGGCTCCGGCGCGCACTCGGTGACGGCGACGCGACCGTGCTGCGGACCAAGGCGCCCGGCTACGAGCTCCGCCTCCCGCACGAGGACATCGACGCCGGCCGGTTCGACCGCCTGGACGCCGAAGGGCGCGCGGCACTTCGCGACGGGGACGCCGACGCCGCGCGGCGGCTCCTGGCGGAGGCGCTGGAGCTGTGGCGGGGGCCGGCCTTCGCCGACGTCTCGTCGACGCCGATCATCCGGACCGCGGCGGATCGGCTCGACCAGCGGCGCACGTCCGCCGTGGAGACGCGGATCGACGCCGACCTGCTCCTCGGCAACCACGCGGACCTCGTGGGGGAGTTGGAGGCCCTGACGGAAGCCGATCCGTACCGCGAACGGGTGTGGTCCCAGCTCATGCTCGCCCTCTACCGGTGCGGCCGGCAGGCGGATGCCCTCGCCGCGTACCAGCGGCTGTGCCGCCTCCTGCGGGACGAACTCGGCGTCGAGCCGAGCCGGCCGGCGCGGAAGCTGCACGAGCAGATCCAGCGCGCCGACCCGGATCTCGAGCTGCCGCCGCACCGGCCACCAGGGGGTTCCAGAGCGCCGGCGGCGGCCGCGTCGCCACAGGAGCCGGTGCCACGCCAGCTTCCGAACGGTCTCACCGACTTCACCGGCCGCGACGCCCAGCTCGGCCAGCTCGACGACCTTCTCGCCGACCGCCGCCCGCCGTCCCACGCCGTGGTGATCACGGCCATCGCGGGCATGGGTGGTATCGGCAAGACCTCGCTCGCGGTGCACTGGGCGCACCGCGTGGCCGGGGAGTTCCCCGACGGTCAGCTCTTCGCCGACCTGCGCGGCTACGCGCAGTCGCCGCCGCGAGAGCCGGGTGACGTGCTCGCGGGCTTCCTCCGGGCCATGGGCATGCCGCCGGACCAGGTGCCGGTGGACATCGACGAGGCCGCGGCCCTCTACCGGTCGCTGTTGGCCGACAAGCGGATGCTGGTCGTCCTCGACAATGCCAAGAGCGCCGAACAGGTACGCCCGCTGCTGCCAGGCAGTGCGTCCTGCCTGCTTCTGGTGACGAGCCGCGACCAGCTGAGCGGGCTCACGGCCCACCACGGCGCCGGACGCCTCGATCTCGACCGGCTCGACGTCGCCGAGTGCCTTGCCCTGCTCACCCGGATCCTCGGAGAGCGTCGGGTGGCGGGGGAGCGCGCCGCCGCCGTGGATCTGATCGACCTGTGTGCCCAACTTCCCCTCGCCCTCCGCCTCGCCGCGGCCGACCTGGCCGCGGAGCCCCATCGACCGATCGCGGCGGTGGTGGCCGAGCTCTCGCACGGCGACCGGCTCGCCAGGATCGGGATCGAGGGAGGGCAGGACAGCTCGCTCAGGGCCGCGTTCGACCTCTCCTACGAGCGGCTGGGGACACCGGAACGGCGGGCGTTCCGCCTCGCCAGCCTGGCGCCCGGTCCCGACTTCAGCGCCGAGGCGGTCGTCGCGCTCGCCGCCGTTCCGGTCCGCGAGGCGAGGCGGCTCCTCGGGCGGCTGGTCGCGGGCCACCTGCTCGAGGTGCGCCCGCCGGGGAGGTACGCGTTCCACGACCTGCTCCGGTTGTACGCCACGCAGCTGCTCGGCCCGGACGAACGGGTGGCGGCAACGACGCGGCTCTTCGGCTGGTACCTCCACACCGCCGCAGCTGCCGTGGCCGCGGCCTTCCCGCATGTCGTACGGCTGCCGGCCACCGTCTCACCACCTCCGCCGGAGCTGCCCGACGTTCCCGCGGCGGAGTTCGACGATCGGGACGCCGCGGCCGGGTGGCTCGAGGCCGAGCGGGTCTGCCTGGCGGCCGTCGTCCAGGCCGCCGCCGAGCCTGGAGTCGCGGACCGCGTACCGTCCTGGCTCCTCGTCGACGTCCTCCGCAGCTTCTACTTCTTCCGCCGGCACCCCGGCGACTGGATCACGGCCGGTCAGCTCGCCCTGGCGGCGGCCACCCGCGACGGCAGCCGAGGCGGGGAGGCCGCTGCCGAGCTCAGTCTGGCTCAGGCGTACCGCTGTGTGAGTGACTACGCCGCGGCGAAGACGCACGGCACCCGTGCGGCCGCCCTGTGCCACGAGGTGGAGTGGCCGGAAGGAGAGGCGGTCGCCTACAACGAGTTGGCCGTCGTCGAGTTCGAGCAGGGCCGCTACCGCGCGGGCGCCGAGCTGCAGGAGCGCGCCGTGGTGATCGACCGCCAGGTGGGTAACCGGGAGTACGAAGCGCGGCACCAGCTGAACATCGGCTCCGCCCGCCTCTACCTCGGCCAGCTCGCCCTCGCCGCCGACCGGTTCGAGCTGACCGTGGAACTCGCCTCGGAGACCGAGTCGCCGCAGCTGCACAGTGCCGCCCTGTCGAATCTCGCGGAGGTCTACCGCTGGCAGGGGAGACTGGACCAGGCGCGGCACTGCCTCGACCGAGCCCTCCGCATCCAACGCGCAGCCCGCTACGACTCCGCGCTCCTGGTGACGACCGCCAACCTCGCCAACCTGCACGGGGACCTCGCCGACCTCCGTGGGGACCCGGCCCACGTCGAGGAGGCGGAACGGCACGCGGACACGGTGTCACGCTTGGCCGAACGCATGCAGAGCAGCCGGGTGGACGGCTGTGCCCTGGTGTTGCAGGCCGACGCCGCGCTGCGGCGCGGGGATCATGCCGGCGCGGTGGCGTACGCGCAGAAGGCGGAACACATCTTCACCGAGGGCGGAAACCGGCTCGAGCTCATCGACGCGCACCTCGCGCTCGGCCATGCGTACCTTCGGCTCGGCAACCCCGACGAGGCGCTCACCGCCGCCCGGGCGGCGGTGGACACCGCACGGGAGATCGACGCCCGCGGCTACGAGGGCAAGGCACTGACGTTGCTCGCCCGGGTTCAGCTCGCGGGAGGCGGCGATGTCGAGTGCGTCGCGGCCACCGCGCGACAGGCGCTGGCGATCCACCAGGAGACAGGGCACCGTCCTGGCGAGAGCCAGACCCGCGCGCTGCTCGAGACCCTCACCGAAGGCTGACCGGGAGCCAAGGACGCCGCAGGTCCGGCCCTCTACCGCCGAGGAGTCCACCTGCGGCCACGACGTTTGCGGAAAGCGATGATCCGGAAAGGCTTCAGATCATCGGCAGGCATGCGCGCTCGAGAACGAGGAAGCCAGGAGACGGTCATGCTCAGAGGATTCAAAGAGTTCATCATGAGGGGCAACCTGGTCGAGCTGGCCGTGGCGTTCGTCATGGCCGTGGCGTTCGGTGTCGTCGTCACCAAGGCGGTCGACGTCATCATGAGCCTCATCGGCATGATCGGGGGGCAGCCGGACTTCAACGCCTGGCGCCCCGGCGGGATCCCCCTCGGCGCGCTGATCACCGCGATCGTCTCCTTCCTCATCCTCTCGGCGGTCGTCTACTTCCTGATCGTCGTGCCCTACAACAAGCTCAAGGAGCGCCAGGCGCGCGGGGAGGAGCCGGCCCCTCCGGCCGATGACATCAAGCTGTTGCAGGAGATCCGCGACATCCTCGCCTCCCGTGACCAGTCCGGCAGTGGCAGTGGTAGTGGCAGTGGTAGCGGTAGGTAGTGGCACCGGCGTCTGAGCGACCCGCTCCGGCGGATTGAACCCACGCCCGCACCTCGTCCGTACGCCCCAAGAGAGGGGTGGCGGCGCGCTGGCACCCCAGGCAGACTGCCGAGCGGGACAACAGCGTCGTCGGACGTCCGTTCATGGCAGACTCACAGGCCGCGACGCACGGTGGAGGTGGGCATGAGCATGGTGCTGCGCACCGACGATGTGCCGGTCGCTTCGCGACCTGACTACTGGCAGGACGTGGTCGACAACACAGCGGTGCCGTTCGAGGGAAGCTTCGTCGACGGGTCGGACTACAGCTGCTCGATGGTCGTCGGCAGCGTCGGGGCGATCGATGTCGCGGACGCCACGATGCCCCCCGGGGTCTGCCTGCGTTCCCCGGCGCGGATCCGCCTGTCAGACCCAGACGTCTACCGGATCGATGTCCTGCGGGTCGGGCGGTTGATCATCCAACAGGACGGCCGGGAGTGCGTCCTCGGCCCGGGCGACTTCATGCTGTTCGACCCGTCGCGGCCGGCCCGGATCATCCATTCGGCCACCCGCCACGTCGCACTGACGATCCCGCGCATGATGCTGCCACTGCGGAGCGACGACGTGACCCAGCTGACCGGTACGCGCATACCCGGTGACCACGGGATCGGCGCCCTCGTCTCGTCCCTCGCACTCCAGCTCCCCCGCTACCTCGACGACTGCGCCGCCTCCGAAGGTGTACGCCTGGGCACCGCGGTGGTCGACCTGCTCACCGTGGCGCTGACGACCCGGCTGCGGCGGACCGCCACGGTCGAACTCGGCACCCGGCAGCAGGCGCTGCTCCACCGTGTCCATGCGTTCATCGAGCAGCGGCTGGCTGATCCGGAACTCTCTCCGAGCGCCATCGCGGGCGCGCACTACATCTCGCTGCGCTACCTGCACAAGCTGTTCGAGGCGCAGGACGTCACTGTGGCGGGGTGGATCCGACAACGCCGGCTCGAACGCTGCCGGCGGGACCTCGCCGACCCCGCACTGCGGACGAGACCGTTGAGTGCGATCGCTGGCCGCTGGGGTTTCGGTAGCGCGGTGCACTTCAGCCGGGCGTTCCGCTCCGCGTACGGTGTGCCGCCCAGTGAGTACCGCAAGCAGTGCGAGGCGCTGGCCAGCTGAGCCTTGTGCGCGATCCGTCGAGAGATGTGCGCTGCACTGACAGTCCGCTGGCCGTTCCAGGCCGCACGCTGGACGTCGGATGTCGTCCAGGAGGCGGGAGGTACGCGAAATGGCGCAGGACACGGGTGAGGCGGGTTGGGCGCTGACCCGGCTGGTGAAGATGCATGCGGGAATGCGCGATGACCTTGCCCTGCTCCGCCGCGCGGTCGCGGTGATCACCGAGGACGGCCAGGACCTGGCCGACGCGGCGGCGGTGCTCACCCACCTGTCCTTCCGCCGGCCCGGCTGGACGCTGCGCCGCTACTGTGCCAGCTTCTGCAGGTTCGTCCACGCTCACCACGACGTGGAGACCTCGATGCTCTTCCCCGCATTGCTCCAGCAGCAGCAGGATGCGGGAGACACGGAGTTCAAGCAGGTGATCGACCGCCTCGACGCCGACCACCGCGCGCTGACCGACGACCTCGAAGAAGCCGAACGTGTCCTCGCCCGCCTCCCCGGCGACGAGGCGGCAAAGGCCGCGGCCGCCGGGGCGTTGGTGCGGCTGGCAGACCGCCTGACCGAGCATCTCGACTACGAGGAGACGAGTCTCGCGCCGGCGCTCAACCGGATGTCACGTGTCTTTCCCGAGGACGCCTTCCCGGCTCCGCCGTCGGAGCACTTCGGGATTTCCAGGTCATCGGTTCTCGAAACCGACCACGCAGGGCAGGATTAGGGGGTGTCCGGCCGTTTGGCGAGGTCGCGGGCTTCGTCGCGGTCGAGGTCGTCAATGTCGTGAGACGCTCTGGACATCCCCGAAGATGTCTGGGCATGGGGAGGAGCCACGATGCCGGTCCAGTTCAACCACACCATCGTCCACGCCAAGGACAAGCGCGAGTCTGCCGCCTTCCTTGCCGACATTCTCGGCCTGGACGCACCCACGTCGTACGGGCCGTTCATGGTCGTCCAGGTCTCCAACGACGTGTCGCTCGACTTCGCCGACGACCACGGGCCTGTGCACCCGCAGCACTACGCCTTCCTCGTCGAGGAGTCGGAGTGGGACGAGATCTTCGGCCGGATCCGCGAGCGCGGGCTGGACTACTGGGCTGACCCGGGACGAAGCCGGCCGGGGGAGTTCAACACCAACGACGGCGGCCGGGGCGTCTACTGGGAGGACCCGAACGGTCACTTCCTCGAGATCATCACCCGTCCGTACGGCAGCGCCGGTTGACGGCGCCAGCTGGTCCGGACGCCGTCGAGCCGGAGAGTGGGCCCCATGTGCATGGGTCGGACGCGCCTGGCGCCTGGGACTTGCGTAGACCGGAGTTCCCGGATCCGGCCGACCCGGAGCTGGGGTCGTCGGCCTATGCCCAGGCCGTACGGCTCGGCACCACGATCGAGACCTCCGGCCAGGGCGGCTGGACGAGGACCCGCGACTACCCGCCGACGGTGCACGGTGAGGTCGTCCAGGCACTCGACAACGTAGCGAGCGTTCTGGCAGGCGCCGGCGCGTCGTGGGACCACGTGACCGCGGTGCATTCGTACCACGTCATCGACCGCGACTGGGAGGCCGAGGTCGACGCGGTGATGAGCGCCGAACTCCGCACCCGCATGCCGTCGCATGCACCGATCTGGACGAGGGTCGGCCTGCCCAAGCTCGGACCGCGCATGCATGTCGAGGTCCGCGTGGCGGCCGTCGCACCACAGGGCTGGAGTGAGATGACACGACCGGAGTTCTTCGTGACACCCGGCTACGGCGAGGCCCAGCTTGCCCGCCGCTACTCTTCGCAGGCGGTACGGGTCGGCAACCGCGTCGAGACCGCGGGGCAGGGTGGGTGGTCCGACGACGGGGAGTTCCCGGAGGGCCGGCACGACGAGATCGTGCAGGCGTTCGACAATGTGGAACGCACGCTGCGTACCGCGGGGGCGTCATGGACCGACGTGATCAGCCTGCAGTCGTACCACACCCAGCTCGACGACGACGAGTTCGGGAGCATGAGCGGCGAGCTCCGCGCCCGTATCCCCACCCACGCGCCGATCTGGACCGCCGTCGTGGTCAGCCGCCTCGGTTATCCGAAGATGAGGGTCGAGATCGCCGCCACCGCGATCGTCGGGGCCGGGGAATGAGCCGCGGGTGGCCCGCTCGCGGCGCCCGACGGTGAAGTACAGCTGGACGAGCAGCATGCACCCGAACGCCTCGATCGTGCGTACGCCATAGCCCGCGATCTCACCCACCAACCCGTCGACTGGGCGGGACGCGAGAAGCGACAACAGGATCGGCGTCAGCACCAGGCCCGCGTACCAACCAACGCGGAGTGCGGCAGGCGACGGCCGCGCTCCCGGATCGACGATCGACCGGTCGACCACCCACAGGCCGATGGGTGCGAGGACCAGGACACCAAGTGCCTCCGCCAGGTGGATGACGGGCGCGGTCTGGCTGGTGGCCGCCACGATCACGAGCGTGGCGAGGGTGATGCCGACGGCGACCCGCACCGGAGGTGGCCGCCGCGCCTGGAGCGCCGGGATGAGGACGGCGGCGACGAGGAACGGCTCGTTGAGGGTACGGAAGCGGCTCGGCAGGTCGCCCACGAGGAGAACTGTCGCGGCGAGCAGGCACGCGGCCGCAGTCGCCGTCGTGACCACCCAGCGCCGGCGGGCGGGCCGGCTGACGAGGTGTGGTCGGGCGAACTCGATCCAGGCGGCGAGCAGCATCGCCAGCAGCAGGGCTTCGCTGTTGCGCGCGGCCGGTCCGGCGATCCACTCCGGCAGTGTCGCCGGCCAGACCTCGAAGGCGATCCCTACCAGGACCGCCGCCTGGCCGCCGTAGAAAAGGCCCACCCGCATGGGCATTGGACCCTCGCAGGCACCGTTGCAGCGCCGTTGCTCTGTTGCCGTTGCTCCTACTGGGCCCGCGACTGGGGGGCGATGCGCAGGGACCTTCCTGGGAGGCGGTCTTGACGCTGGTGTTGGCGGGTCTCGCGTGCTCGTAGTCGTTGGCAGGTGGTGGGCTGAATCCGTTGAAAACAAGCCTGTTCTGGAGGAGCAGTGGTGACCTATCAATGGTAGAATCGCTGGTATGTTCGATCGTCGTGGGGATCCGGATTTCTCGGTGTTGGCTTCGGCGGCGCCGGGTCCTGAGCTTGGTGCGGTGTTGGCCGGGATTGACACTGCGGCGGTGAATGGTCATGTGCGGGTGTTGGTGATGGCGGCGTGGGAGCGGCAGGTGTCGTGGGCGTCGGCGCGGTTGTACGAGGTGATGGCGCATGTGGCGCGTTCGCCTGCGTGTGAGCCGGATTCGCCGCCCGAGCTGGATCGGTGTTTCGGTGAGTTCGCCTCGGCTGAGGTGGGTGCGGCGTTGTGCATGTCACCGGGGTCGGCCGATCGGGAGTTGTCGTTCGCGTTCGAGCTGACTGAGCGGTTGCCGTTGACGCGTGCGGCGCTGACGGCTGGCCGGATCAGCGTGGGGAAGGCGCGGTCGATCGCGGATGAGACGAGTTGGCTCGCCCCGGAGTTGGCGGGGGTGGCGGAGGCGTTCATCCTCGCCGCTGACGCTGGCGCGTCAGGGTTGACGCGGGCGCAGCTGGTGCGGCGGCTGCGGCGCAAGGTGTGTGAACTCGACCCCGATGGTGTCGAGGCGCGGCGCAAAGAAGCGCAGCAGGGTCGGCGGGTCCGGTTCGGCGCCGGTGTGGACGGGACGGGGACGATCGAGGGTCGGGACCTGCCGTTGGCGGGGACCGCCGCGGCGAGGGTGTTCATCAAGGCCGCAGCCAAGCGGATCAGGGCCGGTGGTGATGTGCGGACGTTGGCGCAGATCGAAGCCGACGTCTACCTCGACCTACTCCGCGGCCGCCACCCGGCCACAGCAGAACGTGACGATGACACAGCCACCCCTACCGGCTCCGACATCCCCGCCCAGGGCGAGGGCCCACCCGCCACCGGAAACGCCGCGCCGTCCACCAGCGGCGGCGACGAGGCGGCAGACCCGACCGGCAATCCACCTTTGTGTGACGACCCTGCCCCGGGCGGCGACGCTGGCGGTGCAGGTGGCTGGGGCGGGTTGGGTCGCGATACCGAGGTGGACCTGGATGATCCGGGTGACGGCGGGGATCGTGTCGAGGCCGGTGATGAGCAGCTGGTCGGCAGGATCGAACTCGTCGCCGACCTGCAGACCTGGCTCGGACTGGAATCACGTGCGGGAGAACTCGCCGGGTTCGGCGCGGTCACCCCCAGGTGATCAACGACATCAAGAAAGCCGCAGCAGGCGGGTTCGAGTACTGCCGCACCGTCACCGTCGACGGCAAAGTCGTCTACCACCAGGCCAGCAGCCGACGGTACAAACCTACTGCCACCCAACGCCGCCTC
This sequence comes from Actinopolymorpha sp. B9G3, assembly GCF_040120725.1. Lineage (NCBI taxonomy): Bacteria > Bacillati > Actinomycetota > Actinomycetes > Propionibacteriales > Actinopolymorphaceae > Actinopolymorpha > Actinopolymorpha sp. B9G3. Next base: position 155,905 of record NZ_JBEEAB010000014.1, on the reverse strand, counting down.
ATCCAAGCGATGCACCGCACCTGTAGCCAGCCCGGCTGCTCCAGACCCGCGATCGCCTGCGACCTCGACCACACCATCGAACACCGCCTCGGCGGACCTTCCTGCGCCTGCAACCTCGCACCCCTGTGCCGACGGCACCACCGCGCGAAACACGAAGCCGGCTGGTGGTGGACCCAGAACCAACCCGGCCGCCTCACCACCCAAAGCCCCCTCGGCCACACCTACACCGTCCAACCCTCATCACCACCCAGCGCCGACCCAACCGAACCCGCCGACAGCACGCCCTTCTGAGGCGAGGCTCGTGGGTGCGGTGTGGAGACGCCCTGGCTCCGGTCACGTGAGGGAGACGCGCGCGGTCACCGTCGTACCCTCGCCGACTCGCGAAACCACAAAAAGCCGACCACCGATCAGCTCGGCACGTTCGGCCATGCTCCGCAGGCCATATCCACCGTCGGCTCGCGGTTCCCGCCCGTTGCCAGACGATAGCTGTCCAGCTTCATCCCAGCCCCGGCCATCGTCGGCGACCACCAGTGCCACGTCTTCGCCGGTACGCCGTAGCTGGAGCCGGACGGTCGAAGCGTCTGCATGCTTGACCGCGTTCTGCAGCGCTTCCTGCGCGATGCGGTAGAGCGCGATCTCGACATGCTCGGGGAGCGCGCATTCGTCGACGTCGACGACGACCTCGATCCCCGCTATCGACCGGGCCAGGCTGGCAAGGCTGTCGGCGAGGCCGAGGTCGTCCAGAACGGGTGGTCGCAGGCCGTTGATGGCCGCCCGCGCCTCGTCCAGCGTGAGGCGCGCGAGCGTACGCGCGACAACCAACTGCTCGGACGCGAATGCCGGCTCCGCGGTCAGCGCGTCAGCAGCGGCGTCGAGGTGGAATCGGAGGCTGCAGAGGCGCTGGGTGATGCCATCGTGGATGTCGGCGGCGAGTCGGCGCCGTTCCGCTTCCTGCGCAGCGATCGCCTGCTCGGTGAAGCGTTCGTGGGCGCGTTCGCGAGCAGCGAGTCGGCGCCGCAGGTGGCCGGCATGAGTTCCACTGGCGATCAGGCTGCCGATCGACGTGAGCAGCCGGATGTCCCCATCGGTGAAGTTGCGCCGGGGCCGCGTATAGACACTCAGCGCGCCGACAACGCCGCCCGGCGAACTCGTCATCGGCACCGAGACCATCGACATGTACGCCTCACCATCAGGATCCAGGCCCTCCCGACCGGCGTCCGGCAGCGCTTCGCCGAGCCGGATCCTGACCCGTCCGACCCCTCGGTCGTACGGTGGAGTCGCTCCGCGAAGCGTCAACCACTGCCAGGCGGCGTCGAGCCCCCCGGCGTGGCGTCCGGCGCCTACAGGCTGTGAGGCTTCGAGATCCAGGTCGTCAAATGCGAAGAGGAGACATGCGTCGGTCCCGGTCGCGGCAGCGATCAGTGGCGCCATCCGCGGGGCCAGGTCCTCCAGCGAAAGCCCCGACGAGGCCACCTCGATGATGTCGACGAGCGGCGCAGTCACTGAAAGATCCCCTCGCGGAGCGCGACCGCGACGGCACCTGCACGGTCGTTCACGTCGAGCTTGCGGAAGATCCCGCGGACGTGACTCTTGACGGTTTCCTCACCGACGACAAGCTTGCCTGCGATGGCCCGGTTGGAGAGTCCCGCGACAACCAGGGCGAGAACTTCGCTTTCGCGTTGGGTGAGGCTCAGATGGGCGCCCGGCCAGAATTCGCCGGCCTGTAACCGGGCGGCCGCGGCGACCGCTCTGCCGGCCATGCTGGGATCAACGACGGTTTCGCCTTCTGCGGCACGTTCGAGCTGCCTGACGAGTTCCTCCCGGTCGATGGATTTCAACAGATAACCCGCCGCACCTGCCCGGAGTGCCTGGAAAAGATACTGCTCGTCGTCGTACGCACTGAGCAGGACCACGCGCCGTCCCGGGTCGGATTCGACCAGGCGTCGACACAGATCGAGTCCGCTGGCCGACCCGCGCAGGCGTACGTCTGACACCACGACGTCAGGATCCAGCGCGGCGATCAACGGCTCCGCGTCGTCGGCATTCACCGACTGCGCGACGATGCGTACCCGCCCACGAAACCGGGCGAGAAGGGCTTTCAGCCCTTCGAGGACCATTTCATGGTCGTCAACCATGACAAGCCGAAGCGGCTGGTTGCCCATGAGATGAGCGTATGAGCGTGGCTGCGAGCCCGAATGGAAAACGAGTGACACGGGACTACCGAGGACCCCTACCCCGTGGGCACCCTCGCGCGGGGGATCCGGTCCCATCCGGCCTGGCCTATGGTCGAGTGCAAGCCGTGGCGGCGCAGGCCTGTGGCCGAGGGACGAAATGTTCCCAACGCCCGCGCGTAGGAACGTACATTCGGTGGTGTCGGCCGTCGTCTGTCATGGCTCACGGGGGAGGAGACGACATGCCGCACAAGCTGATTCGGATGCAGCGTGGGCGTCACCAGGCGGGCCCGGGACGACCCACGATGCTGGCCATCGCCGGCGACAGTGCGGCGGGAAAGACCACGCTCAGCAAGGGACTCGCGAACCCACTGGGTCCCGAACGCGTCACCCGGATCTGTGTCGACGACTATCACCGGTACGACCGGCAGGAACGCAAGAACCTCCCTTTCACGGCGTTGCATCCCGAATGCAACTATGTCGAGATCATGGAGCAGCACCTGCAGCTCCTCGCGACCGGGCAGCCGATCCTCAAACCGGTGTACGACCATGACACCGGCCAGCTGGCCAGGCCCGAGCTCGTCGAGCCGCGGGAGTTCGTCATCGTCGAAGGCCTGCTGCCGTTGCACTCGAGGCTGACCAGGGCGTGTTTCGACATCACCGTCTATCTCGACCCGCCGGAGGACATCCGTCGGCAGTGGAAGATCAAGCGGGACACGCAGAAACGCGGCTACGGAGTCGAACAGGTGCACGCGGAGTTGGAACGCCGCGAGCCGGAGTCCGCTGCCTTCATCCGTCCACAGCGCGCCGTCGCTGATCTCGTCGCCCGGTTCGCGCCCGTGGCGGGCAGGTACGACCCACCGGGAACGCCGTTGTCGGCCGAGCTGATGTTGCGCCCGACGATTCGGCATCCGGATCTGCGCCGGATCCTTGCCGAGAGCGACCAGCGTGCGCTTCATCTCAGCCTGGCAAGGGATGAGGACGGGCTGCCGGTCGACGCGCTGCACGTGCACGGCTATGTGCCGCGTGAGGAGAGCCGGGTTGTCCAGAAGGCGATCTGGTCGCGGCTCGGTCTGGAAGGCGGCGAGCCGGTGGAGATGTTGGGCGACCTCGGTAACGGTGACCGCAGTGAGGCCCTCGCCATCACCCAGCTGGTGTTGCTCTACCACCTCCTGACGGCGGTCCGGTAGAGACGCGGGACGAGTCATGGCCCCCGCCACCTCGGCCCAGTCCACGTCTGCCCAGTCCACGTCCGCCCAGTCCACGTCCGCCCAGTCCACGTCCGCCCAGTCCACGTCTCCCACCCGTGCGACGACCCTCGTCACCGGAGTGACCGGCTACGTGGGCGGGCGGCTGGTGACGGAGCTGGTGGACCGAGGCACGCAGGTGCGCGTCCTCACCAGGTCGACCGACCGGATCCGCGAACGCCCGTGGTTCGGCGACGTCGAGGTCATCGAGGGTGACGCCAACGACCCCGACACTCTGGCCCGGGCCCTCACCGGTGTCGACACCGCGTACTACCTCATTCATGCGATGGGGAAGGGACGCCGGTTCGTACGACGGGACCGCAGAACGGCGACCCGCTTCGCACGTGCGGCCGAGCGGGCGCACGTCGGGCGGATCGTGTACCTGGGCGGGATCATTCCCACGGAAGCGGCGAAGCTGTCCCCGCATCTGCGTTCGCGGGAGGAGGTCGGGCAGATCTTCCTCGGGTCCGGCGTGCCGACGGTCGCCCTTCGGGCGGCGGTGATCATCGGTTCGGGTTCGACGTCGTTCGAGATGCTGCGGTACCTCACCGAACGCCTGCCCGTCATGACCACGCCTCGGTGGGTACGCAGCCGGATCCAGCCGATCGCGATCCGAGACGTGTTGTGGTACCTCGCGGAGTGTTCCCGGCTGCCGCCCGAGACCAACCGAACGTTCGACATCGGCGGTCCGGAAATCCTCACGTACGAAGAGATGATGCGGAGATTCGCGGCGATCGAGGGCCTCCGGCGTCGGTGGATCGTGCCGCTGCCGGTGCTGTCGCCGAAGTTGTCGAGCTACTGGGTCGGTTTGGTGACGCCCGTACCGAAGGGGATCGCGAAACCGCTGGTCGCGTCACTGCGGTATGAGGTGGTCTGTCACGACGACGACATCGCCGGTCACCTCGGCGAACCACCGGGCGGCCGCCTCGGCTTCGACGCGGCCGCATCCCTTGCCCTGGAACGGACTCGCGGGCTCGCGGTGGCACTCGGATGGTCGTCAGCCGCGGACGCGGCCGTCGCCACACCGAGCGATCCACTCCCGACCGACCCGGCGTGGTCCGGTGGCAGTCTCTACGTCGAGCAGCACAGCCGGCCGGTCAAGGCGTCCCGGGATGTGCTGTGGTCGACCATCGAGGGAATGGGCGGCGACCGTGGTTGGCACCACACGACGGTCGCGTGGCAACTGCGTGGCCTCGTGGACCGGCTGGCCGGCGGAACCGGCGCGCGTCGCGGCCGGCGGGACCCGGATCGGCTGCGGGTGGGTGATCGGGTGGACTGGTGGCGGGTCGAGGTTCGCGAGCCGGATCGGCTGTTGCGGTTGCATGCCGAGATGCGCCTGCCCGGCAACGCCTGGCTGGAACTGCAGATCGACGACGACGGAACATCACGGCGCCTGGTGGAGCGGTCGGTCTTCGTCCCGCGCGGCTTGGCCGGGCACGCGTACTGGTGGCTCCTCAAACCGTTCCACGGACTCGTCTACGAGATCATGTTGCGCGATGTCGTGCGTACGGCCGAGTCGGCGTGCACGGCTATCCCGGCTGGTCGGTGAAGACGCGGCTGGCGAGGAAGTCGTCGGGTTCGAACCGCATCAGATCGTCCTTGTGGTACGTACGTCCGGTCGCGGCGACGAGGCGGTTGGCCTGCCGGAGCCGGGCGCGTTCGAGTGCGTTGCGGACGCTGCGGGCGTTCGCGAAACGGGGCTGGCGCATCCGGCGCTGGAGGTAGTCGCGGAAGACCGCCTCGGCGGCGTCGGAGAGCCGGTAGTGCTCCTTGTTCAACATGAGCTGCGCGATGGCCACCAGCTCGTCGAGGTCGTAGTCGGCGAAGTCGAGGTGATGGGCGATCCGCGAGCTCATACCGGGGTTGGAGCCGAAGAACGAATCCATCCGGTCCTTGTAGCCGGCGAGGATCACCACGAGATCATCGCGATGGGACTCCATGACCTGCAGGAGGATCTCGATCGCCTCCTGGCCGTAGTCGCGTTCGTTCTCGGCGCGGTACAGGTAGTAGGCCTCGTCGATGAACAGCACGCCGCCCATGGCGCGCTTGATGACCTCCTTGGTCTTGGGTGCCGTGTGACCGACGTACTGACCGACGAGATCGTCGCGGGTGACGGCGACGAGGTGGCCGCGTTGGATGCTGCCGAGCCGGTGCAGGAGTTCGGCCATCCGGAGGGCGACCGTGGTCTTCCCGGTGCCCGGACTTCCGGTGAACGACATGTGCAGACTGGGCTGCGACGCGCTCAGGTCGAAACGCTGGCGGACCCGGTCGACCAGCAGCAGCGCGGCGATCTCGCGGATTCGGGTCTTCACCGGCGCCAGGCCGACAAGCTCCTGGTCGAGGGTGTCGAGGATCTCGTCGATGCCCGAGGCCTGACGTTCGGCGGCGAGGTCCACCTTGGCGTCGGCGGGAAGTCGCGGCGGCGGAGTCGCCTCACGATCGCCTGTGTCGCCAGGCTTCGCCGGCGACACGCCATGTGTCGGCATGCCGAAGCTGGCGCGCTCCTGCGCGTCGCCGGCGGTCATCAGCCCGGAGCCGCGGGCGGGTGGCCGTCGTGGCCGTTGCCTGTCGTGGAGACGTAGCGGTCGCCGGCAGGACGGTCTGCCGCGTACGGATGAAGGGTGTAACGGATCCTGCGGTCAACTGTCTCTTGACGCTCGACCCGGAAGCCTGGTTCGTGACTGGGGCGGTTGACGATGAACGACAGCGCGGTGGTCTGCCGGTGCGGCCGGGAGTCGTAGGCGTTGACCCGGATGTAGCGCTGAGGGTAGGCCTTGCGACAGGCGTTGACCTCATACAGCACGCCGGCCGCGTCGTTCATGTCGAACATCGGCAGGCCCCACATGTCCCAGTAGTTGTTGCGGGGGTGCGGATCGTCGGTGAACTCCACCGACAGCGCCCAGTCGTGGTCGAGTGCGTACTGGATCTGCTTGGAGATCTCCTCGTCGGTGAGGTCGGGCAGATAGGAGAACGTGCCTTGGGTGATCCGCATGGACTGGCCTTCCCTCACACCGACGTGGGCGTCTCGACGACATCGGGCGTGTCGGTCGACTCGTAGGTGAAGCTGATGTCGCCCCAGGTCGTCAACGCGACGTCGAGCTCATGGCTGCGCTTCGCGGCGTCGCGCAGGATGTCCTCGCCTTCGGCGAGATAGTCGCGGCCTTCGTTACGGGCCTTGATCATCGCTTCGAGGGCGACGCGGTTGGCGGCGGCGCCGGCCGCGATTCCCATCGGGTGGCCGATGGTGCCACCACCGAACTGGAGTACGACATCTTCGCCGAGGTGGTGCAGCAGCTGGTGCATCTGGCCGGCGTGGATCCCGCCCGACGCGACCGGCATGACGCCGGGCATCGAGGCCCAGTCCTGTTCGAAATAGAGGCCTTTGACCGGATCGGGCTCGACGTGGTTGAGCCGCAACGTGTCGTAGAACCCCGCGACGGAGTTGGGGTCGCCCTCCAGCTTGCCGACGACCGTACCGGCGTGGATGTGGTCGACACCGGCCAGGCGCATCCACTTGGCGATGACGCGGAAGCTCACCCCATGCGTCTTCTGCCGGGTGTAGGTCGAGTGGCCCGCCCGGTGCAGGTGGAGGATCATGCCGTTGCGGCGGGCCCACTTCGCCATCGACTGGATCGCGGTGTAGCCGATGGTGAGATCGATCATCACGATGACGCTGCCGAGTTCCTTGGCGAACTCGGCGCGTTCGTACATGTCCTCCATCGTCGCGGCCGTGACGTTGAGATAATGACCCTTGATCTCCCCGGTCTCGGCCTGCGCGCGGTTGACCGCCTCCATGCAGAACAGGTAACGGTCCCGCCACCGCATGAACGGCTGGGAGTTGATGTTCTCGTCGTCCTTGGTGAAGTCCAGCCCACCGCGCAACGCTTCGAAGACCACTCGGCCGTAGTTGCGGGCCGAGAGCCCCAGCTTGGGCTTGACCGTGGCGCCGAGGAGCGGGCGTCCGTACTTGTTGAGGTACTCGCGTTCCATGACGATGCCGTGGGCGGGCCCCTGGAACGTCTTTGTGTAATGCGGCGGAATGCGCATGTCCTCCAGCCGCAGTGCCTTCAACGCCTTGAAGCCGAACACGTTGCCGATGATCGAGGAGGTGAGATTCGCGATCGACCCCTCCTCGAAGAGGTCGAGATCATAGGCCACGTAGGCGATGTACTCGCCCTCCTTGCCCGGGACCGGTTCGACCTTGTAACACTTGGCCTGGTAGCGGTCGTACGCCGTGAGCCGGTCGGTCCAGACCACCGTCCACGTCGCCGTCGACGACTCGCCGGCGACCGCCGCGCCGGCCTCCTCGGGCGGGACGCCAGGCTGGGGACAGATGCGGAACGCCGCCAGGATGTCGGACGGTTCCGGCACGTAGTCGGGTTGCCAGTAACCCATTTCGGCGTACGGAATCACTCCGGCGCCCCAGCGCTGCATGGTGTCGTCCGACGTCATAGGTGCTCCTCGAAGACGTGGGGCGTGCTCATGCAGGCGTACCCGGACAGTCGATCAACTATGCGCCAGAAAGTGGTCGACGTGGGTCTCGTCGATCACGCGGACAAGGGTGGCGACGATCCAGTCGAGCATTCGAAGGTGGTCGGGCCCGTCGCCGCCGACGTCACCGAAGTCGGGCGCTCCTCCGGGTGTTGGTGTGTCAGACACTGCGGGTGTCGGATGCTGCGGGTGTCGGATGCTGCGGGTGTCAGGCGCTGAGTGTGTCGAACCGTGGCGGGAAGTGCTGCTCCCAGCGCGGGTCGAGGGTGGCCGGAAGTCGTGGATAGGCACGACCCGCGAGGCTGTCGTGGATACGGTGGAGCGTGTGCAACGGCGTCCGGAAGACATCCTCGGCGGTGAGGACGATGACGTGCCAGCCCATCTCGCGAAGCAGGTCGCGAGTGCTGAGGTCTTGTCGCCACTTGCGCCGGCGCCGGTAGTGCAGTTCACCGTCGTACTCGATCGCGATCTGCTGTGCGCGGTACAGCAGGTCGGGGGTCGCGACCCATTGGCCGTACTCATCGAGGATCTCGCGGCCTGGTTCGGGGCAGGGCAGGCCAGCGAGCACGACGAGCAGTCGTACGCGGGTTTCCATCGGCGAGTCGACCCGCGGGCGCACGAGAGCCGCCGACTTCCTGGCGAGCGGGACGCCACGGCGGCCGTTGGCAGCGGAGGCAGCCTCACGGAGGCGCTCGGCGGTCGTGAAGTGTCGCCGCACCATCGCGTCGCCGAGAACCGTCAGATCGACAAGGGAAAGCTTGCCCGCGAGGTCGAGGAAGGTCCGCTCCGGTGTCGTCACCGCGAACCCCGCAAACGACTGCGCGGTGACCGACAGGGACCGATGCGTGACGATGCCAGGGACTCGCCGCCGCTGCAGCTCCTGGGGGAGGGTCACATGGATCGCCGGCTCGTCCGGGACCGGTAGGTCACCTAGTTGTGCGGCGGTGTGGTGACTGAAGACAGCCGCGTCAGGGAGCAGGAGCCGCGCGGCACCAGCACGGAGCCGTACGGAGTCGGGGGTACCTGCGCCGACGTAGACGCCTCGAAACACGCGCCGGAACCGCTGACCGCGCACAACGTCCTCGGACAGTCCGAGCTGTCGTGCCTCCCGGAGCAGGAAGGGTTGGTCCGCCAGGTATGCGGGAACCGCCTGGTCCGGCCGGTGCGGTGGCGACACAGAGACGATCATGCCCCCGACCACCGACAAGCCCCGACCACTGGCTGCCCCCGAACACCGGCGAACCGTCCCGAGATCGTGGTTCATGATCAAGAGGCGGAAACCTGGCAATTTCGGGCTCATTTTCCCCGTTTCGTGCCTCTTGATCATGAACCGCGGCTGGCGTGGCCGACCCGCTCCGCCGGCCGCTCACGCCGGCCGCGGGCCCTGCCACGGCCGGCCGCGAATCGGCCACGCCGGCCGCGAACCGGCTACAACTCCGGCGTCTGGTAGAGCGTCCTGCCGGCGACCCGGATCTCGGCGTCGACGAGGTACTGGCGTACGGCGTCGGGCTGCACGCTCACCGCCAGTCCCGGCGCTGCCGGCACGACGATCTCGCCGTTCGCATCGGGGAGCAGGTGATCGGCCGTCAGAGCCATCGCCAACGCGGACGCCTCCACCGGGTACTCACACAACGACACGTCCCTCATCCCCGCGAAGGGTTGCAGCGAGGCCGACAGTGCCAGGTGCGAGGTGAAGGTGTGGTTGACGAACTGCACCCCGCGTTCGGCGGCGTACGCAGCCACCCGCGCGGCCGGTCCGATCCCGCCGATCCGGCCGGTGTCGACCTGGACGTACCCGATCCCCGCATGGTCGACCTGATGAATCGCCTGGTGTGGGTCATGGGCACCTTCGCCAGCGGCGAGCGGCACCCCTGGTGTCATCGCCGCCAGTTGGCGGTACGCACCGAACGCACCGGAGACGAACGGCTCCTCGAGCCAGCCGACCCGCGCGTCCGCGAGTGCGGGGAGTCGCAGCGCCGCCGCGTCGATGTCCTCGCCGAACACCGTGCCCGCGTCGACGAGCAGGCTCCGATCGGGTCCCAGGCCGTCTCGGGCAGCGTGGATGTGGGCGGCGTCGTCCTCGACGGTCCCGCGACCGAAGGCACCCCATCCGAACTTCGCGGCCCGGAATCCCTGCCCAGCAACGGAAAGTGCCTTCGCGTACGTCTCCTCGGGGGTGTCCCCGAACAACGCCGAGGCGTACGCACGTTTCGGCAACGCCCGCCCGGCACCAAGCAACTCGTACACCGGAGCGGCGAGCCGCCGACCGAGCAGGTCCCACATCGCGATCTCGATACCCGACAGCGTGTGGTCGGCCTGCAGCAGGTCGAGGCTGTTGGCCTTGACCAGCTGGGAGATACGAGAAATGTCGGCCACGTCGCGCAGCGGCTGCCCCAGCACCGAGGCAAGGACGGGTTGACAGGCGCTGTGCGACATCGGCGCGACCAGGCCCGCGATCGAGGCCAGCGGCGACGCCTCGCACTCGCCCCAACCGGTGTGGCCGCCGGCGCGCACGCGGACCAGCAGCATGTCCTGGCTACCGTCGCCGATCGCGCGGATCTCCGGCATGGCGAGATAGAAGAAGTCGACCGCCTCGATCGTCGGCGTAGCCACCGCTCAACGCCTCCTGATCTCGACGAGCTCCGAACCTTCCACCGGCAGGGCGAACTCGAGCCCGACCGCCATCAGGTCCTCGCCGGTTCGCACGTCGTGGCGGTCGGCGTCGTGCCAGTGCACGTCGTAGGCCTGTGCCGGGTCGAGCGCGTGCAACCGGACCGCCCGCGACGGTTCAAGCGACCCCGGCAACCGGAAGGCCAGGACCAGGTGGGCGGAGTCGTCGGGCACGGCGTACTGCACCGCCGCCCACCGCTCGCCCTCCCCGAACCGCCGCGGCGATGCGGTCAGCCGGTGCAGGTCGGCGGTGTGCACGTAAGGCCGGACGAGCTCCTGGTAGGTCCGCACCGACGCGCGGAGCCGTTCGCGCACCCAGTCCGGCAGGTCGACCAGGCCGATCGAGAGGCCGGTGCCACCGAGCATCGCTATCCGCCGGTAGTAGTCGAGCTGGTGCGGTGCGAGCGCCGGATCCCGCGGGTCGAACGTCTGGTGGCGGTGGTCGCCGTACCACTCGCAGAACCCCCAGTGCAGCAACTGGTTCGGGGCCACCATGTGCGAGGCGCCCCACAGCAGCTGTAGTCCGTGCTCGGGCCAGTCCGGATCGCTGAGGAAGGTCAGGTGCGTACGCCGGAGGATGCCGAGGTCGATCCGCAGCCCGCCGGAGGAACAGTTCTCCAGGACGAGATCGGAGTGGTCGGCGCGTACGACGTCGAGCAGGCGGTAGTAGCCGGTGTAGTGCGCGAAGAGCCCGTCGTGCGCGCCGTGGCCATGGTCGGTGCGGTTGCAGCCGAGGCCGGGGTCGAGGTTGAAGTCGAGCTTGATCCAGTCGGCGCCGTGCACGCGGACCAGCCGGTCGAGCGTCTCGCGCGCCCAGTCCCACGCGGCCGGATTGCCCAGGCAGGCGTAGCCGAGCGGTTCGCCGTCGCGGAGCGCGGGGAGGTCGGGCCGCCGCGTGGCGACGGCGGCCTTCGGCCCGAGTGCCTCGATCTCGCACCACAACCCGAAACTCATGCCGCGCGCGTGCACGTGGTCGGCGAGCGAGCGCAGGCCCGACGGGAAGCGCACGGTGTTGACCTGGTCCCAGTCGCCGCGGATGTCGGTCCACTGGGAGGTCGCCTCCGCCGGCCCGAACCACCCGGCGTCGAGCGTGCACACCTCGGCACCGAGCTCGGCGGCGGCGTCGGTGTTGGCGGTGAAGACGGCCTCGTCGATGCTGTGGTCTTCATACGTCCACCAGTGGTTCCACTCGACCGGCAGCCGGTCGGCGAGTGCGGAGCGCGGGATCCAGTGCGCCCGCGCGGCTCGGGCCAGCGCGATGGAGGCGGTGTCGAGATCGCCGCCGTAGCCCAGTGCGAGGACGACAGGGGGCGCGGTGACCGTCTGGCCCGCGTCCAGAGCCGTCGCGAACCCGGTGTCGTGCAACCCCCCGGTGAGGACGAAGCTCGCTGGGTCCTCTGCCTGCTCGAAGCGGACGACCCAGTTCCCGGACCACGCGACCCCGCCACACAGCACGGCACCGTCGGCCGCGCGGACCAGCCCGAACCACGGATGCTGGTCGGCCGACGAGCGCCCGCGCAGTGTGCCCAGCGTGCGGGAACCGGCGAGTTTCTCCCGTACGCCGTCGAACTCCAGTCCCCATCCGCTCGTGTGCGACAGAAGGTCGAGATCGCCGCCGGCCAGGGCGAGCCCCAGCGAGTCGATCCGTTCCACGGTGACGGGCTGCGCACCACGGTTGGTGACGCTCGTCCAGGTCTCCACGACGGGCAGGCCGGGGTAGCGCCGGACGTGCCAGTCGATCGCCAGGTCAGGGCTTTCGCCCGAGGCCCACCGGCAGGAGATCCGCTCGTCGACCGCCCCGCCAGCGCTGGGCGTCACCTCAGGTTCCCCGACCTCGAGGCCGGGCGCGTCTCCGGTGATCGTCACGCCGTCCACGATGACGGTGAAGACCGGCCCGCGGTTCTCGACCGTCCACGACTGCTGCCCGTCGAGCGCGAGTCGCTGCGTGAGCAGACCGTGTGTGGCCGTGGACAGTGCGTACGTCATCGACCGGGCCGGCCCGCGGCAACCTCCGGTCGTCATGGCGCTGGACATGGCGGCCTCCCTCCGGGCCCTGCATGGTAGTCCCCGGCGCCGGCCTCAGGCCGGGCTTGCCGGAACCGCGAACCGGTCACGTCGCGACCGACGTAGTCCACCCGAGGTTCACGTCGCTCGCTACCGGGGTTCTGCAGACCGCAGCCCCGACCGAAGGTTCTGGGGGTCCGATGTTCTCCATCAGGGCAGGGTTGTGGGGACTGGCGGTCGCCGGTCTCGTCGCCGCGACCGCGCCGGCAGCGACGGCCAGCTCGGCGGCGCTGTCGGAGGCCGCGGGCGCTCCGCGGGTCTGGGAGGTCGAGCCGTCGAGCGTCACGGAGGTCGGATACGTCCTGAAGAAGGGCCAGACGGTCACGGTCGAGACGACCGGACTGTCCTCGGGCGCCGACCCGGTGGTGCACCTGCTGGACCGTAACGGCCGGCAGGTGGCCATGGACGACGACAGTGGACCGGGACAGGCGGCTCGACTCACCTACACCGCCCCGCTGCGTGCGCCCTACTACGTCGTACTCCGGGCGGCCTCGAGCGCGACGGCAGGTAGCGGGACCCTCGTGACGACGAGAGGACAGTTCCGTTCGGAGCGGCCGGTCACGTTCAGTCGGTGGTCGCCGACCTATCTCGCCAGTCTTCGTGGTGGGGAGAAGATCACCAGCGTTCCGCTGCCGGGAGTGAGGTCCACCGCGCACCGGCTCTACCTGTTGGGTCGCGACGGACGCACCATCGAGCGGAGGGACGTCGGCGCTGCCGGCGCGGAGCTCGTCCTGGACGCACCGCTCGGCAGTCGCTCGGTCGTCCTCGCAGGCGCGAGCACGACCAGCACCACCACAGAGCGCGCTCGCCTGGTCCGCAACGATGCCGCGCTCTTCGCTGCCGACGCCGACGGCGACGGTCTCGGCCGCGAGTTGGAAGTCGCTCTCGGGACGTGCGCCACCCGAACCGACACCGTGCCTGGCGTCGACTGCGCGTCGATCGCGGATCTGCGCGACACCGACGGCGACGGCATCTCCGACGGCCTCGAGACGGTCGGCGGCACGGTGACCCGCGACGGCGTTTCCGAACGACTCCTCCTTCCGCGCTGGGGCGCCAACCCCCGGCACAAGGACCTCTTCGTCGAAGTCGACTTCATGCGGCGTACGAAGCAGGAGAACGACGACGAGACCGAGCTCAGGATGCTGGTGAGTGTCGCCCGGAAGTTCGCCGACCAGTACGGTGACGCGCTGACCACGAGCCCGTCCGCGCGCGCCGCGCACGCCGCCTCGCTGCGTAACCCCGACGGCAAGACAGGTATCGCCGTCCACCTCGACACCGGGCAGGAGCCTGAGACGGCCGACGACGCCACGATCTACGGCGACTGGGGTGGCTACTCCGCGGTCGACGCGATCCAGGTCGACGGGTCGTACGTCGGAGTCAAGGCATCGAACGCCTGGAAGACCGCGATGAAGCCGACGCGCCGGGGAATCTTCCGGTACGCCCTGGGCTACGGGACCGGCGGCGGCCAGACCGGCTTCGGCCTCACCGCGTCGTACAACTTCAACAGCTCCTTCGTGGCGCCGCACGAGACGGGCCACTCACTCGGGCTCGGCCACGGCGGCCTGCTCGGCGCCGAACCGGACGTCAACTGCAAGCCCAACTACCCGAGCCTGATGAACTACGCGTTCGACTCGGGCGAGGCCGGGTTCGCGGACGGCTCGACGACGGACGGACCCGCGCTCAACAACGCGGCGCTGAAGGAGTCCGGTGTCGCGAAGGGCGCCTCGGCGGGGTTCTTCGACCGGCTCGAGAGCGTCTACGGCTACGACGTCGACCGCGCGGGCGGCCACGTCGACTGGAACCGCGACGGCGAGTTCGCACCGGTGGGGACGACCGTGCGGGCGTACGCGAACCTCGCGCTCGGCGGTGGCGGTTGTGAGTTCACGCGCTGGAACAAGGTGCGGATTCCCTACACCTACACGTATCTGCCACCGGCGCTCGCCCGGCTCGACGGGAAGCTGCAGATGATCTACCCGTGGGGCGGCGACCTGAAGTACGCCGACTCCGACTCGACCTGGAACTGCCCGAAGCCCACTCCCGGCGACTGCGCCGGAGGCACCTGGTCGCGTGGCAAGTCGCTGGCGTTGCCGACCGATGCGGCGGCGGCCGACGCGGTCACGGTCCGGACCGCGGGCAAGGAGGAGATGCTCATCGTCGCCAACGGACTCGACGGCAGCCTGTGGCAGCGTTCGCTGATCGCGGAGAACGGCAGCATCAGGCGGACGCCGTGGCAGAAGCTCGCCGGCAGCGCGAGTCGTGGCGGTCCCTCGCTGGCGCTGGGATCCGGCGGGACGGTCTACCTTGCCTACACCGACCCGGGCGGCGAATACCGCGTTCAGCGGCGTACGCGTCATGGCGGGTGGAAGGTCCCGCAGCCGTTCGTCGCGGCGAACGGGGACACGCTGGCTCGGCCGGCCGACTCCCGGTTCTCACCCGCAGTCGTGGAGGCGACGCTGGCCGGCAAGCGCCGGATCTACGCACTGCTCGCGGACGAGTCCGACCGTCTCGACCTGTGGCGCCTCGACCCCCCTTCGGGCCGCTGGGAGAACACCGACCTGCTCGACACGCATCCGAGTGCGGTGAACTACCGTCCGGCGATGGCATGGGTTCCGCCAGGTCCGACGAGTGCGGTCGGCCGGCTCCACATCGCATACTCCTCGGGCAGCAGCGCGGTGGTGCGGACGATGATGTCGTACGTCGATGTCGAACGGCTGCCCAACCGGGTGGTGAAGACCCCGCGGGTCGGCATCGCGACGTACTTCGACAACGTGTGGCGGACGGCCAACGGCGTCGATCTCTTCTTCGAAGAAGGAGTGGATTCGAACCTGCGTGCCGTCCTCGCATTCGCCAACGAAAAGCAGCTCACCCAGCTCTGGTTCCACCCGAAGGCCGACGGCATCAACGACACCACCTACACCAACCACAACGACTGGGCAGTGCTCGGCCGCAACCTCTGCGGTGAGCTCGTGAACCCAGGCGGCCTTGTCGACAACCCGGTTCGGTGCGGTGGGTGAAACGTGCATGTTGCCGGCTACTGGACGGCCGCACGGACGAGCTCGAGCGGGTGCCAGGCCGCGCGGTCGGTGCCGTGCCTGATCTGTTGCCGGCACGACACGCCGGTTGCCGCGACAACGGTCTGGTCGGCCTCGGCCTCGATCGCGGGAAACAGCCGGTCGCTGCCCACCGTCATCGACAGGTCGTAGTGCTCGGACTCGAACCCGAAGGAGCCCGCCATCCCGCAGCAGCCGGCGTCCAGCTCGACCACCTCGACGCCGGGAACTCGCCGCAGCAGGGTGATCGTCGCCGTCGTACCCACCTCGGCCTTCTGGTGGCAGTGGCCGTGGTAGAGGATCCGCCGGCCGGCGAGCCACGAGTCGCCGAGCCGCAGTGCACCGGAGTCGATCGCTTCGACCAGCAGCTCCTCGACCTGGCGGACCCGGCCAGCGACGTCGGCCACGTGAGGGTCGTCGGGGAGGAGTTTGCGGTGTTCGTCGCGCAGCGTCAGAATGCAGGACGGTTCGCACCCGACAATCGGGGAGCCGGGTGCGCTGGTGGTCGCGAGCTGTTCCGCCAGGGCGGCGGCCTTCCGCTTCGCGTCGTCCAGCATGCCCTTGGAGTAGCTGGCCCGGCCGCAGCAGCCCTTGTCTTCCAGGCGGACGACGAAACCCGCGTGCTCGAGCAGCTCGACCGCGGCCCGTCCGATCGCCGGCTCGGTGTAGGTGGTGAACGAGTCGGCGAGCAGCGTCACCTCGCCCCGTCCGGCGTCAACCGGTCCTTGCCTGGCGTGCCCGCGGAACCAACGGACCAGGGATGGCCGGTCGTACGACGGAAGCGGGCGGCGCGCGGTGATACCGAGCGTGCGCTCCAGCAGGTGGCGCAACGGGCGGATCCGGCTCACCAGGTTGGACACCGGCGCTGTCGCGGAACCGAGCCGGTTGAGCGTGCGGATCGCACCGAAGATCCGCGAACGCAGGGGGGTGCCATGCAGGTCGTGGTGGTGGGCGACCGCCTCGGCCTTCAGCGCGGCCATGTCGACGCCGAGCGGGCATTCGCTCTTGCAGGCCTTGCACATGAGGCACAGGTCGAGGATCTCGTGTAGGCGTTCGTCGCCGAGCGCCTGCACGGGGTCGGGCTCGGAGAGGGCCGTGACGAGCGCGTTGGCCCGGCCGCGGGTCGCGTGCTCCTCCTCTCGGGTCGCGACGTAGGACGGGCACATCGTTCCGGCGTCGGTCTTGCGACACAGGCCGATGTTCATGCACCGGTCGGCCGCGTCCCGCATCCCGCCGCCCACCACGTCGAACGTCAAGCGGGTCTTGACGGTCGGTGCCGGCGGCAACGCGGCGTCGCGCAGGTGCTCGGTCATCGCCGGGGCGTCGACGATCTTGCCCGGGTTCATCCGGTTGTCCGGGTCGAAGAGCCCTTTGACCGTACGCATCGCGGCGTACAGCTCGTCGCCGTAGAGCTCGCGGTTGAACTCGCTGCGCGCGAGACCGTCGCCGTGCTCGCTGGAGTTGACGCCGCCGTACTCGCGGACGAGGTCCTTCACCTCCTCCGCGACCGCGCGCATCGCCTCGACCTGCTCGGGGAGGCGTACGTCGACGAACGGCCGGATGTGCAGGCACCCCACCGAGCAGTGCCCGTAGAAGCCGGCTGTCAAGCCGTGCTTGTCAAGGATGTCCGCGAACCGCCTCGTGTAGGCAGCGAGGTGTTCGGGCGCCACGGCCGTGTCCTCGACGAACGCCAGCGGACGTCGGGTTCCGCTGCCGGCGGCCATCAGCAGGCCGAGGCTGGACTTGCGGACCTTGAGCAGCGCGCCCTGCTGGGCAGGGGTTTCCGCACGCAGTGTGTGGTAGCCGTGGCCGTGCCTCGACCACCGCGCGGTGAGCCGGTCGAGCTGGCCGAGCAGCTCCTCCTCGTCATCACCCGTGAACGACACGAAGAGCAGCGCCGCCGGATCGCCGACCAGAATCGTGGCGAGATCGGCGTACTCGATCTGCGCCCGCGACAGGTCGAGGATCGTGCGGTCCATCAGCTCGACAGCCGACGGGTCACACGCCATCGCGTCCTCGGTCGCCTCGACGGCGGCGATGGTCGAGGCGAAGTGGCCGACGGCGATGACCGTGCGGCGTGGTTTCGGCACGAGGTCGACCAGCGCTTCGGTCGCGATGACGAGCGTGCCTTCCGACCCGACGACGAACTTCGCCAGATCGAACGCCGGCGGCGTCAAAGCGAGTCCGGCCGCCAGCCGGTCCAGCCGGTAACCGCCGGCGCGTCGCCAGTACGCCGGGAAGTCGCGCGCGATCGCGGACTCGTGCGCGGACAGCAGCGGTGGCAGCTCCCGACAGAGGCTGCCCTCGAGCGTGTCAAGACGTGCTTGACGGGCACGGTGCGGCTCGTCCATCGGCGCGAAGTGTGCCGTCGACGCGTCGGAGAGCACAACCGAGAGTTCGCGGACGTGGTCGATCGTCATGCCGTAGCGCACGGATCCGCTGCCGGCCGAGTTGTTGCCGATCATCCCGCCCAGCGTTGCGCGGTTGCTGGTCGACGTGTCGGGCCCGAACATCAGGCCATGCGCGGCGGCGGCCCGGTTCAGCTGGTCCTGCACGACGCCCGGCTGCACGCGGGCGACGCGGGCCTCGGCGTCCAGGCCGACGATGCGGGTCATGTGCCGCGACAGATCCAGCACCAGCCCCGGCCCCACCGTCTGCCCCGCCAGGCTCGTGCCGGCACCGCGCGGGAGCACCGGCACGTCGTAGGTCCGCGCGACCGCGACCGTAGCGGCCACGTCGCCCGCGTGCCGCGGGAAGGCGACGCACAGCGGGGTGATGGCGTACATGCTCGCGTCGCGGGAGTAGAGCGCCCTGGTGTAGTCGTCGTCGCGCACCTCGCCGTCCAGGTCGCGCCGGAGCCGCACGGCGAGCTCACGCGGCAGGTCCGCTGCCAGGTTTGGCGCCAGATTTCGGCCCGAGTCTCCGGCCGGGCCCCGGGCGGCAGCCGTCATGGCTGTTGCAGCCGGGTGAGGGCGGCGTTGATGCCGGACGGATCGATCGGTACGCCCGCCGCGACCAGCCCCATCTGCACGCCCGCAAGGGTTCCGGCGAGCATGAGGTCGTTGAAGTGGCCGAGGTGCCCGATCCGGAACACCTTGCCGGCCAGCCCTCCGAGGCCGGCGCCGAGCGACATGTCGTAGCGGTCGAGGATGACCGACCGGATCTTGTCGGCGTCGTGGTCCTGCGGCACGAGGACCGCGGTGAGTGCGCCGGAGTGCTCGCGTTCGTCCGCGCACAGCACTTCGAGACCCCAGGCCCGCACGGCCGCTCGCGTCGCCGAAGCGTGCCGCTGGTGTCGTGCGTACACCTCGGGAAGCCCTTCCTCGGCAAGCATCCGCAGCGCCTCGCGCAGCCCGTAGAGGAGATGGGTGGCGGGCGTGTAGGAGAAGAAGCCGCGCCGGTTGGCTTCGAGGATGGGCCGCCAGTTCCAGTACGACCTGGCCAACCCGGCGGAGGCCGAGGCCGCGAGTGCCTTCTCGCTCACCGCGTTGAAGCCAAGGCCTGGCGGCAGCATGAGGCCCTTCTGCGAACCGGCGATCGTGACGTCGACGCCCCACGCGTCGTGGTGGTACTCGATCGACCCGAGCGAGGAGATGGTGTCGACGAGCAGCAGGGCGGGATGCCGAGCCGCGTCGATCGCCTGCCGGATCTCTGCGACCCGGCTGGTCACACCCGTCGACGTCTCGTTGTGGACGACGAGGACGGCCTTGATCTCGTGGCCGGTGTCGGCTGACAGCTTCTCGGCCACGATCGCCGGGTCGACACCGTGCCGCCAGTCGCCGGGTACGAAGTCGACGGCCAGGCCGAGGTCGCGTGCCATGTCCTTCCACAGCGTCGCGAAGTGACCGGTCTCGAAACCCAGCACGGTGTCGCCCGGGCTCAGCGTGTTGACGAGTGCGGCTTCCCAGGCGCCGGTCCCGGAGGACGGGAAGATGACGACCGGCTGCGTCGTACCGAAGACCGGGCCGAGGCTGGACAGCACCTCCGTACCCAACGCGGCGAACTCCGGACCGCGGTGGTCGATGGTCGGGGCCGACATGGCCCGCAGCACCCGCTCCGGTGTGTTCGTGGGACCCGGGATCTGCAGGAAGTGGCGACCGGTCGGCATCGTGAGGATCCTCCCTTGACGGTCGATATGAGATAGAACATACTCCCCGGAACGGAAGTCGAATTTCGCATTCTGGACAAGCACGCTCGCCGCCGCGAGCTACCCCCGACTGCTCGCGACTGCCGATCCGAGAGGTTCACATGTCTGTCGAACTCATCTCGATCCTCATCCTCGCCGTCATCTTCGTGATCGCGACCGTACGGCCGATCAACCTCGGCGCCCTCGCCATCGTCGCCGCGTTCCTCCTCGGCATCGTCGTGCTCGAAGGCGCCGACCTCGAGGAGAAGACCGACGCGGTGTTCGCCGGCTTCCCCGGCGACCTGTTCGTGATCCTCGTCGGCGTCACGTTCCTCTTCGCCATCGCGAAGGGCAACGGCACCGTGGACTGGATGATCCAGGCGTCCATCCGCGCGGTCGGTGGCCGCGTGGGGTTGATCCCATGGGTGATGTTCGGGATCACGGCCTGCCTCACCGCGATCGGCGCCGTCGTACCGGCGTCCGTCGCGATCATCGCGCCCATCGGGATGGGGTTCGCCGTCCGCTACAGGATCAACCCGATCCTGATGGGCCTGCTCATCATCAACGGCGCGAGCGCGGGCGGGTTCTCACCCATCAGCATCTTCGGCGGCATCACGAACGGCGTTGTCGACAAGGCGGGTCTGCCGGGCAACCCCACGCTGCTCTTCCTCGCGTCGTTCTTCTTCAACCTCGCGATCAGCGTGTTCGTGTTCTTCTTCTGGGGCGGTCGTGAGCTGCTCGGCCGGCGCGTCGACCCCAGCGCCACCGAGGCTGACGCGCCCGCCGAGGCGGGTGCCGGTGGCCACTCGGCGCCAGCCGGCGAGCCGGGCACAACGGCGACCCTCACCTCAGGACGTACGCAGCAGACACACGAAGTGCCGGCGGACATCGGGCTCGACCGGGACCGCGCGCTCACGCTGGTCGGCCTCGCCATCCTCGCTATCGGCGCGTTGTTCTTCAGCCTCGACGTCGGCATGCTCGCCATCACCGTCGCCGCGATCCTCACGCTCCTCTCGCCCGACTCGGCCAGGAACGCCGTCAGCCAGGTCGCGTGGCCGACCGTCCTGTTGGTGTGCGGGATCGTGTTGTACGTCAGTCTTCTCGAGACGATCGGCACCATCACGTGGCTCGGCGAGGAGGTGGCGACGATCGGCGCTCCGTTGCTGGCCGCGCTGATCATCTGCCTCATCGGCGGTGCGGTGTCGGCCTTCGCGTCGACGACCGGCATCCTCGGTGCGCTGATCCCGCTCGCCGTGCCGTTCCTCACCGGCGACAGCTCCATCGGGGCGGTCGGCCTGATCACCGCGCTGGCAATCTCGTCGTCCGTCGTCGACTCGAGTCCGTTCTCGACCAGCGGCGCCCTGACGGTCGCGAACACGCCGGAGGAGCATCGGGACTACGTCTACAAGCGCCTGATGCGCTGGGGTTTCAGCATGGTGATCGTCGTCCCGCTCACGACGTGGCTCATCTTCGTCGTGCCCGGCTGGCTCTGATCGAATTCCAGGTATCCGGTCGAATAGGGTCTCGGCATGGACGACCACACCCGGCGGGTGCAGCAGGAGTTCGCCCGACAGGCGTCGACCTTCGAAGACGCAGACCTGAACACGGCGTTCACGTCCCGACTGCGTGAACTGGTGGAGTTCGCGGCCCCGGTGGCGGCCGACATCTGTGTCGACGTCGCGTGTGGGACCGGGCTGGTGGCCAGGGCGCTGGCACCGGTGGTCCGGCAGGTGAGCGCGGTCGACATCACCCCGGAGATGCTGACGACCGGCAAGCGGCAGGCCGATGCCGAAGGGCTGTCCCACATCGTGTTCCAGGAAGGCGACGCGATGGCGCTGCCGTTCGTCGACGCGTCGTTCACCTTGGTGGTCACGCGGTTCTCGCTGCACCAGGTCGCGGCCCCCGCCCTGCTGGTCGCCGAACTGGCGCGGGTCTGCCGCCCCGCACCGGACGGCCGGGTGATGGTCGCGGACATGGTGCGTCGCCCGGACGTCCCCGGCGACCCGGACCGGATCGAGCGGCTCCGCGACCCCTCCCACGGCACGATGCTCACCGTCGACGCGATCGCCGGGCTGTTGGCCGCACACGGTCGAAAGGTCAACAGGAGCGAGGTTCTCGACGTCCGCCGGCCGTTGCGGCAGTGGGTGGAGCAGGCCGGGACGCCGCGCGCCGCGGTGGCGCGGATCGAGGAGGAGTTCGCCGCCGAACTCGCGGGCGGGCCGGCGACCGGCATGCGCCCGGTACTCGTCGACGGTGCGCTGTGGTTCACCCAAACCTGGGCACACATCCTCGCGGCATAGGACCGTCCGGTCGGTCGGGTGGGGTCCAGCTCATTGCTCGGAGTCGGCGGGCTCCTGTGCCAGGACGGACAGCAGGTCGTCCGTGGTGAGGATTCCGACGATCTGATCCCCGTCATTGACGACGACGGCGTCGCCACACCGGTGAAACATCTCCGCCGCCGCCTCGCTCACGGTCCGGTCGACCGACACCGCCGGCGCGGGCTTGCGGGCGACGTCGCCCGCTGCAGGTGGCCGGCCGTGCAGCGACCAGGCAGCCAGCCGCCACACGACGTCGGTCTCGTGCAGCAGACCGATGCAGCGTCCCTTGTCCATCACCGGGAGATGGTGGACGCCGGCGCCGACCATCAACTGCAGGGCCGCGTCGACCTCCGTCGACGCGACGACTGCCAGGACGCGCGAGGTCATCACGTCCCGAACGCGTCGCCGGCCGAGAAGGTCGTTGGCTGCGCCGGTGAGGGTCTCACCCTCACGCGGTCCGGGCATGGCGGCCTCGGTCATGGTTCCTCCTGGTGGACGGCGCCACGATCGCGCCGCTACGCGTCGGCGCAGATGGCCTCGACGAAGTGACCGACCCTGTCCTCTGGAAGATTCCGCCCCAGGTCCGCCTCGGCGATCATCCCGACCAGCCGGCGGTTCTCCAGGACGGGCACCCGGCGGACCCGGTGTTCCTCCATGAGGTGGAGCACCTGATCGACGTCGCTTTCGGCGTCGATCGTGTGCGGAGTGCCCTGCGCGAGTTCGCCCGCGGTCATGTCGGCCGGGTTGCCACCGGTGGCGACACACTTCAGCACGATGTCGCGGTCGGTGAGAATTCCTTGCAGTCGATCGTCTTCACCGCAGATCGGGAGAGCGCCGACGTCGAGGTCACGCATTCGGCGCGCCGCGTTGTCCAGCGTCTCGTGCTCCCCGACACATTCGACGCCGACGTGCATGATGTCGCGTGCCTTTGTCATGAGGACCCCCTTCGGATCACCCTCTGCTGATCGGGATGTGTCTTGCCGGCGCTTGCTCTTCGCCGTCTCTCACGCCCACGCGGACCTCGAGAATCCCGTTGTCATACGTCGCCCGCACGTCTTCCTCGTCAGCTCCACGGGGAAGTTGGACGGAGCGTTGGAACGTGCCGTAGCGGAACTCCGAGCGGTTCACGTCCTTTTTCACCTCGCGACGTTCGACCCGCATGGTCAGGGTGCCGTTCGCCACCGAGATGTCGACGTCCTTCGTGGGATCGATACCAGGCAACTCCGCCCGCAGTACGTACTGTCCCTCGTCGCTGTAGTCCTCCACGCGAATGGCCTGCCTGCCGGTGAACTGCCTGAGAAATGGCTTCGGGCGAAGCTCCTCCTCGACCCGCGAGAACAGTCCACTCCCACGTGTCGATCCATGTTTCGACAACGATGTCACTGCGACCGCCTCTCCTCCTGGCTTGGCGCACAAGGCATCTGGGCACCATCCGGCACCACCTCGCCTCTTCAGGGCACCGCACGGGACGGATCAAGTGAAGAGGCGAGCGGGGGGATTTGTGGGGGACCTTCGCCCGCTTGGCTGGCTTGTGGGCACGGGTATCTCCGAACGCGACCACGATGCAGGCGAATCCCCACCTGCGAGATCGGGCCGAGGCGCGACAAACCCGGCTCATGGGGCAAATGTCGCTCATGCGCGACCTCACCCGATTGACCGGACCGCTACACCACGGCGTTCGTCATCGTGACCGGGCTGCTGGGCGCCGGGCTGTACGCGTTCCTCGCGAAGATCCCCGGGCCTGTTCGCGACCTGAGGCCAGCTACCCTCGGAGGGCGATGTTCCCGCCGCCAGGCCCGAGGAGTGCCGATGCGTAGGCGCGAGAAGTGGATCGATCCCGCCAACTGGGCCAGCCTGAAGCCGTTGGGCATCGGTGAAGGGCGGCCCAACAACTACCGGGAGATCACCAAGGCGATCGGGGACAACCGCGACCAGCTGGGCTATGCGTGGCGCATCCTGCGTGAGGGCACCTGTGACGGCTGTGCCCTCGGCACCAAGGGGATCCGTGACTGGACGATGCGCGAGGTCCATCTGTGCAACGTCCGGCTCCGGCTGCTCCGGCTCAACACCATGCCGGCGTTCGATGCGGCCACCGTCGCCGACGCCGGTGCGCTGGGCGGGATGCGGAGCGCCCGGCTGCGCGAGCTCGGCAGGATTCCGTTCCCGCTGATCCGCCGTCAGGGCGATCCCGGGTTCAGCCGGATCTCCTGGGACGAAGCGCTCGACCTCGCGGCCGGCAAGCTCCGCGACACCAACCCGGACAGGTTCGGCGCCTACCTGACGAGCCGCGGGACGCCGAACGAGAACTACTTCGCCGCCCAGAAGGCGATCCGGGCGCTCGGCGGCAACTCCATCGACAATGCGGCCCGGATCTGCCACTCGCCGAGCACGTTCGGCCTCAAGGAGGCGCTCGGTGTCGCGGCCACCACCTGTTCGTACTCCGACTGGATCGGCAGTGATCTGATCGTCTTCGTCGGATCCAATGTCGCGAACAACCAGCCGGTCGCGATGAAGTACCTCTACCACGCGAAGAAGGCCGGCACCCGGATCGTGTGCATCAATCCCTACCGTGAACCCGGCATGGAACGCTACTGGGTGCCGTCCAACATCGAGAGCGCGGTCTTCGGCACCAAGATCACCGACCGGTTCTTCGGTATCAATGTCGGCGGCGACATCGGCTTTCTCAACGGTGTCGCCAAGCACATGATCGACAACTCCTGGATCGACCGGAACTTCGTCGACCACCACACGACGGGCTACGCCGACCTGGTGGCGACGCTGGACGGCCAGTCCTGGGAGGACCTCGAAGCCACGGCGGGCACGTCACGTGCGGAGATGCGCGCGCTCGCGGAGATGCTGCACCATGCCGAGACGGCCGTCTTCGTGTGGAGCATGGGCGTCACCCAGCACGAACACGGCGAGGACAACGTACGCGCACTCATCAACCTCGGCCTGACGAAGGGATTCGTCGGCCGGGACAAGTGTGGCCTGATGCCGATCCGGGGGCACTCCGGCGTACAGGGTGGCGCCGAGATGGGTGCGTACTCCACGGTCCTGCCGGGCGGAGAGCCGATCACTGCTGAGGCGGCGGCGAAGTTCTCCGACCTGTGGGGTTTCGAAGTCCCGAGCAAGCCTGGCTTGACAGCGACGGACATGATCGACGCCGCCCACCGGCGCGAGTTGGACGTGCTGATCAGCTCAGGTGGCAACTTCCTCGAGGTGCTGCCCGACCCGGACTACTGTCACGAAGCGCTTGCGCGCATTCCGCTGCGGATCCACATCGACATCTGCCTGTCGAGCCAGATGCTGGTCGACCCGGCCGAGACCGTGCTGGTGCTGCCAGCCCAGACGAGGTACGAGATGGTCGGCGGAGTCACCGAGACGTCTACCGAACGACGCATCATCTTCTCCCCGGAGATCCGCGGTCCGCGGATCGAGGAGGCGTGGCCGGAGTACCGCATCTTCGGCGAGTTGGCCGCGCGGACCCGTCCGGAGATCGCCGATGCGGTCCGTTTCGACGGAACACCTGCCATCCGGCGGCAGATCGCCGCCGCGGTACCGCTCTACGCGGGGATAGAGAAGCTGAACGCCTTCGGCGACGCGGTCCAGTACGGCGGTCCGCACCTGTGTGCGGACTGGAAGTTCCCGACCGACGATGGTCGCGCACACTTCTCCACGGTCGGGTTGCCCGACCTGTCCCGGCCGGATGGCACGTTCGTCGTCGCCACCCGGCGTGGCAAGCAGTTCAACAGCATGGTGCAGGAACGCAGGGACGCCCTCACCGGCGCCGAGCGCGAAGCGGTCCTGATGAATCCCGACGACGCCGACCGGCTCGGAGTTTCCGACGGCGATCCGATCGTGCTGCGCAGCGACGCCGGTACCCTCTCCGGCCGGGTGCTCCGGGCGCCCATCGCTCTTGGCAACCTCCAGGTGCACTGGCCGGAAGGCGAGGTGCTGCTCGACCGGTCCCGACGCTCGCCCCAGGCGAGGATCCCGGACTACAACGCCGTGGTCAGAGTCGAGCAGGTCGAGCAGGTCGAGCAAGTCGAGCATGGACACCGCTGAGCGACTCCTGCGGCTCCTGTCGTTGCTACAGGTTCGCCCGCACTGGCCCGGCGAGGAACTCGCCGCCAGAGTCGGGGTGACCACCCGCACGCTCCGCCGCGACGTAGCCCGGCTGCGCTCACTCGGCTATCCGGTCGATGCCGACCCGGGCGTCGGTGGTGGCTACCGGCTGGGCGCCGGGGGACGGCTACCGCCACTGCTGCTCGACGACGACGAAGCGGTGGCGATCGTGGTGGGACTGCGCAGCACCACCGCGACCACCATCTCCGGCGTCGACGAAGCAGCGGCGGCGGCACTGGCGAAACTCGAAGGTGTCCTGCCGGTACGCCTGCGCGAACGGGTGAAGGCCTTGCAGGCAAGCACGATCCGGCTTCCTGGGCCGCAGGTTCCGATTGTCGACCCGGACGTCCTCAGCGTGGTGGCGACCGGGTGCCGTCGGGGCGAAGGTCTGCGGTTCACCTACTCCGACCATCAGGGCCGCGCGACGCAGCGCTCGGTGGAGCCGTACCGGATCGTGCACACCGGTCGCCGGTGGTACCTCGTCGCGCGTGACCGTGACCGTGACGCGTGGCGGACGTTCCGGATCGACCGGGTGGCCGGGCCGTCGCTCACCGGGCACCACTACACGTTCGACGATCCGCCTGATCCCGTTGCGCATGTTGCCGAGGGGACGGGGATCGCGCCGTACGACATCGAGGCCCGGATCCTGCTGCACTCCGACTACGACACGGCCGTGCGGTGCTTTCCGGCGAGCATCGGTGTCGTCGAGCGCGGTGACGAGGAGACGTCGATCCTGCGGGTCGGGTCCGTCGAATGGGCGCCGCTCGTCGACTTCGTGTGCCGGATTCCCGGCGACTTCGAGATCCTCGACCCACCTGAGCTCCGCGAGCGGGTCGCCGAACGCGCGGCCCTGCTGATCCGTGCGTCGAAAAAGGTATAAGGGCGACGACGGGAAGAACGTCGGAGTTGCCGATGCTCGTCCTGGTTGATGCGTCGGCAGTGCCGAGTCCTGGGCGTTTCCTGTTACCAGGAAGGTTTATGTATAGCTCAAACGCGCCCGGGGAACCCGCAGAACACCTAACGTGGTTTTCGGGGCCTCGAGAGCCCGGAGGCCCGTCCCCAACGCATAAGGGGTGTGCGGTGATCATTCTCGGTATCATCTTGCTGGTCCTCGGGTTCGTCCTCGGAATCTCCATTCTGTGGACCATCGGAGTGATCTTGCTCGTCATCGGCGTCATCTTCTGGATCCTCGGCGCGGTTGGCCGTCCGGTGGGAGGCCGGCGCTACTGGTTCTGACTCCTGACGCCACTGGGCCTCCGGGACGACAAGCCCCGGGTGTTGTCGGCATCCCGGAGGTCCCTTGTGTGCGGCGCAGGACGGCGCGGGGGTGGAAGGCTTGAGGAGTGCCTGAGCTTCCTGATGTCGAGGGGTTCCGGAGAATTCTGGCCGAGCACGCGACCGGGCGCCGGATCCAGGCCGTCACGGTCGAGGATCCTGGCGTACTCCGCGACACGAACCCCCCAGCACTTGACGGCGCGACGCGCGGGCGGATGTTCGCGCACCCGGACCGGCGCGGCAAATGGCTGATGGCGCCGCTGCGAACGCCCGGCCAGAGGCACCGCTCGCGCGATCCCACCGTGATCTTCCACTTCGGCATGACCGGCGGTCTCGTCTGGACCGGCCGAATCCACGACGAGCCGCGCCATCGCGACGACCGGGTCGTCTTCTGCTTCGCCGAAGGTGAACTGCGCTATCGCGACCTCCGCAAGTTGCACGGCATCCGACTCGTCCAGGCCGACGACGCGCTCGCCCCGCTCCTGTCGCGGCTCGGGCCCGACGCGTGGACGGTAACGGCCGAGGACTTCGACCAAGCCCTGGCAGGGCTACGCCGGCAACTCAAGCCCGCCCTCATGGACCAGGCCGTGCTCGCCGGTCTCGGCAACCTGCTGGTCGACGAGATCCTCTGGCGGGCCCGCCTGCAGCCGCGCCGGTCGACGAGCGACCTGACGGGTGCCGACCGCCACCGCCTGTACCGCCAGATGCGGAACGTCCTGCGGCAGTCGATCGATCGCGGCCGCGTCCCCGGCTACGCCCGGTGGCTCACCGGCTGGCGCGACGACGAGGACGCCCCGTGCCCGCGCTGCGGCACCCCGCTTCGCCGAAGCAGAGTGGGCGGCCGCACCACCGTCTGGTGCCCGCACTGCCAACCCGAATGAGCAGGCTGGGGTGGGCCTTCAGTCGTCTTCGAAGTCCTTGTTCGTCCGACCGGACAGCACCGAATGCAGCTGCGTCCTCTCCCGCTTACGGCGACGATCGGCCCTCACTCGCTCGGCGGTGCGGACATCGGCGCTCCCGACATCGCCTGGGCGACGGCGTGCAGGTTGCGCGCCATCGTGCGTCCCGTCCGCTCCGACCAGGCGTGCCCGTGCGCGGTGTCGGCGTACGACGGACCAGGCCCCGGTCCCGCGTTCCAGTAGGTCCACGCCTGGCCGGGCACCGTGTAACCGAGGTCCACGAGAGCACCCGCGATCTCGCTGATCACGTGGTGTGCACCGTCCTCGTTGCCGGTGACGACGACCCCGGCGACCCGGTTGTACGCGACCGGCCGGCCCTCGGAGTCGGTCTCGGACAGCATCGCGTCCATGCGTTCGAGGACCCGTTGGGCGATCGACGACGGTCGGCCGAGCCACGTCGGGCTCGCGATGACGAGGATCGCCGACCGCAGCAACAGACCGTGCAGGCGTGGCCAGTCGTCGCCCTCGCCCAGGTCCGTCTCGACGCCGGGCGGGATCCGCAGGTCGACGACCTTGACGACCTCCACGCTGACGCAGAGGCGTTCGAGCTCGTCGACGACGACCTGGGCGAGCAACGCGGTGTTGGACGGCTGCGGAGACGGCTTGAGCGTGCAGTTGAGCACCACGGCGTGCATCGCCTCACCCCCGCCCGGTCCCATACCCACCGACGTTGGGCTGGAACGTTTGCGTACGCCAGTACTGGGCAGTCCTCGCGGGTGAGCTGCTGTATTGCCGGATGTGGGCCGGCCGGCGCGATGCTCGGCCTGTTGCTCGCCCGGGCAGGCGTCGACGTCGTCGTGCTCGAGAAGCATGCCGACTTCCTGCGGGACTTCCGGGGCGACACCCTGCACCCGTCGACGCTGGAGCTGATGGACCAGCTGGGACTCGCCGAGAAGGTGCACGCGCTGCCGCACTCGAAGGTCTCCACCGCAACCGTGCGGGCGGGGGGCGAGGAGGCGCAGGTGGTCGACCTGACGCAGCTGCGGACGCCCTTTCCGTACATCATGTTCGTACCACAGTGGGACTTTCTCGACCTGATCACGGCGGAGGCCCGGCGCTATCCGCACTTCCGGCTGCTGATGGAGGCCGAGGTCGAGGGTCTGCTGGAGGCCGGCGGCCGCGTCATGGGGGTGCGTTACCGGGTTGCTGACGGCGGCCACCACGAGGTACGCGCCGAGCTCACCGTGGCTGCCGACGGGCGCGACTCGACGCTGCGGGCCGCCGCCGGGTTGCGGCCGAAGGACAACTCCGCGCCTCTCGACGTGTTGTGGTTCCGGATCTCCCGCCGAGAGGACGACCCGGAAGGTCTGTCGGTACGCATCGGCGCCGGTGAGTTCGTCGTCCTGCTCAACCGGTTCACGTACTGGCAGGTGGGTTACCTGATCCTCAAGGGCACGCAGGAGAGGGTCCGCGCCGCCGGGCTGGAGGCGTTCCGCCGGTCGTTGGCGCGACTTGTGCCCGAGGTCGCCGACCGGGTGGGCGAGCTCGCCGACTGGGACCAGGTGAAGACCCTCTCGATCCGGTCCAACCGGCTGCCCCGGTGGTACCGTCCCGGACTGCTCTGCATCGGCGACGCCGCGCACGCCATGACCCCGGTCGCCGGCGTGGGCATCAACCTCGCCATCCAGGACGCCGTGGTGGCGGCCAACGTCCTGGTCGAGCCGCTGCGGTACGGCCGGGTCTCCGTACACCATCTCCGCTCGGTCCAACGCCGGCGCGCCATCCCGGTCCGGATCGTCCAGGCGTTCCAGTCGGCGATCCAGAACCGGCTCCAGACTCCCGTGCTGCGCGCCGGGACCGCCCAGGACGGAGCAACCCGGGACAGGACGGCCCAGGAGGGAGGCACCGTGCGGATGCCGCGCGCGCTCGCGTTGGCCGGACGGATCCCCGTGCTGCGCCGGATTCCTGCGCGACTGGTCGGCAAGGGAGTGTGGAGAGTACGCCTCAGCCGGCGCCTCGAGGCGCTGTCGACTCCGCTTCCGGATTCGCCGACAGCGTCTCGGGACGAGGGCGCGGCCGGGTAGCCACAGGGCCGTCAGCTACTCCCGAAGTCGGTGAAAACGATCACGCTGAGAATCAGCGCACCGA
Source organism: Actinopolymorpha sp. B9G3 (assembly GCF_040120725.1). Taxonomy (NCBI): domain Bacteria; kingdom Bacillati; phylum Actinomycetota; class Actinomycetes; order Propionibacteriales; family Actinopolymorphaceae; genus Actinopolymorpha; species Actinopolymorpha sp. B9G3. Next base: position 125,321 of record NZ_JBEEAB010000014.1, on the reverse strand, counting down.
TGAACACCAGGCCGCCGAGCACGATCAGGCTGGCGACGACCATCCTGGAGATCCTCCAGCCGTTGCGTGGCTTCGGCGCACGCCGCTTGCCATGAGCACCCATGAGCGTGTCTCCGTTGCGAGAGTGGGCAGAGACCTACGGGTGTCGAGCCTGGTCGTTGTGGGCGGGTGGTCGCATGAGTCGGACTACTCGGATCGCGGGTGAGTACGCCGACCGGCTACGCACCGTGCTCGCGTTGGGGGCGAGGGAGGCTCTGGACTCAGGCGCGGGAGCGCCAGAGCAGCCAGACGAAGTACGGCGTACCGATCAGCGCGGTGAGCAACCCGGCCGGTATCTGCGCGGGGGCGATCACGAACCGCCCGATCGTGTCGGCGAGGCTGACCAGCAGCGCGCCGAGCACGGCCGCGACCGGGATCACCCGGGCGTGCCTGCCGCCGACCAGCGCCCGGGCGGCGTGCGGCGCGACGAGGCCGACGAAGCCCACCACGCCGACCGCCGACACCGCGGTCGAGGTGAGGATGGCCGAGCCGGCGAGGGCGATCAGCCGGGTGCGTTCCAGCCGTACGCCGAGAACGCGGGGCGTGTCGTCGTCGAGCGCCATGAGGTCCAGGTCCCTGCGGACGACACACACCAACGGCGTCAGGACCACCAGCGCGATGACGAGGGGCAGCACCTGCGGGAAGGTCCGTCCGTAGGTCGAACCGGACAGCCAGATCAGCGCCTTCGACGTGTTCCACGGATCGGTCGCGACGATGATGAACGTGGTGAGAGCGGCGAAGCCGGCCGAGACGCCGACGCCGATGAGGACGAGCCGGTCGGAGTTCAGCCCGGTGCGCCAGGCCAGTGCGTAGACGAGAGCGAACGCCACCACCGCTCCCGCACCCGCAGCCGCCGACATCAGCCAGATGCCGGCCAGGGGCGCGAGGGTCAGCAGGGTCACGGCACCCACGCCGGCACCCGCCGTGATGCCGAGGATGCCCGGTTCGGCGAGAGGGTTGCGGCAGACACCCTGGACGGTCACGCCCGCGATCGCCAGGGCGACACCAGCCAGCACGGCCGCAGCGACCCGCGGAAGTCGGGTGTCGAGGACGAAGCTGGTCTTCGGACCGGCCACACCGGCGAGCCAGTTGCCGATGTCGCCGGTGAGGAGCAGCGTGTCGCCGAGCAGCGCACCGGCCACGATGGCTCCGACCGCCGCGGCCAGGCCAGTGCCCAACACCACCCAGAACCGCACCCGGCTGCGCCCGGCCTTCGTCCGTGCGGCCGGCGGCTGCCTGGTCGGCCCGGAGTCGCGGTGCCGGCGGGCCAGCCCGACGAGCACCGCGGCCCCGACCATGCTGGTGATGACACCGGTCGGGATGTCGACGCCGCCCTGCCCGCCCATGAACGTCCGCAGCGTGACGTCGGCGCCGATGACGATGAGCGCGCCCGCGACACCCGCCAACGGAAGGAGCACGCGGTGGCGGAGGATCCCTGGCACGAGCGGTGCGGCCAGCCGGACGATCGCCGGTGCGCACAGGCCGACGAAGCCGATCGGGCCCGCCACCGTCACGGCGGCGGCCGTCAGCAGCACGGCCAGGACGGTCACCATGAGGCGGGTCCGCCGTACGCCGACGCCGAGCACCGAGGCGGCGTCGTCGCCAAGGGAGAGGATGTCGAGCCGGTGACCGAGCACCAGCAGCCCGGCGACACCGGCGAGCAGGACCGGCGCCATCTGCGTACTCGCGTTCAGGTCCGCCTGGATCAATGATCCGCTGCCCCAGGCGAAGAGCCCTTTGGTCTCCTCCTCGAACAGCAACAGCAACAACATGGTGAGCGACGCCAGGGCCAGCGCGGTCGCGGAGCCGGCGAGGATCAGCCGAGCCGGGCCAGATGCACCGCCGGCGGACAACAGCAGGACGAAGCCCGCCGCGCCGAGACCGCCGAGGAAGGCGAGCCCACCGGCCGGGAGGACGGGCAGCGACAGGCCGAACGCCGCGGCGGCGGTCACCATGAGGTGGGCGCCCGCGTTCACGCCGAGGGTGTCCGGTGAGGCGAGCGTGTTGCGGACCAGTGACTGGAGGGACGCACCGGCGACGCCCAGGGCCACGCCGACGATCAGGCCGGCGGCCAGCCGGGGCAGCCGGGAGGCGATGAGCACGTTCCAGGCGTTCGTGTCCTCCTGCCCGAGGGCGAGCCGGAGCAGGTCTCCGGCGCCGATCTCGGACGTGCCCTGGACGAGATGGACGACGCTGAGCGCGGCGACGGCGGCGAGACCGAGTACGGCGACGACGGCGACGCGGGTGCGGCGCAGCGGACCAGTCGCCTCGCCGCCCGGTGTGGCCCGCCGCCGTTCGTCTGGCGGGCCTGCCGGGACTGCCGGCGAGGTGCGTTCCACCTGGGTCAAGGTGCGAGCGCCTTCACTACCTGGTCGATGAACGAGATGCAGGACCGCGGGCCGCCGAACGTCCACGTGCCGTCGTCGAGCTTGTAGAGCTGCTTGTCCTTGACGAAGGGCAACGAGGTCCAGATCGCGTTGTCCGCGAGACCTTCGGCGAAGACGTCGTCCTCGGAGGCGCTGTAGAAGAAGTGCACGTCCTTCAGCCCGGTGAGCCCTTCGACGTCGGTCTGGCCGAGACCCCACGTCGGGTCGACCTTGGCCTTCCACTGGTTCTCGAGGCCGAGCTCCTCGGCGATGTCGGACATCAGCGAGCCCTTTCCGAACATCCGGATGCTGACCGAGCTGCCCTCCATCCAGCCGTCGGCCATGGCGAACCCTTCGCCCGCGACGCCGGCCGCAGCCAGCTTCTTCCGCCCGGCGGCGAGCGCCTCGTCGAACTCCGCGACGACCGTCGCCGCCTTGTCCTCCTTGCCCACCGCCTTGGCGATGAGGGTGAAGTTCCCCTTCATCTGGGCGATGTTGTTGCTGGCGTCGCTACCCTCGATGACGATCACCGGCACCTGCTCCTCCAACTGCCGGATGAGCGCTTCGCCGCGGTCGGGCTCCACGATCACGACGTCGGGCTCGAGGGCGACGATCGAGTCGACGCTCGGCTCGCCCCGGCTGCCGACGTCCTTCACGGAGTCGTCGAGCTGTACGGCGGCGTTCCAGGTGGCGAAGCCCTTGGGGTCGGCGATGCCGACCGGCATGACGCCGAGAGTCACGAGGTCCTCGACCTCGCTCCACTCCAGGGCGATGACCCGCTCCGCCGGCCCGTCCTTCAGGGTCACCTTCTTGCCGCGGGAGTCGGTGACGGACACGGGTGCGGCCTTGTCGGCCGGGGTCGCCCGGTCGCCGGGGGCGGCCGCCTCCTCGGTGGTCCCGCAGCTGGCGAGCAGGAACACGCTCGACACGAGCGCGATGAGAACACCCGTGACGGGCGTACGACGCGATGTCATGACAGTCCTTCGGTGTGGTTCGCGATGCTCAGACGGATGTCCGGGCTCGGTGGGTGTGCCGTCCGACCGGCTGGGTGGTCAGCAGGTGGGTGTCCGGGTCGATGCGTACGTCGATCCGGATGCCGTAGGTCTGGGAGAGCTGCTCGGCGGTGAGCACCTCGCCGGGTGGGCCGCTGGCGGCGACGCTGCCGTCGTCCAGCAGGACCACGTGGTCGGCGACTTCGGCGGCATGGTTGAGGTCGTGCAGGACCACGCCGATGGCGACGTCGTGCGCGTCGGCGAGGTCACGCAGCAGGTCGAGGATCTCCATCTGGTAGCGCAGGTCGAGAAACGTCGTCGGTTCGTCGAGCAACAGGACGCCGGTCTGCTGGGCGAGGGACGTGGCGAGCCAGACGCGCTGGAGCTCACCGCCGGAGAGTTCGTCGACCGCGCGGTCGGCCATGCCGGCGGTGCCGGTGACCTCCATGGCCCAGGCGATGGCGGCAGGCCCTTCCGGGTCGTGCGTACGCCAGCGACCGCGGTAAGGGTGCCGGCCGTAGCCCACGACGTCGCGCACGCTGATTCCGGTCGGAGTCGGATGCGTCTGGGCGAGCAGCGTGACCCTTCGGGCGAACTCCTTGGCCGAGAGGGCGAGGGCGTCGGCATCGCCCTCGAGGAGGACCTGTCCCGACGTGGGACGGTGTAGGCGTGCCAGCGAACGCAGGAGCGTGGACTTGCCGCTGCCATTGGGCCCGACAAGTGCGGTGACCTCGCCGGCGTGCAGGCGGATGGAGGCACCGTCGACGACCTGGTGTCCGTGGTAGCCGAGGTGGAGGTCCACCCCACGCAACCCGGCGGTGGTGGCGCGCGGGTGTTGCTCTCCGGCATCGTGCACCCGGTAAGGTTAGCCTAACCTCCCACCCGTGAAGCAACCCCCGTTCCAGTGCGGATGAGGGGCTGGTTGAAGGGTCCCCTCATCCACCAGGGCGGGCACCGAGGTCAGCCTCCACCTTGCGGGCGGCGGCCTGCAGCGGCGGGAGCAGCTCGCGGCGAATCGTGTCGGCGCTGCCCCGGCTGGCGCGGGCCGAGACGTTCATCGCGGCGACGACCGTTCCGCTCGGGTCGTGCAGCGGGACCGCCATCGACCGCAGTCCCTCCTCCAGTTCCTGGTCCACCACGGCGAAACCCTGCGAACGGATCCGCGCCAGCGTGCTCCGCAGCCTCGCCGGATCGGTGATCGTCCGTCGGGTGATGGGCTTGAGCTCGGCGGTCGCGAGGTACTCCTCCAGCCACTCGGCCGGTTGATGCGCGAGCAGCACCCGCCCCATCGACGTGGCGTACGCAGGGAACCGCGTCCCCACGCTGATCGCCACCGTCATGATCCGCTTGGTCGGGACGCGGGCGACGTAGACGACCTCGTCACCGTCCAGCACCGAGACCGAGCACGACTCGTGCACCTGGGCGACGAGTTCCTCCATGTGCGGCTCGGCGACCTCGGGCAGCGACAGGCTCGACAGGTAGGCGTATCCCAGTTCGAGGATCCGCGGCCGCAGGCCGAACCGCCGACCGTCCGTGCGTACGTAACCCAGTTCCACCAGCGTCAGCAGGAACCGTCGGGCGGCCGCGCGGGTCAGCCCGGTCAGCCGGGCGACCTCCGACAGCGTCAGCTCCGGATGGTCGGCATCGAACGCACGGATCACGGCGAGTCCGCGTTCGAGGGACTGGACGTACTCCGTCCCTCTCGCGGGTGTCTCGCTCTCCTCGCTCACGCGTCCTTCTCCTCCCGCAGGACCCGCTGGGCGATCGCGAACGCCCGGTTGGCTGCCGGGACCCCAGCGTAGATGGCCACCTGCAGCAGCACCTCGGAGATCTCGGCCTGGTCGAGTCCGTTACGCCGGGCGGCCCGGACGTGCATCGCCAGTTCGTCGTCGTGGTGCAACGCCGCGAGGATCGCGAGGGTGATCACGCTGCGGGTACGCCGGTCGAGACCCGGGCGGGACCAGATCTCACCCCAGGCGTACCGCGTGATGAGGTCCTGGAAGTCCGCGGTGACCTCGTCCGTGCGCGCGATGGCCCGGTCGACATGGGCGTCGCCGAGGACCTCCCGGCGTAGGGCCATGCCCTGTTCGTAGCGCACCCGGTCGCGGTCGTTGTCACGGCTGCCGGTTGTGCCGTTGCCGTCCACGCTCATCCCTTCGTCGTCGTCCGCTCGCGGTGCGCGGCCAGCGCCCGGTCGATGAGGGCGTCCGCCGAGCCCAGCCAGCCGACCGGATCGAGGGCTTCGTCGATGTCGACCGGGCTCAGGTGCTGGCGGATGTCGTCGGCGGCGAGGAGGTGGTCACGAAGGGGTGTGCCGGTACGCAGGGCGGTGCGGGCCAGCTCGCCGACCCGGTCGTGGGCGGCGGTACGCCCGAGCACCGTGGCGAGCCGGGCCGCGACACTCTCCGCCATGACGAGCCCGCCGGTGGCGTCGAGGTTCGCCCGCATCCGGTCGGTGTCGACCTCCAGTCCGCCGAGCAGCCGGTGGGTGCGGCCGGCCGCCGAGCCGGTCAGGCGGACCAGGTCGCGGAGCGGTTCCCACTCGGCGTGCCAGGCGCCGGTGGCGCGTTCGTGTGCGTGCAGGGCGGTCGCGTGGAGGGTCGCCACCAGGCCGGGTACGCGGTGGGCCGCGGCGAGGATGAGAACGGAATCGACCGGGTTGCGCTTGTGCGGCAACGTCGACGACCCCCCGCGCCTCCCGCCCTCGGCGACCTCGCCGACCTCGGTCTGCGCCATGAGGGAGACGTCGAGTGCGACCTTGCCGGCGGCCGCCACCACGCCGCCGAGCGCGGTCGCGACGTCCAGCCAACGTTGCCGGTTCGTGTGCCAGGGAATCGTCGGGACGGCCAGGCCGAGCCGGGCGGCGAGCCGTTCGAGGACGGTCAGCCCATGCGTGGGACCGAACGCCGCGAGCGTGCCGGCGGCGCCGCCGAGCTGGACCGCGAGGTTCCGGCGTACGTTCGCCAGGCGGTCCATGGCCACGTCGAGACCCGTCAGCCAACCGGCGGCCTTGAGTCCGAACGTCGTCGGGAGCGCCTGCTGGCCGAGGGTACGCGCCACCATGAGGGTCCCGCGATGCTCCTCCACCAGCCGCGCGCAGGCCGACGCCGCGGCGTCGAGCGTCGGGACCAGCACGTCCACACCACGCGTCACGACGAGGACGAACGCGGTGTCGAGGATGTCCTGGCTCGTCGCGCCGTGGTGCACCCACGGCCGGGCCCCGGGAGGAACCTGGGCAGTGAGGGCGCGAACGAGGGGTACGACGGGATTGCCGGCGCCCTCGGCGTCCTCGCCCAGGCGCGCGATGTCGAAACGGTGCGGCTCGCACGCGGCGGAGATCGCCTCCGCCGTCTCGCGGGGGAACAGCTCCGCGTCGGCCGCCGCGTGGGCGAGCGCACTCTCCACGTCGAGCATCGCCTGCAGGACGGCGGTGTCGGACACCGCCGCGTCGACCTCGGCGTCCCCGAACAGCGGACCGAACAACCCGGGCACCCCAGGTCCGTCAGACCGCGAAGAAGCAGGTCTCATTCGCACCCTGCAGCCTGATGTCGAAGCGAAGCCCGTCCTCGTCCTTCTGGGCGACCAGCGTGGCGCGGGCCGCGGCCGGCAACGCCGCGAGCACCGGGTCGGCGGCGTTCGCTTCCTGCTCGTCGGGGAAGTAGATCCGGGTCACCAGCCGATCGAGCATCCCGCGGCCGAGAACCGACACGGTGAGGTGCGGCGCCTCGAGGTCGCCGTCCGGGCACGGCAGGCACCCCGGCTTGACCGTCAGCACCCACCAGCGGCCGTCGGTGTCCGTCGGGCTGCGGCCGAAGCCGCGGAAGCCCGGCACGGTGGGTGGACACGCGCCGCGCGGGTCGTCGGGGTGGTCGAAGCGTCCGGCCGGGTCGGCCTGCCACGTCTCGACCAACGCGTCGGGGACGGGTACGCCGGCGCCGTCGACGACCTGGCCGCCGATCCGGACGGCATCAGGCGTCCCGGCGGGGACGACGTACGAACCGTCGGACCACGGCAGGCCGAGGGAGAGGTACGGACCGACCGTCTGCGACGGCGTGATCCCCCACCGGGTAAGGGATCCAGCGTCACTCGTCATCGTCGTCCTCCTCCTCGAACGGCGTCGCCTCGCGGCCGCGCAGCACGATGTCGAACGAGAACGCGAGCGCCCACTCCGGCGTCGTACGGTCGTGGTCATAGCGGGAGACCATCCGCTGCCGCGCGCCCTCGTCGCGTACGGACAAAAAGATCGGGTCCTGGTCGAACAGCGGATCGTCCGGGAAGTACATCTGCGTCACCAGCCGCTGCGTGAACGCCCGCCCGAACAGCGAGAAGTGGATGTGCGCCGGCCGCCAGGCGTTGGGGTGGTTGCGCCACGGATAGGCGCCCGGCTTGATGGTGAGGAACTCGTACCGTCCCTCGGCGTCGGTCATCACCCGACCCGCGCCGGTGAAGTGCGGGTCGAGTGGCGCCGGCCAGGTGTCGAGAGCGTGGCGGTAGCGGCCGGCGGCGTTGGCCTGCCACACCTCGACCAGGGTGTTCGGGACGGGCCGGCCGTCGCTTTCCAGGACCCTGCCGTGCACGAGGATCCGCTGGCCGAGCGCCTCGCCGCCCGGGTGCTGGCGGGTCAGGTCGTGGTCGAGCTCGCCGATGCGTTCCTCGCCGAGCAGCGGTCCCGTCACCTCGGTGAGCCGCTGGGGCAGGACGACGAGCGGGGCGTGCGGGAAACGCAACCCGGTCGACTTGTAGCCGGGCGAGTCCAGCGGGGGATGGGCCCCGGTGGCGGGCTCGTACCTCGGCAGGACGAGGCCGGTCTGCTGGTGCGTCATCCTCGCGCTCCCGTCACTGTGGATCGACCGTGCGGACACGTGGGCTGCCTGGGCTGGCGCGTCGGGATCATGGGCTCTCCAGGATGACGGCGAGGCCCTGGCCGACGCCGATGCAGAGCGCGGCCAGGCCGCGTCCGCCGCCCCGGCGGTGCAGCTGCCACGCCAGTGTCCCGAGGATGCGCGCGCCGGAGCAGCCGAGTGGATGCCCGAGCGCGATCGCTCCGCCGAGCGGGTTGACGATCTCGGGATCGAGCTCGCGCCATTCGGCGAGGCAGGCGAGCGACTGGGCCGCGAACGCCTCGTTCAGCTCCACGACGTCGAGGTCGGCCCAACGCAGGCCGGCGCGGCTCAGCGCCCGTTCGGCGGCATGCACCGGCGCGATACCGAAGAGCTGCGGCTCGACGGCGGCGACACCGCGCGCGACGATCCGCGCCAACGGCTCACGGCCCGCCGCGGCCGCACCGTCCGCGTCGCCGATGAGCAGCGCCGCCGCGCCGTCGTTGAGGGGTGAGGAGTTGCCGGCGGTGACGGTTCCGTCCGGCCGGAACGCCGGCTTCAGGGCACCGAGCGCCGCCATCGAGGTGTCCGCCCGGATGCACTCGTCGCGTTCGAGGGCGGTGCCGGGCATGAGCGTCACCTCCTCGGCGAACGCCCCGGCCTCCCACGCGGCAGCCGCCCGCTGGTGGCTCCTCAGGGCGAAGGCGTCCTGGGCATCGCGGCCGACGGCGTACTTCTCGGCGAGGATCTCCGCGCCCTCACCCAGCGAGACCGTCCACTCAGGCGGCATCGCCGGATTGACGAGGCGCCAACCGAGCGTCGTCGAGACCAGCGTCTCGTGCCCACGCGGATAGGCCCGTTCCGGCTTCGGCAGCACCCACGGCGCCCGGCTCATCGACTCCACGCCACCCGCGATGGCGAGCGACGCGTCGCCGAGCGCCACCGCGCGGCTCGCCTCGACCGCCGCCTCCATTCCCGACCCGCACAGCCGGTTGAGCGTCGCGCCGGGGACGGATGTCGGTAGGCCGGCGAGCAGGACGGCCATCCGGGCGACGTTCCGGTTGTCCTCGCCGGCGCCGTTGGCATCGCCGAGGAGTACGTCGTCGATGCGGGCGGGGTCGAGCTGCGGACTCCTGCGGACGACCTCGCCGACGACGTGGGCGGCCAGGTCGTCCGGGCGTACGCCGGCCAGGGCGCCGCCGTGCCTGCCGATCGGCGTACGAACGGCATCGAGAATGTAGACGTCCCGGCTCACCGCGTACCACTCCGTTCGGCCGGTCGGGTGCTCGGCGTCGTCGGCGTGGACTCCGTGGTCGGCCTGGGCTGTGTCGTGCCGTGGCCGCCGCGCATCGTGGCCATGAGGGTACGCAGGACGGTGAGTTCCCGCTCCGTCGGCGGTTCCGTCCGTTCGACCTGCGTCGCGACGGCGAGGTCCCATCCGGTCGCCGCGCGGGCCTCGTCGACACTCACGCCGGGATGCAGGTGGGTGAGGGTGAGTTCGCAGGTCTGCGGATCGGGTTCGAGGATGCCGAGGTCGGTGATGACGAGTCGGGGTCCCGCGCCGGTGAGGCCGAGCCGCTGCCGGTCGCCCGGGCCGGTGCCGAAGCCCACGGAGGTCACGAAGTCGAGCCGCGGGACGAACGTCCGCTGGGTCTGGCGTACGACGACAACCCCCTCCTGGCAGGACGCCGCGATCTCCGGCGCGCCGCCGGCTCCGGGCAGGCGGACCTTCGGGTTCGCGTAGTCGCTGCCGATCATCGTCGTGTTGATGTTGGCGTACCGGTCGATCTGTGCGGCTCCGAGAAAGCCCACGTGGACGCGGCCGGGCTGGAGCCAGTAGTTGAACACCTCGGGGACGCTCACCACGGCGTCGGCCGTCTCCGCGAGTACCCCGTCTCCGATGGACAGCGGCAACCGGCCGGGCTTCGCCCCGAGGCACCCGGACTCGTAGATCAGCACCAGGCCGGGCGCGTGCGTCGCACGGGCGAGGTTGGCGGCGGTGCTCGGCAGGCCGATACCGACGAAGCAGGCCGTGTTGTCGCGCAGCCGCCGCGCCGCCGCGACCGTCATCATCTCGTCTGAGGTGTACGCCTCACTCACCGCTGCCCCCTCCCGCACCGCCGCTCCACGGTTCGCTCCCGGGTCGTCATCGTGATTGGCCGTCCGGTTCGCCTACTCCGAGCACGTGGTCGGCCATCCAACGCTGGAAGGTTTCCCGGTCCCGGCTGATCGGATCCCACGCGACGTAGAAGTCGTTGTCGCGGACGGAATACCCCATGGCGTACGACGGATGCGCCCCGCCCGGGACTTCCGCGACCGCGGTGACCGCCCACGTGGGAAGCACCACCTGGTCGGGCACGGGCGTGAGTTCGTCGACGATCTCCTCGACGGTCACGAGCGACCGTTCCGCGGCAAGGACTGCCTCCTTCTGCACGCCGGTGATGCCCCACATCGAGACGTTGCCCGCCCGGTCGGCACGCTGGGCGTGGACGATCGCGACGTCGGGACGCAACGCCGGGACCGCGGTCAGGACCTCGCCCGTGAACGGACAGGTGATCGGCCTGATCGTGTCGGTGTACTCGAGCAGGTCGGTGCCCGTGTAGCCGCGCATCACCGCGAACGGCAGCCCCGACGCACCCGCGACATAGCGGTTGGCCATGCCGGCATGGCTGTGCTCCTCGATCTCGAGGGGACCCGGCCAGCCGTTCTGGACGGCATCGCGGAACCGGTGCAGCGATCCGACGCCGGGATTGCCGCCCCAGCTGAAGACGAGCCGGCTGGCGCAGCCCATGCCGATGAGCTGGTCGTAGATCAGGTCGGGCGTCATGCGGACCAGGGTCAGGTCGCGGCGTCGCTGGCGGATGATCTCGTGCGCGGCGGCGAAGGGGATGAGATGGGTGAAGCCCTCGAGGGCCACCATGTCGCCGTCGTGGACGAGGTCCGCGACGGCCGCGCTGAGCGGGAGGATCTCAGCCACCGCCCCACCCCCAGGAAGTCCTTCTCCGCCGCGACAGCGAGCCGTCGTCGTCGGGTCGATGTTCGCATCGCGGACGCATGTTCTTATCACGAACATACGGGCTCCTGGCTGTACGCGTCAACGTCTCGTGGCGCTCGGAGCACCTCCGGCGGCCAGTGTCGTCCTCACCCACTGCTGGGGCACCCGCGCCACGGCGGGCTTCGCGCGTCGGCAATGTGGCGGCTGCCATTGACGGCGGAGGCGGGATGTCTCTACGTTCTCATAGTGAACAGTCGTTCGTGCAGCGAACACTCGTCCAGAAGCGTCTGGACCTCCGCTTCGTAGGAGAGATCGATGCGGCGTCTCGTCAGCAGCACCACTGTCCACGCAGGGGCGGTCGCCCGGGTCGCTGCCGCGGCCGTCGTCACCGCCCTGCTGTTCGCCTCCGCCGCCTGCGGCAGCCTGTCGGAGAACGCACCCGGACCGCCGGGGGGCGGCGAGCGGGAGAGTACGAAGGACGAGAGGTCCGCCGGCGGTCTCGACAAGGTACGGGTCGGCGCGATCCCGATCGTCGACGTCGCGCCCCTGCACCTCGGCAAGGCCAAGGGATTCTTCGAAGAGCAGAACATCGACCTCGAGGTCGTCAACACCACCGGCGGTGCCGCTGCCGTGCCCGGTGTGGTGAGCGGTGACTTCGACTTCGCGTTCGGCAACGTGACGTCGCTGATCATCGCGCGGTCGCAGAACATCCCGCTCAAGGCCATCGCCAACGGCAACGCGTCGACCGGCGAGGTGGGCAAGGACTTCGGCGGCATCGTCGTACCCGAGGACTCACCCATCAACTCTGCCAAGGATCTCGCCGGCAAGACGGTCGCGATCAACAATCTCCAGAACATCAGCGACACGACGACGAGAGCGTCGATCCGCAAGGATGGCGGGGATCCGACCGGCGTTCGGTTCAGCGAGCTGCCCTTCCCGGAGATGCCGGCGGCCGTCGCCAACCACCGGGTCGACGCCGCGATGGTCGTGGAACCGTTCCTCACGATCGCGATGGACCAGGGTGCGAAACTCGTCGCGTCGAACTTCGCCGATCCCGCGCCCGACCTGACGATCGCGTGCTATTTCACGACCGAGAAGGTCATCGCGGAGGAGTCCGATCTCACCAAGCGGTTCACGGCGGCGATCGAGAAGTCGTTGGCGTACGCCGATGAACATCCGGACGAGGCCCGCGAGATCCTGTCGACCTATACCGAGATCGACCCCGCCGTGGCGGACAAGATCGTCCTTCCCGCATGGCCGCCGGACGTCAACGCCGATGCGGTGCAGACCCTCGCCGACCTGATGTACGAAGACGGCCTGATCAAGGAGAAGTTCGACGTCGGGGACGTCCTGCCATGACGTCGACGGTGGTGACGCGGCCCGGCGGCGGCCGCGCCACCGCACGCCGGCTGGCGGGTTCGAACGCCGTCCTCGGCATCCTGGGGTTCGGCGCCTTCCTGCTGCTGCTCGAACTGGTGCCCCGCGTCGGCCTGGTCGCGCCGGAGTACCTCCCACCCTTCAGTGGGATCGCGGCGGCGCTCGCCGAACAACTGGGCACGCCCGGGTTCTGGATCGCCGTCGCCGAGACGGTCCGCGGGTGGTTCGTCGGGCTGCTGGTGGCGCTCGTTCTCGGCATCGGGTCGGGCGTCGTCATCGGCACGGTCCCGGCGCTGCGCAGTATCACGGCGTCGACGATCGAGTTCCTTCGTCCGATCCCGTCCGTTGCCCTGATTCCCCTTGCGGTGTTGGTCTTCGGCACAGGGCTCGGCTCGACGCTCCTGCTCGTCGTCTACGCGTCGATGTGGCAGATCCTCGTGCAGGTGTTGTACGGCGTCCAGGACGTCGATCCGGTGGCGCGTGACACGGCGCGCACGTTCGGGCTGGGGCGGTTGGCGCGGATCCGTCATGTCGTGTGGCCGAGCGCGCTGCCCTATGTGATGACCGGCCTGCGCCTCGCCGCCGCGGTCGCGTTGATCCTCACCATCACCGCAGAGCTCATCATCGGTACGCCTGGTCTCGGCAACCGGATCGGCACGGCGCAGGCAGGTGGGGCGGTCGACACGATGTACGCCCTGGTGCTCGTCACCGGCCTTCTCGGCGTCGCGGTCAACCTCGCGGCGAGACTGCTGGAGCGCCGCGTACTCCGTTGGCACACGTCGGTCCGAGGGGAGCTGCCCGCATGAACGGCAGCAACGCAGGGGTCGGCGTCGTTCGGGCCGCCCGGTGGATCGGCCTGACCTTCGGGCTTCCCGTCGTCCTCCTCGCCGTGTGGTGGGTGGCGTCGGCGGACAGCGAGAGCTACTACCTGCCGCCACTGTCCGGCATCCTGGCGAGCTTCGACGACGTCTGGTTCGGGGAGCGTTTCGTCCAGGACGTGGTGCCGAGCGTGCTCCGGCTGGCCGCCGGCTTCGGCGTCGCGCTCGTCGCCGGCGGTGTGGGGATCGTCATCGGTTCGTACCGCCGGGTGCGGGCTTTCTGCGAACCGGTGTTGGAGTTCCTGCGCGCGATCCCGCCCCCTGTGCTGGTGCCGGTGCTGATCCTCTTCGCCGGCCTCGGGCACACGATGAAGGTGCTGGTGGTCGTCTCCGGCTGTCTCTGGCCGATCCTGCTCAACACCGTCGAAGGCGTCCGCGCGGTCGACGAGGTGCTGGCGGAGACGTGCCGTTCGTACGGAATCCGTGGCTGGGCAAGGCTGCGCCATCTCGTGGTCCGCGGGGCCAGCCCGCAGATCGTCACCGGCATGCGGCAGGCGCTGTCGGTGGGGATCATCCTGATGGTCATCAGTGAGATGTTCGCCGCGAACAACGGGCTGGGCTTCACGGTGATCTCGTTCCAGCGTTCGTTCGCGGTGACGGACATGTGGACGGGGATCTTTCTCCTCGGTCTGCTGGGTTTCGGCCTGGCGTTGGCGATGCGGGCCTTCGAGCGTCGCGTCCTCGCCTGGCATGCCAGTGCGCTGGGTCCCGTGGGTCGTCCCACGGACAGACACAGCGGCCGGGGCTGAACGTGGCAGGAGGTGAGGTGATGACGTCGGCCACCACCGGGTCGGTGCCGCGAACCGCGGGTGCGTTGCTGGAGGTCCGTGCGCTCGCGAAGGTGTACGAAGGGCCGGGCCGTTCGGTCGAGGCCGTGCGGGACCTGAGCTTCGGCGTCGCCAAGGGCTCGCTCGTGTGCGTCGTCGGGCCGTCCGGTGCCGGGAAGACGACGCTGCTCAAATGCGTGGCGGGGCTGCTGGCGCCCACGTCCGGGTCCGTCGTGCTGGATGGCCGGGACGTCGACGGGCCGCCGCCGGGAATGGCCGTGGTGTTCCAGGAGTACGCCAGAAGCCTGTTCCCGTGGATGTCGGTGACCGCCAATGTCGAGCTCCCGTTGAAGCAGAAGAAGCTACCGTCGGCACGCCGACGCGCACTCGTGGTCGAGGCGCTCGAGGCGGTGGGGCTGGGCGACGTCGGCTCGGCGTACCCCTGGCAGCTCTCCGGTGGCATGCAGCAGCGGGTGGCCCTCGCGCGGGCGGTGGCGTACGAACCCCATGTCTTGTTGATGGACGAGCCCTTTGCCGCGGTCGACGCGCAGACCCGCGCCGACCTGGAGGATCTGGTGCGGGCACTGTGGCAGCGGCTCGGTGTGACGATCCTGTTCGTCACCCACGACATCGACGAGGCGGTCTATCTCGGGCAGCGGGTGCTCGTGTTGTCCGCCGCGCCGACCGTGGTGATGGACGACGTACCCGTCGACCTGCCCGACGCCCGCGACCAGCTGACCACCCGGTCGTCGACCCGGTTCGGCGAGCTGCGGGCACACGTCTTCACCCAGATCCAGCGGGCGAAGCAGGGCCACCGGACGGCGGTTTCCGAGGCCGCAGCGGACTCCGACGTGGTTGGGCGGACTGACGGGGCGGAACGGGTGGGGGGAGCCGAGTCGTGACGACGGTCCGCGAGGCGACGTACGACGTCCTGCGTGACTGCGGCCTGCGGACGGCTTTCGCCAACCCTGGTTCGACGGAGGTGCCGTTCCTGGCCGGGATGCCGGACGACTTCCACTTCGTTCTCGCGCTGCACGAGGGTTCCGTGGTCGGGATGGCGACCGGGCACGCGATCGCGACGGGCCATCCGGCGTTGGCGATCCTGCACACGACCGCTGGTCTGGGCAACGCGGTAGGCGCGCTCGCGACCGCGCGGGTCAACCGCGCGCCGCTCGTCGTTCTCGTCGGGCAGCAGGACCGTCGGCATCTGGCGCTGGAGCCCTTCCTGGCCGGCCGGCGGCTGGACGCGTTGGCCGGCGCGTATCCGGTGTGGGCCGACCAACCGGTGCTCCCGCAGGACGTACCTGCCGCGATCCGGCGGGCCTGGCACGAGGCGGCGACGGGGCGCGGACCGGCTCTCGTCGTCGTTCCGATGGACGACTGGTCGGCTGAGATCGACCCCGCGGCCGGGCTGGGATTGGCTGCACCCCAGGTCGTACGCCGCGCGAGCGCCGCCGATGCCGCGACCACGGCGGAGATCGCGAAGCGGCTCGACGCGGCGCGGACGCCTGCAATCGTCGCCGGCGCGGGGGCCGATGATCCAACCACGTGGCAGGCGCTGACCGCCCTGGTCGAACGCCTCGGCTGCCCGGTGTGGCAGGAGTCCTTCGGTGCGCGGGCGGGGTTTCCGCAGGACCACCCGCTCTTCGCGGGTCACCTGCCGGCCGGGCGGGGAAAGCTGCGCAGGGTTCTCGAGACCTACGACGTGGTCGTGGTCGTCGGCGCGCCCGCGTTCCGGCAGTATCCGTACGAACCGGGGCCGCTCGTTCCGGCCGGCGTCAGCATCATCGTGGTGAGCGACGACCCCGCGGAGGTCCACCACAGTGCGGCAGCCCTGGGCGTCGTCGCCGACCCGGCCCTCACCTGCGCCCACCTCGCGACTCTCGTCACCCAGCGCTCCGGGCCCGCCGCCGAAGCGTCCCCGCCGGTCCGCACCGGCGAAGCACCCCAGGACCGCGGCGAACACGTGGGCGGCCGACCCCTCCTCCGCGCCGCCCACGTGTTCGCCGCGCTCGCCCAACGGCTCCCCGCCGACGTCGTACTCGTCGAGGAAACCCCGTCGACCCGCCCCGACCTGCATCGGCTCCTACCCGCTCGTGCGCCGCGCGGGTTCGTCAGCGCGGCGATGGGTGGCCTCGGTTTCGCGCTGCCCGCGGCGGCCGGCCTCCGCATGGGCGACCCGAGCCGGCCGGTGGTCGCGGTGGTCGGCGACGGCTCGGCGATGTACGGGATCCAGGCCCTGTGGAGCGCCGTGCGGTACGGATGTGGCGTGCTGTTCGTCGTCCTCTCCAACGGCGGCTACGCGATCATGGACCGGTTGGCCGAACGCCACGGGGGTAGGCCACCGTGGCCGGGTTTCGACGGCGTGGACATCCATGCACTCGCCGGCGGTCTGGGCTGTCCGGCCCGGCGGATCGACGACCACGCCACGTTGACCGCGGTGCTCGACGAAGTGGTACCGACGCTCGCCGGCCGCCAGGATCCCCTGCTTCTCGACATCCGCGTCGTCGCGGAGGAACACTTCGACCCCTGACGACCATCGACCCGCCTCCGACCCCTGGCCGCCTCCGACCCCTGGCCGCCTCCGACCCCTGGCCGCCTCCGACCCCTGGCCGCCTCCGACCCCTGGCCGCCTCCGACCCCACGCCTTCGACCCCACGCCTTCGACCACGAGAGGGAGCCGAGCATGACACTCCTCGACGACACCACCTGGTCCGGACGGATCTTCAGCTCCGGCTGGGTGACCGCGGAAGGCGGTGCGGCTCCCGTCGTGGAGCCTGCCACGGGGGAGGAGTTGGGCCAGGTCGGCCGTGCGGACGCGGGTGACGTCGCCACGGCGTGCGCCCGTGCGGCCGAGGCGCAGCGGGCCTGGGCGGCGACCGGATTCCAGGAGCGGGCCGCGGTACTCCGCCGGGCCGGAGCCCTCTGGGACCAGCACAACGAGGAGATCCAGGGTTGGATCATCCGGGAGACCGGCTCGATCCCGCCCAAGGCGGAGTTGGAGACGCACATCGCGACGCAGGAGTCCTACGAAGCGTCCACGCTGCCGTCGCGGGCCCTGGGCGAGATCATCCCGTCGGAGCAGCCACGCCTCAGCATGGTGCGTCGACTGCCAGCGGGCGTCGTCGGCGTGATCGCGCCGTTCAACGCTCCGCTGATCCTGGGCATCCGGTCGGTCGCGCCGGCGCTGGCGCTGGGCAACGCCGTCGTTCTCAAGCCGGATCCGCGTACCGCCGTGTCGGGTGGGGTGACGATCGCGCGGATCTTCCAGGAGGCGGGCCTGCCCGATGGCGTCCTCCACGTACTCCCTGGCGGCGGCGACGCCGGCCAGGCGCTGATCACGGATCCACGGGTGCGGGTTGTCAGCTTCACCGGCTCGACGGCGGTCGGACGCAAGGTCGCCGAGGTGGCCGGCAGGCACCTCAAGCGCGTCCACCTGGAGCTCGGCGGCAACTCCGCACTCATCGTGCTCGATGATGCCGACCTCGACCTCGCGGCGTCGGCGGGTGCGTTCGGTTCGTTCCTGCACCAGGGGCAGATCTGCATGACGACCGGCCGGCATCTCGTGCATGAACGCATCGCGACCGACTACACCGAACGCCTTGTCCAGAAGGCGAATCATCTCCCGGTGGGCAACCCTGCCGTCGACCAGGTGGCGCTCGGACCGATCATCGACACCAGCCAGCGGAACAAGATCCACTCCCTGGTCACGTCCAGCATCGGTGCGGGGGCGACGCTCGCGGCCGGTGGGACGTACGAAGGACTGTTCTACCGCCCCACCGTCCTATCCCACGTGACTCGCGAGACGCCCGCCTGGGCGCAGGAGGTGTTCGGTCCGGTCGCCCCCGTGACGGCGTTCGGCGACCTCGACGAGGCGGTCGCCCTCGCCGGCGACACGGAGTACGGTCTCTCGCTCGGCATCCTCAGCCGCGACGTCATGAAGGCGATCGCCCTCGCCGAACGCATCCCCAGCGGCATCGTCCACATCAACGACCAGACGGTGAGTGACGAGGCGGTCGCGCCGTTCGGTGGGGTGGCGGCGTCCGGGACCGGCGCGCGGTTCGGCGGTGCGGCGGCGAACATCGAGGCGTTCACCGAGACCCAGTGGCTCACGGTGCAGGGCGACATCTCGCCGTACCCGTTCTGAGCCGCGTGTACCGAACGTCGCCTGGTTGGATGAGGGCCCCTTCCTACGAACCTATTGGGTGAGGGGCACCCTCCTACGGAAGCGGACTGGATGAGGGGCACCCTCATGCGAGGGAAGGGAGCAACCGTTGCGGACGCAGGTCGGCATCATCGGCGCGGGCCCGGCGGGGCTGATGCTCGCGCACCTACTGCACCTGCGCGGCATCTCCTCGGTGGTCCTGGAGATCCGCAGCCGCGACTACATCGAGCACCGACTCCGCGCGGGCGTCCTCGAACAGGGTGCCGTCGACCTGCTCGTCGAGTCCGGAGTGGGTGAGCGGCTGCAGCGGGAAGGGATGGTGCACGAGGGCGTCAACCTGCAGTTCGCGGGGGAGCGGCACCGGGTGCCAATGACCGAGCTGACGGGGAGGGCGATCACCGTCTACGGCCAGCAGGAGGTGGTGAAGGACCTCGTGGCGGCCCGCCTGTCCGCTGGGGAGCCGATCCTCTTCGAGGTTTCCGACGTACGCCTGCACGGTCTCGATGTCGACGAGCCCGTCGTCGCCTTCCGACACGAGGGCCGCGACGTGGAACTGCGCTGTGATGTCGTCGCCGGCTGCGACGGCTTCCACGGCGTGAGCCGGTCCGCCGTGCCAGAGGGCGTCCTGACGACGTACGAACGCACCTATCCCTTTGCCTGGTTGGGCATTCTCGCCGCCGCGCCGCCCGCGACGAATGAGCTGGTCTACTGCCACTCCGAGCGCGGCTTCGCCCTCGTCAGCATGCGTACCCCGGAACTGTCGAGGCTCTATCTGCAGGTTCCTCCGGACGAGAACGTTGCCGCCTGGCCCGACGACCGGATCTGGGCAGAGTTGCAGGCCCGGCTCGCGATGGCTGACGGGTGGCGGCTCACCGAGGGCGAGGTGCTGGAGAAGGGTGTCACCGCGATGCGCAGCCTGGTCGTCGAACCGATGCAGTGGCGGCGGCTCTTCCTCGCCGGTGATGCCGTGCACATCGTGCCGCCGACCGGCGCGAAGGGCATGAACCTCGCCCTCGCCGATGTCAAGGTGCTGGGCGAGGCGCTCGCCGCGTGGTACGCCGACGGCCGCGACGACCTGCTCGCGAGCTACTCCGACACCTGCCTGCGCCGGGTCTGGCGGGCGCAGCACTTCTCCTGGTGGATGACCTCGATGCTGCACCGGTTCCCCGGTCACGATCCGTACGAGGTGAAGCTCCAGCTCTCGCAGCTGCGCTATGTCACGACGTCACCGGCGTACGCCCGCAGTCTCGCGGAGAACTACGTCGGCATCCCCTAGGGGGTGCCGGCGCGCGCCATACTGCCCCGACGAGGGGCGGTGCGCTACCATGCAACCCCTTCCACGGGGTTGTACGACGTGCAGGAGGTGCGCGATGCGGCGCAACGGCTCGAAGCGACGGCTCCGTTCACGCAACACTCTGGCCCGGCCGGCGGTCGCGGGGGTCCTGGGCGCCTCGGTCGCGCTCCTGCTCGCGGTGCCGCCCGCCGTTGCCGCCGCGCGAAGCGTCGGTGGTGCCCCTGGTACCGGCGAGACCGCCCGGACCGCAGGCGGCGCGGCGGGGCGCTCCTGCGCGTTGCCCGGGCAACAGTGGACGGCGACGGCCGAGATCGACGAGGGACGCACCCAGCGGTTCGCCGACTACGGCAACAGCGGCGTCGGCTGGACCGGCGGGGACAGCACCTACTCGGTCCCGCTCACCAGTGGTCGCACCCTGTGGCTGTTCTCGGACACGTTCTGGGGTCCGGTCAACGACGACCTCAGCCGGCCGACCACCGTTCCGTTCCTCAACAACTCCTTCGTCGTGGAGGATGGCGACGAGCTCACGACCGTCAGCGGCGGCACGCCTGACGCGCCCGAGTCCCTGGTTCCGCCGGACGAGCCGGACACCTGGAACTGGCTGGGCGCCGGCACAGTCACGCCGAACTCGCTCGACGTGATGTTCCTGGAGTACGGCAGAACCGGCCCGGAACCCTGGGACTTCGCCTGGCGGGAGAACAAGCTCGGCCGCTTCGACCCCGACCGGTTGACGCTACGGGAGCTCGTTCCCATGCCATCGGCCGCCGGTGTGCAGTGGGCGTCGTGGCTGCAGCGGGTCGGCGGTTACACCTACATCTATGGAGTCGAGGATCTCGGCGCCACGAAGTACATGCACCTCGCCCGGGTCAAGGGTGGCGACGTCGCCGCCGGGCCGTGGTCCTACTGGACCGGGTCCGGCTGGTCGGCCACCGAGACCGACACGGCCCGGATCATGCCCGGTGTTGCCAACGAGTACAGCGTCGCACCCTTCCGGGACGGCTACGTGGTCATCACGCAGGACACGACCGAGCTGTTCAGCAGGAACATCGTGGCCTACGTCGGGTGCTCACCCACCGGGCCCTTCACTCGTGCGACGACCGTCTACGTCACGCCCGAAACCGGCGCGGACGGGTCCTACGGCAACCCGAACATCATCACCTACAACGCGCACGAACATCCCGATCTCCGCAGCGGTGACCGGCTGCTCGTCACCTACAACGTCAACAGTCTCGACCCCAACGCCGACCTGTACGACGACGTGACGATCTACCGCCCCCGATTCGTCGAGGTGACGCTTTCGTCAGGGTGACGCTTCTCGGGGTGACGCGTTCGTCGGGGTGACGCTTTGGGCGGCCGAACCGGCCGGGTTAGCCTTGTCTGTCGTGGTCGCTCGATGAGAACCTTCCGGCTGGCGCGATCGCTGTCCCCGGCGGTGCAGGTGTTGCTGGTCAACACGTTCGGCATCGCCTTCGGGTTCTTCGTCCTGATCCCCTTCCTCGCCACCTATCTTCGCGACGAGCGCCACCTCGCGGCGGCCGCGGTCGGTGCCATCCTCGGCCTACGGGTCTTCTGCCAACAGGGCCTGACGCTCGTCGGTGGTACGGCGGCCGACCGGTTCGGCGCCCGCCCGGTGATCATCGTCGGCTGCGCCCTGCGGTGCGTGGCCTTCGGAATGTTCGCGATCGTCGACCAGGTGGTCGGACTCGTCGCGGCGTCGATGCTGGTCGGACTCGCGGGTGCGTTCTTCAGCCCGGCGGCTCGTGCGTACATCGCGGTCGAGGCCGGGGACCGGCGGCTCGACGCCTTCGCCCTGCAGAACATCGCGAGCACCGTCGGGGCGCTGACCGGTCCCCTGCTGGGCAGCGTGATGGTCGCGGTCGACTTCCGGTGGACGGCGGGCGTGGCGGCGGCGATCTTCGGCGTTCTCACGATCTGGCAGTGCTTCGCGCTGCCCTCACGGCCGGTCGAGCCACTCACGCAGGGACTCGGCGCATCCGTGCGCGACGGTCTGCGCAACCGTGCGTTCACCGGATTCGCGGTGGCCACGTCCGTGCTCTTCCTGCTCTACAACCAGTTCTATCTGCTGCTTCCGCTCGAGGCGACCCGCGTCACCGGGTGGGCGGGCGCGGCCGGGTGCGTGTTCCTGGTGTCCACCGTGCTGACGTTGGCCGCCCAGCTCCGGATGATCAGGTGGCTACGCCGCCGCCTGGCGCCGGGTACGGCGATCACATGCGGCCTGGTCGCCACGGCGGCCTCGTTCGTGCCGTTGGCATGGAGTACGACGATGACGCCACTGGACGGGTCGGGCGACGATGGCACAGCGGTGGTCGCGGTCGTGGTGGCCGCGCTGCCGGTGTTGGCGGCGACACTGCTGCTGACGTTGGGACTCGACGTCGCGCAGCCCTACGCACTCGACCTGGTGAGCGGCTTCGCCCCCGTAGGGCTGACCGGAACCTACATCGGCCTCGCGACGACCGCCGCCGGCATCACCACAGCCCTCGGCAACACCGCCATCGGCTACGCCGAGGACCTCGGCCAGCGATGGTCGACGCCGTGGCTCAGCCCGGCCATGCTGGGAATCCTCGCGGTCGGCGCGGCGGTGACCGTTTATGTGTTGCAGCGACGCGGGCGACTGAGCCTCGGCCCGCCGGAGCCGACCTGATACTCCACTTTGGAAAGAAGTGAAACAGAAAGGCCTTTGCGGCGACGAATTCACCAGCTGCCGGAATTCGCTCCAACCGATCGCCTTCTGATCTAGATTCGAGACGTTCATTTGCTTTTTCTTCGGCGCCGTCAATGTCGGGCAGAAGTCATGTGCTGCTCGACAGAAGTCATCCGGTCACGGGGGTGTGTTCCCATGCGTGGGATGGGCCTGATCGTGGTACTCATCTCCGTCCTGTCGCTCACGGGATGTGGCGGCGATCCGGAGCCTGCTCGATCCGGTGCGGCCACTCCCAAGCCGGCGAAGGCGACTCCAACCCTGCAGATCGGCAGCAAGGCTGAGCTCGCCGGCGTGCGGGCCAACTATCACGGCACGAAGGACATCACTGGTGCGCGCAAGGTCAGCATCGAGATCGAGGACAACTACTTCTCTCCGACGGTGATCAAGGGAACGCCGGGGCAGCGCATCGTGGTGTCTTTGGAAAATGAGAGCCAGTCGCCGCATACCTTCACGATCGCTGGTACGTACGTCGACATGCAGATCCAGCCCGGCGGCGTCTCCGAGGTGCCGGTGAGGTTGCCGAAGTCGGGAAACCTGTCGTTCTTCTGTACCTTCCAGAAGAAGAACGGCATGGCGGGTGTGTTCAATGCGTCCGGGCCGATCGACAAGCCCGGACCGAAGGCGACGGCGAGGCGTTAGCAACCTCTCGCCGCCCGTAGGTCATCGCGTCGGCTCACCGGGTCAGAAGATCGCGAGCGGATTGACCGGGGAGCCCGTCCCGCCAGGAACCCGCAGGGGCGCCGCCACGAACAAGAACTCCCAGCGGTCCTCTCGCACACACCGTTCGGCGAGCTCCTCGAAGTGCAGATAGTCCAACAGGTGGATCCCCATCGCGTTGATGGCGAGAACGTGCACGGGAAAGGCGACCCCGTCGGTCGTACTCGGTGCGGTGTCGCTGTTGGCGTCACACCCGAGCGCAGCGACCTCCCGCTCGGCCAGAAAGGTCACCGTTGCCGGATGCAAGCCGGCCTTGACACGCGTCGTGTCCCACGGTCCGAGCTCGTCGAGCCGGCGAGCATGCCCGGTACGGACGAGCAGGATGTCCCCGGTGCCGACCCGCACCCGCTGCTCGTGTTCGGCGGCTTCGAGGTCCTTTCGGTAGACGTGCTGGCCGGGTTCGACCCACCGGCTGCCGCGCACCCGCGGGATGTCGAGCAGAACCCCGCGGCCCACCAGGCCTCCGGCGAGCATCGCGATCGAGGCGTGCTCGGCACCGTAGGACGTCACCGTCTCGGCAGGTACGCCACCGTAGAGCAGGCCGTCGAAATCGACGTGGCACAAGGCATCGACGTGGCTGTGCGTGTCATGGTGGTAGTCGAGACCCACATAGTCGGTGGCGAAGTGGACGGTGCCAGTGGCGTCGGCGTCGCTCTCGCCACCAGGTTCCGGTGTCGAGGTCATGACGTGCACGGCCGGCGACGGATTCGCCGGGCCCCTGTGCGTGTCGAGGACCCGGCCGAGCGGCACCGTCACTCCCGTACGCACCAGTCGGGCGGCCGCGGCGACGCGGTCCGGGGTGAGATGACGCAGCGCCCCACGCTCGGCCGGTTCGCCTGTCCTGTCCCAGGCGGAGACGGCGGCGAAGAGCGTACGAAACTCACCGGCCGACAGGCGACCGGTCGTCTGTGCCATGGTGATCGCCTGCCCGCCGGCGGCACTGCTGTCGGACCGCTTCCTCGCCGGGCACACTAGCTCTGCTCGGCGTTGGCGGCCGCGAGCTGCTTGTCGAGCTCCCGCCCTTCGAGGTCGACCTCTTTCTCGACCAGCCGCTCGGCCCGGGTGAGAGCCTTGTCGAGCTTCTCCGCGAGTCGGTCCCGTCCGATGACGATCAACGCGGCCTCGCCGGTGTCGAGGGTCTCGCCGAGCTCCCGGACATCCTTGCGTGACATGCCGTGGGCGAAGTGCCCGACGAGGCCACCCGCGACGCCGCCGACGAACGCGGTGCCGACGATCGACGGCGGGAACAGGATCCCGAGTACCGCGCCGACGCCGACGCCCGTCCAGGTGCCTCGACGGGTCGGCGTCTCGACCTTGTGGACATGGACGTCCCCGTCGTGCCGGTCGACCACGGCAGCGTCGTACGTCCCGATCGCGCCCTCCCGGTGCAGGGTCTTCACCGCCTGCAGGTCGGCCTCGGCGTCGGCTTCGTTCGCGTACGTACCGAGATAGACGAATACGTCGTGGCTCTTCGCCATCACATTCCCCCACATCTGGTCGGACATTTTCCGACGCACTCTCACCATCCCGCCGCCGCACCCGCGGTCCCCTCACCCGGGCCGGGTGAAGTCGGGCATGACGTGTGCGCGCCGCAAGCCCCGTCGATGGGTACGGGTCGGGTGGCAACGGGAGGAGAGCTGATGACCGCGCTCGGGCGTGTGCTCGTGGGCGCGCAGCGGCACGCGGTCGGCCGTGCCCTGCGTGGCGCGATCGTCATTCCCACGCTCTTCGCGTTCGCCCATGTGGTGATCGGCAACCGCCAGGTGGCGCTCTTCGCGGCATTCGGTGCGTTCGCGCTGTTGGTCATGGTCGAGTTCTCCGGCAGACGGAGTACGCAGGTGGTGGCGTACGCCGCCCTTGCGCTGACCGGTGCCGTCATGATCGCGATCGGGACGCTGTGCTCCGGGAATCCCTGGGTCGCGGCGTCGGTGACCACGGTCGTCGGCTTCCTCGTGCTCTATTCCGGTGTGGTCAACGGCTACTTCGCGGCGGCCGGCAACGGAGCGGTGCTCACGCTCGTCCTTCCGGTCTCGCTGCCCGGCGGTGTCAGCGACCTGCCGGACCGACTCGCGGGCTGGGGCCTGGCATGCGCGGTCGGAATTCCGGCCGCGATGTTCCTCCTGGCCGACCAGCCGACCGACCGGCTGCGGCTGGCGGCCGCCGATGCGTGCGTCGCCGTGGCGCGCCTGATCGAGGCGGCAGGGCTGGCGGGCCCGAAGCGCCCGGACGCGCTCGGTGAGGCGCCGCCGGTGAAGCGTACGGCGGCCGGCACGATCGCGGAGATGCGGGACATCGCCGTCGGTACGCCGTTCCACCGGACCGGCGCCGCTGGCACCGACCGGGGGCTCGCCTGCCTGGTCAACGAGATCGACTGGCTGTTCACCCTCGTGCAGGCCGCCGCCGCGACCAGGGACGACACACCCGCACCGATGGCGCAGGGGGAGAACCGCCGGGTCGGCGCCCAGGTCGTCGGCGTGCTCCAGGCGAGCGCGGACCGGTTACGTCGGGGGAACGGTGTACCGGATCTCGAGGCGCTGGAGCGCGCCCGCTCGCAGATGGCGCTCACGGTCCTTCGCCGGATCGACGAGACGTCGGTCGCGCGACCGGAGCCGGAGGACAGGGCCCTGCTCGCGGCGATCGAGCCGGCGTTGCGCATGCGGGCGCTGGCGTTCGCCACGGCGTCGGTGGCGGTCAGTGCCCTCCGCGCCACCGGTGGCGCGGTCAGCGAGAGCGGTGTCGGGGGGAGTACGCCGGCGGACAGCGCCACACGCGAAGCAGTGGCGGGCGGTATCGAGGCGCGGCCTGTGCCGTCCGCCGCGTTCGTCGGACAACGGGCCCGTGAGGGTCTGGCCGCGGCGGTGCGGAACTTCCGCCCGGACTCGCTGTGGTTCCGCAACTGCGCCCGGGGCGCCGTGGGGCTCGGCGTCGCCGTCCTGGTCGCCCACCTGGCCCATCTGCAGCACGGCTTCTGGGTCGTGCTCGCCACGTTGGCGGTGTTGCGGTCGAACGCCCTGCGGACCAGCTCGACGGTCGTCCGGGCGGTCGCCGGGACGGTCGTCGGCGTCGTGGCGGGCGGCGCCCTGATGGTGGCCATCGGATCGCACCAGGTGGTCCTGTGGGCGATCTTTCCGGTGGCGGTGTTCTTCGCGAGCTATGCGGCCGGACGGCTGTCGTTCGGTGCCGGGCAGGCGGCGTTCTCGCTCATGGTGCTCATCCTGTTCAACCTGATCGTGCCGACCGGCTGGCAGGTGGGCCTGGTCCGGCTCGAGGACATCGCCGTCGGCTCGGCGATCAGCCTGCTGGTCGGGATTCTCCTGTGGCCCCAAGGGGTCACGACCGTGCTTACCCACGACCTGTCCGCGGCGTACCGTTCGGCGATCGCCTACGTCACCGCATCCGTACGCCGGATCGCGGGCGTGCCGGGAGCCGAGCCGCTGGCCGCGTTCGCCCACCCGGCCATCGACGCGGGCCACCGCCTGGACGAGGCGTTCGGCCACTATCTGACCGACTGGGGTGCGCGGCCGATCCCGGTGGCGGACGTGGGCGCGCTGGTGGCGGGTGCGAACCAACTCCGGTTGGCGGGCCACTCCTTGCATCACCTGGCCGGAGCCGTTGACCACCGGGCAGATGCGTTCGGTGCGCGGGATCCGGCGATGGTGTCCTACGCCGAGGGGATCGAGGCGTGGTACGAGGACCTCTGCGGCGCGCTGACCAGCGACGACTCCATACCGCCACCGGCACCTGTCGATCCCGCCGACGAGACCCATCGGCTGGCCTGCCTGCGTCAGGCGGCGGCCGACGGCGGGCAGTCACCTGCCGGCCATCGGCTGCAGCTGCTCTGGATCCATCAGGTGCTGGACGAGCTTCGGCAGCTGGAGGCGAAGCTCGCCGAGCCGGCGGCGCGGGTGCGTCAGGCAGCCCGTCGCGGCGGCCGGTCTCAGGTGCTGCCGCGCGGTTTCAGGTCCTCGTCGTGATCGGCCTCCAGCGCACCCATGGCGTCCAGCCGGTAGAGCAGGACGAGCGGTGGGATGACGAGGATCGCCGCGACCACGACGACGAGCACCAGCCAGTTCAGTGAACTGCTGGGCGCCGCGCCCTGCTCGATGGTCAGCGAGGTCGGAAGGATGTACGGATGCTGGGCGACGCCCCACGCGAACACGGTCGCGCCGACCGCGCCGACCGCCGTCACGCGGGGGATCCGGGGGATGCCGCGGCTGACGAGAACGGCCGTGAGGACCGTGAGGACCGGTATCCCGAGGGTGAAGAGCAGTGCCCCACCACTCCACAGCCCGGCGAAGAGGCGGGGTGTGTCGAACCGCACCACGGCGAGAGCCGCCGCACCGACCACCATGAAGGCGCCCGCCGCCACGACGGAGCGGCGGCGGAAGTACGTCACCAGGTCCGGTGCACCGAACCGGCCCGCGTCGCCGGTCAGGAACACCGCCGCGATGAATGCGGTGGCGGCGAGCGACACGAGACCGAACGCGACGGACGTGGGATTCAGCCAGCTCGACACGATCGTGGCGTCACGACTGCCCAGCGGGACCCGCCCGGACGCGATCGCGCCGAGTGCGGCCGCGAAGAAGAAGGGCGTCAGGATCGAGGAGACGCCGAACAACGCGGTGAAGCGGAGCCGGCTCCTCGGGTGCCGGGTCGGCTTGCGGAACGCGAAACCGACACCCCGCAGGATGAGTCCGAGAATGGCGAGCGTGAGCGGGATCCATGCCGCGGAGAACACCGCCGCGAAGACCTTGGGAAAGCCGGTCCACGTGATGACGAGGACGAAGACCAGCCAGACGTTGTTGACCTCCCAGACCGGAGCCATCGCGTAGTCGATGAGCCGCCGGGGGCGGTCGCCGCGCTCGACGCCACCGGCCGCGAGATCCCACATGCCCGCGCCGTAGTCGGTGCCGCCGCCGCAGGAGTACGCCGCCACACCCAGGAGCAGGACGAGGGCGACAATGGTGGCGGCCGTCATCACGGGGCCCCGTCCCGATCCTCGTCGTCGCGCTGCGGGGGACCTTCGGCTGAACCCGGCGGCGGATTGTTTGCAGTCGTGGTTCCCGCCTCCGACGGCGGGCGCTTCCCGGCTTCGTGCGCTTCCCGCACGGCGGCCTCCGCGTCGGCCAGCTGCCAGCGCAGCCGAAGCCGCAACAGCAGCCGGATGAACGCCGTCGCGATGAGGACGTAGATGACGACGATGACGGCGAAGGTCGTCCAGATCGTCGCGGGTCCCACGCTGCGGGTCACCGCCTCGGACACCCGCATGAATCCGTACACGATCCATGGTTGGCGGCCCACCTCGGTCGTGATCCAGCCGAACTCGATGGCGAGGATGGCCGCCAGCCCGGACAGGGCGGTGCACCGGAAGAACCACCGCGACCGTGGCAGGTCGCGATGCCGCCACCAGGCAAGGGCGTACCACGCCGAGAGTCCGAACAGCAGGGTGCCGAGGATCACCATGAGGTCGAACGACGTGTGGACGAGCGTCGCGAGCTCAGGTGACGGGCGGTTGTTCACCGGTACCGACGCCAACCCCTGGACACGGGTGTCGGGGCTGAACCCGGCGAGCATCGAGTCGAGCCACGGAATCGGGATGCCGCCGGAGACGGTGCCGTCGGCGTTGAGCCGGCCGAAGATGTACTCCGGCACCCGCGTGTCGGTTCTCCAGACCAGCTCCATGGCGGCGAACTTCACCGGCTGCTCACGAAAGACGGCGCGGGCGATGATGTCGCCGACGATGAGCTGGATCGGCGTGGCGATCGCCGCCACCGTGAAGGGCACGGTGATGCCGAGCTTGTGATAGCGGTCCCGGCGCCCGCGAAGCCAGCCGACCGCATAGATGCTGGCGACACCGAAACCGGCGGCCATGTACGCGGCGAGGATGAAGTGCCAGTACTGCGGCCCGAGCAGGGGCGTGAAGAGAACCCGCCGGATGTCGATCGCGCTCGGGTTCCCATGGGCGTCGAGGGTGAATCCGCGCGGTGAGTTCATCCAGGCGTTCGCCGCGAGGATCCCGAACGCACCGAGCAGGGCGACGGCCGGCAGCGGCAGACCGACGAGGAAGTGTGTCCACGGTTTGAGGCGTCGCCAACCGTAGAGGTAGATGCTGATGAGGATCGCTTCCAGGAAGAACGCCCAGGCCTCGATGCCGAAGCCGCTGCCGAAGACTCCGCCCCAACGGCCCATGAGACCTGGCCAGAGCAGGCCGAACTCGAACGAGAGGATCGTGCCGGACACGACGCCCACCGCGAACTGGATCGCCATCACCACCGACCATCGGCGGGCGAGCTTCAACGCCACCTCGTCCTTCTTCCGCAGGCCACGCCAGTTCATGACCAGGGTGATGAACGGCAGTGCGACGCCGAGAGGCACCAGGATGATGTGCGTCATCAGGGTGAACGCCATCTGGAGGCGGGCCGGCAGCGTCTGCGGCGGCGGCTGGGCGAGGAACAGGTCCGCCGCGGCGGTCATCGACTGTGCCCCGATGTCGATCACTGGTGTTCTCCCGGTGGCCTTGGTCGCGCGGCAGGCGCCGGGGGCGCCGGGGGCGCTGGTGAGCCCGGTCGCTCGGGCGGCCCTGGAGCCGTCGGGGCGTAGATCTCGCGGGCCGCTTCGAGCTGGCGGGTCGTGAACGCACGCTCGCGGCGTGCCTCCGAGGTGAACGCGACGAGCCAGCTGAGGACGGCACCCACCCGGTTGCGATAGCCGGTGAGGAACGCGATGTGCAGCAACAACCAGCCGAGCCAGCCGAGGAACCCGCTGATGCGGACGGATCCCACGGACATGACGGCGCGTCCGCGCGCGATGTAGGCGGCTGAACCCAGATCCCGGTACCTGAACGGCTTCTGCGGTTTCTGTCGGCACTCGACCTGATGCCTGATCCGGGTCGCGGCGTACATCCCTGCCTGCATGGCGACCTCGGCGACGCCGGGCAACCGGTCCAGGCTCATGATGTCGCCGACGACGGAGATCTCGGGATGCCCCGGGATCGTGAGGTCCGGCGCGACCTTGATCCGGCCCGACCGGTCCTGCTCGGCTCCTGCGGCCTTGGCGAGGGTGTCCGCCACCGCAGGTGCGGTGACACCGGCCGTCCACAGGATCGTTCCCGCGTCGTAGCGGACGGTCCTGCCGTCCGCCTGCCTGACGTCGAGGCCTTCGTCGTCGACACTGGTGACCCGCGTGTGCAGGTGAAGTTCGACGCAGAGTTGGGTGAGTGAGCGCGCGGTCTTGTCGGCGAGCTTCGTACCGAACGACGCGAGCGGCTCGTCGCCGCCGTCGAAGAGGAGAACCCGCGCGTCCTCCGGCGTGATCGTCCGGTATTCGTTGCGAAGCGTGTGCGTGGCGAGTTCGCGGATCTGCCCGGCCAGTTCGACACCGGTCGGTCCGGCGCCGACCAGGGCGAACGTCAACCAGTGCTTGCGTTCGTCCGCGTTCGCCGCCGACTCCGCCAACTCGAACGCGCCGAACACCTTCTGCCGGATGGTCAGCGCGTCCAGGACCGACTTCATTCCTGGTGCGTAACGGGCGAACTCGTCGTGCCCGAAATAGGACTGCTCGACCCCGGCGGCGACGATCAGATCGTCATAGTCGACGCGTACCTCGAAACCGTGCGGTCGGCGGGCGATCACCTGTCGGCGGTCCAGGTCGAAGTCGGTCACTTCGGCGAGCAGGGACTCGACATTGTGATGCCGCCTGAGGACGCTTCGAAACGGCGCGGCGATCTCGCCCTCGGAAAGGATTCCGGTTGCGCACTGGTAAAGCAGCGGTTGGAAAAGGTGGTGAGCCGCACGGTCGATCAGCGTCACCCTGACCGGTGCGTGGCGAAACGAGCGGGCTGCGAAGAGTCCCGCGAATCCCCCGCCGACGATCACGATGCGCCGCGGCCTGATGTGATCGTCCATGATTCCCAGGGTGTCGGCCAGCCGTGAGCACCGGGACCACCCTCAGCGGGTGAAGCCGGGCGTTTGGTCCTGTTGTCTCCCGCGGTTCTCTTTCCCCGCTTGGCAAATCCCACAACCCGACGACGCGCCATTGTCTCCCTCAGAAGCAACGCGAAGCGTGCGGAATTGGCCCACAAGTGCTGGTCATGTCCGGTCATTGCTGCCAGACATTGAAGCCGCGGTTTCCGCACGGCCGTGAAAGGTCACACCTAGGATGACGAATCAGTAGTACGCAAGTCACAGAGCGTCTCGATGCGTGCAGGGCAACGAGCGGGATGCCATGCGGGGGAGGGGAATGATGAGCAGCACCGCTGGTCGCGAAGGCGGAAGCTACAGCTGGAAAGACCCACGGACATTCTTCGGACTGCTGTTAATCGTCGCGTTCGGCGCGTTCGTGTCGTACCTCTCGATGCGCGCGAATGCCTGGAACCAGTATCTCAGTCTCTATGCCGGCGTCACGGCCGTGATGACCGGCGTTCTCGGCGCCATTCTCGGAGCAGTGATCACCGCTAGCCGGGTGACGGACGCCAAGACCGAGATGAACCACGCCATCATCGAACGCCAGGAAGCCCAGACCAAGCTCGAGGCCATTTATCACACGCTCGCCGACGCCCGCGAAACCCTGGCGAAGGTCGAACTCGTGCTACGCGAAGCCGGTGCCCTGCGGCATGCGCGGAAGAACGACGGTACGAAGTTCGTCGAGCGGATCGGCTTCGATTCATCGGTGCTGAACGACGCCGTCAACCCGGTCAAGGCCAAGCTGCCGCCGGAGGCGGAGTTCGTCGACGCGACCCGCGTCCACGAGGTCGACCCCAAGCTCGACGCGCTCGCGCTGAGCGCGGAGGAGCTTCTCGACGAGGTACGCAGCCGGCACCGGTACCTCAAGCGCCCGGAGTAGAAAGCCCGGAGTAGAAAGCCGGGCGCCCGGGCCGCCGCCAGCTCGGCACGTGGGATGAGGGGCCCCCTCGCGCGAACCTCGTGCGTGAGGGGGCCTTCTTTCTCGGTCGCCAGGCCCTATTCCGGCCTGATGTTCTGGTTCAGGTGGAAGAGGTTGGCCGGGTCGTACTTCTTCTTGATCGCGACGAGCCGTTCGTAGTTGGCGCTGTAGTTGTCTTCAGTACGAGCCTGGTCGTCGCCGGACATGAAATTGATGTAGCCGGCTTCCTCAGAATGCGGCGCGATGGCGGAGTAGTAGTCGCGTACCCACGAGATGTTCTGTGCATTGTCTGCTGGGTCGGGCCAGATTCCGGCGATCACCGTGGCGAAGGTCGTGTCCCGATAGGCAAAGGCAGTGGCGTCGCCCGCCACCTCGTTGCACGCACCGTTGACGGGATAGACGTGCACGGTCGAGTTCAACGCCGGGAGCCGCGGTCCGAACTCCAGGTGAGCGTCGACCGCGGGATCAGTGAGCTCCCGGGCGAAGTTGGCCTTCCAGTACTGCTGCATACCCGGCGGGACGAGCGCATCGAACGCCGTGTTCAGGGCGGGGTAGGGCATCGGGCCGAGAGACTCCGCGACCACGGGAGCGACATCGCGAATCGGTGCCACCATCGAGGGACCCTCCGAGAGTGGTCCCGCCCAGCACGACACAAGGCCCACCAGCGGATCGCCGTGGCGACCTGGCGGAATGAACGGCAGCGGCGGCGCGATCTGGAACGCCGGAAAGACGGCGAGTCGATGGTCGGCCGAGGTGATGAAGTCGCGATAGAACTCCAACACGTCACGTGCCCTTTCGAGCTCGAAGAAGACCGGCCCGCCGTAGATGTCGACGACCGGGCTGAGCCGAAACTCGAACGACGTGACGACACCGAAGTTCCCGCCACCGCCACGGATGGCCCAGTAGAGGTCGGCATTGTCCTGCGCACTCGCCAGGAGAAACTGCCCGTCGGCGGTGACGACATCGGCTGCGACCAGATTGTCGCAGGACAGGCCGAGGCTGCGGGTCAGATAGCCGATCCCACCGCCGAGGGTGAGTCCGGCGATTCCTGTGGTGGAGATGATCCCGCCCGTCGTGGCAAGGCCGAACGGATACGTCGCGGCGTTGAAGTCGCCCCACGTCGCGCCGCCGTCCGCACGGGCCAGCCGGCGGACGGGATCGACCCGGACGCCGCGCATCCGGCTGAGGTCGATGACCAACCCGTCGTCGCAGGTGCCGAACCCGGGCACGCTGTGCCCACCGCCGCGGACCGCGAGGTCGAGAGTGTTGTCGCGGGCGAAATCGACCGCGGCCATCACGTCGCCGGAATTGGCGGGCCGGACGATGAGGCGCGGATGCCGGTCGATCATCGCGTTGTTGACGCGGCGCGCCTGGTCGTATTCGTCGTCCGCCGCGGTGATGACGCGGCCACGAAGGCGTTCGCGGAGTTGCTGGAGCGCGGAATCGACCATGATCGGTCCCCCTGATGTCGTAACATCCCGATGCGCTGGCGCTGGCCTGAAGTCCAACCTACGCCCGGACAACCAGGAGAATGGCCACGCGCCCACAACCCCTATGTCCCACTATCGTGTCGCCATGACGAATCTGCCTGAGCCGGTACACCCACGGGCGCACCTCCGCGCGTCCGACGCGGATCGCGAACGCGTGGTCCAGCTGCTGGGTGAGGCGCTTGCGGACGGGCGGCTGGAAACGCATGAGCATTCCGAGCGCCTCGACGCGGTCTACACCGCGAAGACTTTGGGGGAACTGGTACCGCTGACCCATGACCTGTCCGATGTGGTGGAAACGCCGGGAGCGGACTCGCAGGCGCGGGCCCGGAGCCCCGTGATCGACCAGGCCGGGGCGTCCACCGAGACCGACCACCTGATCGGGATCTTCGGCGGTGGCGAACGGAAAGGTCGCTGGCGCGTGCGGCGTCGGACGAATGCGGTCGCGGTGTTCGGCGGCTTCGATCTGGACATGACCGAGGCGACTTTCGACGCGCGTCGAGTCGAGATCAGGTTGTTCGCCCTCTTTGGTGGGATCAGCATCACCATTCCCGATGGCGTCGAAGTGCAGAACCAGTGCGGCGGCGTCCTCGGTGGCGTCAGCATCAACACCGGCGACACGCCACCCCCGCCTGGTGCGCCGGTCATCGTGCTCAAGGGTGTGGCGATCGTCGGCGGTGGCGATATCCACGTACGCCGGAAGTAGCACCTGGGTCGGAGTCGGTGGGACGGCTCCGGGTGGGCATAAGGTCCAAGGGTGCCACCGTGGGGTGAAGGAACTGGCTTGCTGAGGAGCCGCGACGCATGCAGGTGACGTTCGCGACCGTTGCCGGTGATCCCGCGATCCCGAACGAGGACTTCGTGGTGGCCTCCCCGGATGTGGTGGTCGTCGTCGACGGGGTGACACCGCTCGATCGGTCCGACACCGGCTGCCGGCATGGCGTCGCGTGGTACGCCCGGACGCTCGGGACCCGCCTCTTCTCCCTGGCGGGGAAGGGTTCCGAGCCACTCACCGACTGCCTCGCCGCGGCGATCGCCGAGACTCGGGACGCGCATGGCGGCGGCTGCGATCCCGCGCATCCGGACAGCCCGGCCGCGACGGTGGCGGTCGTACGTCTCCGCGAGGGGACGCTCGAACATCTGGTCCTGTCCGACGCGGCCATCGTCGTGGACACCGGCGGGGAACCGCGGCTCATCACCGACAACCGGGCGGGCCAGGTAGGTCGCCGGCTGCGCGCGGATGGGATACGCCCGACGGGCCCGGTGGTTCGAGCGCGGCGGAACCAGCCCGGCGGCTACTGGGTGGCGGCCGAACGTCCGGAGTCGGCGTACGAAGCGCTCACCGGTGAGTCCGCACTGTCGGGCGTACGCACGGTGGTGGCGGCCACCGACGGGGCGACCCGCCTCGTCGACACGTTCGGGTGGGGTGACTGGCGGGACGCCCTCGAGGCCCTGCGCGCGGGCGGCCCGCACGCCTGGATCGCCCAGACCCGGGCCGCCGAACGCGCGGACGCGGGACAACCGGCAGGCCAGCGCCGCACCACGGCGAAGGTGCACGACGACGCGACGCTGGCCCTCCTCCGCATACACGGAGACGCGTAGGCCGTGACTGGAGATACCCGCCCATTGACGCAACCGATCGGTTGCCATAAAGTAGCAACCAAACGGTTGCTACTTGTGGAGGCTGGCATGGCATTCCCCGATCGG
The DNA here is from genome assembly GCF_040120725.1 of Actinopolymorpha sp. B9G3. Classification (NCBI taxonomy): domain Bacteria; kingdom Bacillati; phylum Actinomycetota; class Actinomycetes; order Propionibacteriales; family Actinopolymorphaceae; genus Actinopolymorpha; species Actinopolymorpha sp. B9G3. The sequence continues at coordinate 90,115 of NZ_JBEEAB010000014.1, read as the reverse complement.
ATCGAGCGTGTCGTCGAGATCGCCCACCCGCCGGCCAAGGTGTGGGCGGCGCTCACCACGGCCGAGGGTCTGGGCACCTGGTTCGGCAACCAGGCCACCATCGACCTTCGCCCGGGCGGATCAGCCCGGATGACCTGGACCAGCGGCGACACCGCCGACATGCGCGTCGAACGGGTCGAGGAGCCGACGGTGTTCGGCTTCACCTGGCACATCTACGGCCTGCCCGAGGGCGATCCGCGCCGCACCTATGTCGAGTTCACGCTCGAACCGGTCGGTACGGGGACGCGGCTGACCGTCGTCGAATCCGGCTTTGCCCAGTTGCCGGCAGACGCCCACCACAAGGCGTACGACGGCAACACCCAGGGCTGGGCAAGCGAGCTGGGCGAACTGGTCGACTACCTCGATGCCGCCTGACACCGAGGCGATCGCCGAACAGGTTTTCGTCGCCCTGGCCGACCCGACCCGGCGGGCCATCCTGGCCGCGCTGGCGTCGGGCGGACCGGCCACGGCCACCGACCTGGCCGGTCGCCTGCCGATCACGCGGCAGGCGATCGCCAAACACCTGGCCCTGATGGCAGAGGCCGGCCTGGTGACGGCCGAACCAGGAGAGCGGCGCCGGGTGCGGTACCGGCTCCACTCCGCCCCGATGCAGGTGGCACAACAGTTCCTGGCCGCGCTGGCCCGCGACTGGGACGGCCAGCTCGATGCGTTGAAGGACCACCTCAGCCGGTAAGCCCCGCGGCGACACCACAGGTGGTCGCCCGGGCCCCCTGGGCAAGCCGAACGGGACCAGCCAGGCGCGTGGGTATGAACCTGAGCGGGAAGGAGAACATCACCATGAAAACACCACCGATCGTTTCGCCACAGGAGTGGGAGGCTGCGCGCGAGCAGCTGCTCGTGAAGGAGAAGGAGCTGACCCGGGCCCGTGATGCGCTGGCCGCGGCGCGTCGGCGGATGCCGTGGCTGGCGGTGGAGAAGGCGTACGAGTTCGACGGGCCTGCGGGTAGGGCGAGTCTGCTTGACCTGTTCGAGGGTTGTCGACAGCTGATCGTCTACCGCGCCTTCTTCGAGCCCGGTGTGTCCGGCTGGCCCGACCACGCCTGTGTCGGCTGTTCCATGGTGGCCGATCACGTCGGCCACCTCGCCCATCTGAACGCCCGTGACACCACACTCGTCTTCGCCTCGCGTGCGCCGCAGCCGGACATCGAGCGGGTGAAGGCGCGGATGGGCTGGACGATGCCGTGGTACACCATGACCGACGAGTTCGACGCCGACTTCGGTGTGGACGAGTGGCACGGCACGAACGCGTTCATCCGCGAGGGTGACAGCGTGTTCCGCACGTACTTCATCAATGCCCGCGGCGACGAGGCATTGGGAAACACCTGGAATTACCTCGACATGACCGCACTCGGGCGTCAGGAGCAGTGGGAGGACTCGCCCGAGGGCTACCCCCGAACCCCGCCGTACGAATGGTGGAACTGGCACGACGAATACGGCGACGCCGAACGGGCGCAGGGGTAGGTGGACCGGACCGGCCGAAGACCACGACGCCGGCGATCCTGAAAGCACCGCCGGAGGGCTGAGTGGCCGAGCGAGCCGGACGACAGGGAGCGGTGCCGAGGGCCGACCTCCTGGCCGCCGCCGGGAAGACGATTCCGGACGTCACGGCGCCCGGCCTCACGGTGCTCTTCTGCGGGATCAATCCAAGCCTCACCTCTGGCGCGACCGGTTGGCACTTCGCCCATCCGGGCAACCGGTTCTGGCGCGCCCTCCACGACGCCGAGCTGACACCACGCCAGCTGCGGCCGGCCGAGCAGCGGGAGTTGCTCGACTACGGGCTCGGCATCACCAACCTCGTCCCACGCGCGACAGCTAAGGCGAGTGACGTCGAACCGGCAGAGTTACGCGCTGGTGCCCGCCGCCTCCGCCGCCTGGTCGCGCGCCAGCACCCGACCTGGGTAGCGGTCGTCGGCGTGACCGCCTACCGCACCGCCTTCGACTCCCCCGCCGCGAAGGTCGGACCGCAGGACGCCACGCTCGGCGCGGCCCAGGTCTGGGTACTGCCGAATCCCAGCGGTCTCAACGCGCACTACACCCCGGCAGGTCTGGCCGCCGAGTTCACCCGGCTTCGCGAGGCCGCCATGTCCGGACGGCCGCCCTGAGGGCCGACGGCAACGACGTGGGACCGCGAGCCGGCCCTCTCGCCACGAGGTTCTGCACCTCACGGGGTTCCGACCGTCACGAGGCGAGACGGCGTGGCATGGCGACATAGCGGACGTCAGGCCGATCGTCGGCCTCGGGGCTGTCGCGTCCGGTGAGCAGGGCGGGACGGACTCCTTCGTTGAAGGAGAGTCGCGCGTAGGGCGCGTCGAGTACGTCGAGGCCGTCGAGCAGGTAGCCGGCGTTGAACCCCACCGTCGTACCGGATCCGTCGAGGTCGGCGGGCAGTCGTTCACGCCCGCGGGTGTCGACGTCGCCGGCGGCGCCCACCACGACCTCGTCGGAGCCGATCGACAGCTCGACCGCCGCGTAACGGTCGGCGACGATGCACACCCGCCGCAGCGCGGCGCCCAGCAGTTCGGCGTCGAGGGTGACCGCGCCCACGAACGAGGTCGGCACCTTCGACCGCAGCGCGGGATAGGTGTCGTCGAGCAGGCGGAGGGTGGTGAGTCGGTCGTCCGTGCCCAGACTCAACAACGGATCGCCGGCGCCGCCGACGCCCGCCGTGAGGACGTCGTCGGAACCGAGGCCCTTGGCGGCCTCGGCGAGGAGCCGGGCCGGGGCGACCGCCCTGGCGGGCAGCTCGGCATCGGTCGGCTTCCAGGGCAACTCCCGGATCGCGACCCGGAAGCGGTCCGACGCGGTCATGGTGAGCGAGTCGTCCGCGAACTCACACAGCGTGCCCGACAGCACCGGGATGACGTGCTCGCGCAGCGCGATCCGGGCCATCTGTGCGGCCACCTTGGCAAACGACCCACCGTCGACCACCCCGGTCGGTGCGGGCGGTGCCGGCAGCTCGGGGTAGTCGGCCATCGGCAGGGTCGGCAGCGTGAACTCGATCGTGCCGGCCGCGATCTCGACCGTGCCGCCGGCCGCGCTGACCTCGACCGATCCGGCCGGCAACGCACGCACGATCTCAGCGAACACCCGGCCAGGCAGGAGCAGCTCACCAGCCTCACCGACCTCGGCGGGAAAGCTGACGACGGAGCTGGCCTCGTAGTCGTAACCCGTCAGGCGTACGACATCCTCGCGCGCCGACATCCGCAGTCCGGACAGCGACGGGATGGATGCGCCGTTGCCGGCGGTGTGCCGCGCGGCGAAGGCGGCGGACCTGCCCAACTGCGCGGTGTCGCAGGTGAACCTCATCGGAGGGTCCTTTCGTACGAATGTGTGAAGGCGAGGCTAGGTGGCAGCACCGACAACGCCGGGGGTGCGCCTGTGGGCGGCACCCGTACCGCAGGGGAGTACGGGAGTTGTCCACAGGCACCTCGGCGCGCCCGGCGGAACCAGTGGAGAATTGACCTCTGACCACTGCAGCGGACGGGGGACGACGTGGCACCCAAGACCAACGCCCGCGACGACCTGCGCGCGGGCGCGAAGGGCTTTCGCACCTGCGGTGAGGACGTCGATACGGCGGTCAGCACGCTGAAGCGGGAGACGACGGGGACGAACTCGCCCTGGGGCGGCGACGACCTCGGCACCGTGTTCGGCGGCATCTACCAACCGATCGCCGACAGAGCATTCGCCTACTACCAGGAACTCGGTGAGGGGATCGTCGAGATCGGCGAGGCACTCGAGACCATCGCGAAGAAGTGGGAACGCACCGAGGACGGCGCGGAGCGCGACGTCGAGGACGCCGGCGGTGGCTGAGTAGACAACGACCCAGTAACCCGTGACGCAGACCTCATCGAACGTATCGAGCACTGGGGGCGGCAGTGTGGATTCCCTTACCCGAGGAGCTGGGCGAGTTCCTCACCATGGTCGGTTTCATCTGGCCGCAGGCAGACGAGGAACTGCTCTGGGAGTGCGGCGACGCGTGGCAGAAGTTCGCCTCCACGCTGCGTGAGCTGAAGCCCGACGGCGACGCTGCAGGACGTAAGGTCACCGCCACCAACGCCGACGAGGCGATCGCGGCGTTCTCCGAGCACTGGAGGAAGTACGCAGCCGAGGAGGGGTACCTGAACGGCGGCGCGGATGCCGCCGACCTGGTGGGTACGGCGTTCTACACGGCCTCGATCATCGTGATCACCTTGAAGATCGCGGTGATCGCCCAGCTGATCTATCTCGCCTACACCTGGGCGGTCGCCATCGCCGGCGCCGTCGAGACCCTCGGTGCGTCGCTGGCGGCTGCCGCCGCACAGACCGTGGCAACCCGTGCGGCCGTCAAGGGTCTCTATCTGGCGGCCATCAAAGCGCTGAAGGAACTGGGGCCCAGGATCGTCGCCAAGGCGCGCGCCAAGCTCGACGACGCCATCAAGCGCGTACGCAAGGAACGCGAGCCGGAACCGAGGAAGCCCCGTGGCGGCCGGCCCACCCCGAAGAACCGCCAGGATGCCGAGGACATCCTTGACGACGGCGCCACCATCGAGAAGGAGTCGAAGGGTAAGGGGCATTCGAAGATCGCCGTCCGGAACGGCGGACGCACCCAGGCCGAAAGCGATTTCGCCGAGATTACGGAGGGCCTTCAGGTGAAGTCCTATCCCAACGGCACCAAGGTCGCGGAGCTGCCTGACGGTTCTGACATATCGCTGCGGAGTTCGAGCGACGGCAGGACGACGATCTCACTGCAACAGAAGGGCCAGCCGGATACCAAGTATCGATACGATCCGTGAGATCGGCCGCGATGACCGTGCCCATGAGGACGGCCCATGAGGACGGCCCATGAAAACGGCGCATGAGGGCTGCCCATGGGGACTCACGTAGGGAATCAGGAAGGACCAGGTAGGACAGCGATGTCGAGCAAGCAGATGCCGATCGACGAGGTGGCGCGTTGTCGAAGAACGCTGCTCGCCTCCGACCAGGAATTCCGCGCGGACTGGTTGGCCGACGGCGATAGGACGGTCGTTCCGATCGAGGAGTTCAACTCCTTTTCCGACGATCCGGCGGGGGAGCGCATTGTCTCCGCGCACCGCGCTGCGGGAGATGCCCGCCTCCTGTGCCTGACGACTGCCGACCTCGGGCCGGACGAACCATCCCAGGCTGCTGTCGTCACGCTGGATCCGGTCGAACTCGATGCCTGGTGGGAGGAGGTGCGGCCGTTCGACGTGGTTCTCGCCTCGCCTGACCTGGTCCGCGCAACCCTTGTTTCGGTGGACGAGTTCGCACTCGTCGCAGGTCCCGTGGCGTTCGTCGAGCACGCCGTGGGGATGTCGGTCGTGGAAGCGCGCAAGGCATTCGCGGTCTACGCCGACGACATGAAGAGTGCGTCACGGCATCTGCCGGCCCTTGCGGAGAAGTACGGCTGCCGGTGAGCACGAACAGGTTGAGCGCGACAGGTGAGCACAACCAGGTTGAGCACGACAGGTTGAGGAGTGGAGGATGCGATGACCGGCTTTCCGTCGTTCGATCTCGGTGAACTCGGCACCGACGGGCTCGAGGATCGGCTCAACGAAGTACGCGGTGACCCGACTTCCGCCGCGCGGGAGTTGCAGCAGGCCATGGCCGAAATCCGCGGCACGGGAGCGTCCGAGGACGGCACCGTGGCGGCGGTGACGTCGACGGACGGGACCTTGATGGAACTCACGGTCGACCCGCGCCTGCTCAGGAAGGGATCAGAGGTGCTCGCCGCGACCGTGATGGAGGCCGTGAACGCCGCCGCCGCGGACGCGCGTGGCCAGGTCGGCGAGCAGTTGCAGGGCGGAACGAACCCGGCAGCGAAGGCGGCAACAGACCTGCAGCGTGGCCTCGACAACGTGATCGACCAGGTCCTCGCCGACGTCGCCCGGATCCAGGACCGCCTCCGCTGAGACGGTGGGGATCCGACGTTCGTACGAAGGTCGGCCCCGTCAGGCGGTTCGGCCCTCGCCCCGTGCAGCTCGCCCCATGCGGCCCCGCCCTCGCCTCAGGCGATCGGCCTAGACGGCGGTGATGGTCCAGGAGGCTTCGTGGAGTTCGCCGGGCGCGAGCACCAGCAGGTCCGTGCGGGAGTTGAACGCGTCCGGCGGGCAGGTCATCGGTTCGACGGCGAGGCCGGACCGGTTGAGCTCCGGTTCCGGGCGGTCGGCCGTGTGCACCTGCACCCACGGGAGGCTCTCCGCGCTCCACGACATCTCCACTCCGCTCCCCTCGCCGGTCACGACCCGCACCCGGGTCCGCCCGCCCGGGTCGCGACCGAGGCCGGTGTAGGCGTGGTCGAGGAACGTGTCCCCGATGTCGTGCGCGCGGCGGAAGTCGTACGACGTCCCCTCGACCGGCGTCACCCGCACGGGCAGCAACCGGTCGGGCGTCACCTCGAGGTAGTCCGCCGCCGGCAGGTCCAACGTCCAGTCGTCGACCCGGCCCGGCCCGGCGACGAGGTAGGGGTGCGGCGCGCACCCGTAAGGCGCCTCGTACACGCCGGCGTTCAGCGCCGTGAGCCGGGTCGTCAGCCCGTCGACGGAAAGTACGTAGGACACGGTCAGATCGAGCCGGAACGGATACCCGTCCTGCGGGAACAGCTGGTACCCGAGGACCACCCGGTCCGCTGAGCGTTCGAGCAGTGTCCAGGGCACCCAGGCGACCAGGCCGTGCAGGGCGTTGTGCCGGGCCGGTTCGCTCAGCGGCAGCTGGTGCGTCGTACCCCCGAAGTCGTACGCACCATCGGCCACCCGGTTGGGCCAGGGGGCGAGCACGGCGCCACGGTAGGCCGGCCGGATCTCCTCGGCGGCGAAGCCGGCGACGAGCGCGCGTCCTTCGTGGGCGAGCTTGCGCAACGTGGCACCGACCTCGGTCACGGTCGCGGTGTAGCCGACCGCCGTCATGGAGTACTGCTCTCCGCTTGGCTGCACGAGTTCTGTCCTCCGCTCCAGGGCCATGCTTTCCGCCAGCCTAGAGGACTGGTTCCGTGGGGGGTGTGGCTGAAGCGGGTCAGGCGATCCCGCTCGGACTGACTCCATCCAGCGCGACCATGCAACTCGCCTCGCGTGGTGAGGACGGCACTGACGAGATCGCTTGCTACGTTGGCGGCACGGGGTCGTACCCCGTGCAAGGGGTGGCGATGTCAGGCGTGCTGGAGGGGCGGACGGCGCTCGTGACGGGCGGCTCGCGCGGTATCGGACGCGCGGTCGTCGAGCGCCTCGCGCGCGACGGTGCTTCGGTGGTGTTCAGTTTCGTACGACACAAGCAGGCGGCCGACGAGGTGGTCGAGACCGTGCGCGCGGCAGGTGAGGTCGCCCACGCCGTGCCGGCGGATCTCGGCAGCGTCGCCGACCTACGACGGCTCTTCGACACGGCCGACGAACTGCTGGGCGGTCTCGACATCCTCGTGTGCAACGCCGCGACGAGCCGGCTGGCGAGCCTTGCCGAGGCGAGCGAGGACGACTACGACGCGGTGATGAACGCCAATGCCAGGTCGACGTTCATCGCCTTGCAGGAGGCCGCGCGGCGGATGCGCGACGGCGGGCGGATCGTGGCGTTCTCGACGCTCAACACCGCGTTGCCGGTGGCGGGCAACGGGCTCTACCAGGCGAGCAAGGGTGCGGTCGAGATGTTGACGCGTACGGCCGCGAAGGAACTCGGCGCGCGCGGCATCACCGCCAACATCGTCTCGCCCGGTGCGACCGACACCGACCTGCTGCGGTCTACCAATCCGCCCGAAGTGCTGGAGCAGATCCCCGCGATGACCACGCTCGGCCGGCTGGGCCAGCCCGCGGACATCGCCGACGTCGTGGCGTTCCTGGTGGGGCCGGACGGCAGGTGGCTGACCGGCCAGAACCTCTGCGCCGCCGGCGGCCTGCCCTGACCTCGGCGGCCTCCACGCGCCCCGGCGTACGGTGTCAGACGACGGCACCTGAACCGGACTGGCGGGCCCGGCGCCGGGCAGCGGCCTCCGGTGCGCGCGACCGGGTCCTGGGCGGCCCGCTGGCACTCTTCGCCTGCAACGTGATCGCGAGTGGCGTCGCGGTGAAGACCGAGGAGTACGTACCGACGAGCAGCCCCAGCAGCAGCGCCACCGCGAAGTCGGTGAGCGACGACCCGCCGAGCACCGCCAGTGCGGCCAGGATGAACATCGCGCCCAGCCCGGTGTTGATGGTCCTCGGGACGGTCTGCAACGCCGCGGTGTTCGCGGTCGTGGCGAACGGCGTCCGCGGACTGCCCGCCCACAACTCCCGCACCCGGTCGAAGACCACCACCGTGTCGTTGACCGACAGGCCGATGATGGTGAGCGCCGCTGCGAGGTAGACGCCGTCGATCGGCCGGCCCAGCCAGGCGAACACACCGGTCACGAACAGGATGTCGTGGAACATCGCCAGCACCGCCGACACCCCGAAGGTCCATCGGAACCGGATCGCGAGATACGCCATCTGCGCGAGCAGAGCCACCCCGAGCGCGATGAGCGCCTTGATCCGTAGTTCGGTGCCGAGGCTCGGCCCGATGAGTTCGTCGCGTTCCTTGGTGACCTCGCCACCGACGTCGCCGAGCGCCTCCTGGACCTCGACGGCCTGCTGGGTGGTGAGTTGGCCGGTACGCACGGACACGTTGTCCTCGCCGGAGCGCTGGACGACCGCGCGCGGGAACCCGGCGTCGGCCACGGCCTCGCGTGCCGCGTCGATGTTGACCGGCCGGCTCGTGGAGTACTCGATCACCCGGCCGCCGGTGAACTCGACCCCCCAGTTGAGCCCGCGGACGAAGATGCCCGCGATCGCGACGATGACGACGGTGGCCGAGATCGCGAGCCAGAGGTTCTTCCGCGACATCAGGTCGGGGTTGCGTTCGGTGAGCCAGGTCCGCACCCGCCCCAGGGCGGCGAGCCCGGTGATGCCTGGGCGGTTGCGGACGAAGCTCCGCTTGACGGCCCACTCGGTGAGCACCCGGGCGATGATGAGCGCGGAGACGAGCGAGGCGATGACACCGACCGACAGCGTGACGCCGAACCCGCGGACCGGTCCGGACGCCAGGAAGAACAGCAACCCGGCGGCGAGCAGCGTGGTGACGTTGGAGTCGATGATGGCGCTCCACGCCCCGGAGAACCCCCGGCTCAGGGCCGCGGTGAGCCCGCGTTTGGGCGCGGCGGCGTACTCCTCCCGTGCGCGTTCGAAGACGAGCACGTTGGCGTCGATCGCCATGCCGATGGCGAGGACGAAGCCGGCCAGGCCGGGCAGGGTGAGGGTGGCGCCGAGCGCGACCAGGGTGGCGTAGGACAGCAGCGCGTAGCTGGCGAGCGCGATCGTCGCGAGCGCACCCATCAGCCGGTAGACGACGATGATGAACAGGCCGGTCAGGGCGAGGCCGATCACGCCGGCCTTCCAGCTCGCCTCGATCGCCTCGGCACCCAACGTCGGCCCGACGGTGCGCTGCTCGATCGTCTCGACGGGCACCGGGAGCGCGCCGCCCTTGATGAGGACGGCGAGTTCCTGTGCCGACTCCTGGGTGAAGTCGCCGGTGATCGTCGTCTCGCCGCCGGCGATCCCGACGTTGCAGGGGACGGTCTCTTCGACCTGCGGTGAGGAGATCACCCGGTTGTCCAGGACGATGGCGACCCGCCGCTTCGGATCACCGGGCTGTGCACACGCCGCCTCGCCCGTCACCTTGGCCCACGCGTCGCCGCCGGCTCCGGTGAACTTGACGTTGACGAACCAGCCGAGCCCCTGCTGCGGGTCGGTCATTCCGGAGGCGTCCGTGACACCCTCGCCGGTGAGGGCAGTCGGGCCAATCTTGATCCGCTGGCCCTGCTCGTCGGCGATGATCTTCTCGCCCTTCTTGGGCTTCTCCTTCGGCTGGGCGACGCCGACCACGGGATGGAAGGTGAGCTGGGCGGTACGACCGATGACCCGCTCGGCCTCCCGCGGGTCCTGCACACCGGGCAGCTCGACGATGATCCGGCGGTCACCGGACTGGGTGAGGCTCGGCTCTGACACACCCAGTGCGTCGACCCGGCGGCGGAGGACCTCCAGCGCACGACTCGTCGATTCGGCGTCGGCCTTGGCGGCGGGACCGTCATGGGTCTCGAGGACGATCTGGGTGCCGCCGCGCAGGTCGAGGCCCAGCTTGACCGGCGTACTGATCGCGAAGTACAACGCCGCGGCGAGGATGCCGAACGTCAGGATGGCGCGGAACAGAGGTGCGCGGGACACGGTGCCTCCGGGGAGGATCGGTGGGGTCGCGGGCCGAGGAAGGAGCCTTTCGCCTGCGGTACGCCCGAGTCAGCGAAGGGGTTCGTGAGCGTCGGCGTGATCCAGGCGTTCAGGCGGCGGAACCGACCTCCGGGGGAGCACGCTCGACGGGCGCTCCACGCCATCCGGTGGAGTGGACGACGTCCGCGCCGGAGAGGACTCCCGCGGCGTGGGTGGTGTCGCCGGCGGCCCGTGCGCGTTCGTGCGTCGCGCCGGCCGGATCGCTGGACGCGCTTGGTGAGCCCGAGCCGCTCATGCCGTGGACCGCAGAGGATTTCGGGGCGATATGACCGAGACCGCTCGGTCTGCCCCGCGACGTACCCTCCGACGCGCTCTGCGACGTGTCCTGCGACATGCCAGCGAATGCTCTCTCCGACGTGCTCTGCGATGCGGACGTCGCGCGATGGGTCCGTGCGTCGGTGAGCGGCTGGGCGGCGGTGCGGTTGTTGCCGCCGACCGGCTCCCGATAGGCGGCCCGGAGTCCGGCCATGCCCGGCTGAGCCACGCCGAGGAGGACGCCGAGCAGGATGCCCATGGCCGCCGCCGCGGGCCCGCGGATCCGGCTGTGCAGCGCGCATCTGCGTACCACGACCGGTCCTCCGCTGGTTCCGACGGCTTGGGGACTCGACAGTCTACGGCGAGGAGGGTCCGCGGACGTGGACCAGCCGGGGTGCCGGGTCGTCGCCCCGCGGTGGCACGATCAGTGGGCGAGCATGACACGGGCCTGCACACGTGAACGACAAGGGAGAGGGTGGGCCGGATGGGTGGGGCGTCCGAGCAGGTTTCACCGCTGTTCGATCCTGCCTCCTGGAAGGCGGTCGAGGGGTTCGACTTCACCGACCTCACCTACCACCGGGCGGTCGACCAGGGGACCGTGCGAATCGCGTTCAACCGTCCCGAAGTTCGCAACGCGTTCCGGCCGCACACCGTCGACGAGCTCCACCGCGCCCTCGACCACGCCCGGATGACCCCGGACGTCGGCTGTGTCCTGCTCACGGGCAACGGGCCGTCGCCCAGAGACGGCGGCTGGGCGTTCTGCTCCGGCGGTGACCAGCGGATCCGGGGTCGTACCGGCTATCAGTACGCCGACGGGGAGACCGCCGACGGCGTGGACACCGCGCGTCCCGGGCGGCTGCACATTCTCGAATGCCAGCGGCTGATCCGCTTCATGCCGAAGGTCGTGGTGTGTGTCGTACCCGGCTGGGCCGCCGGCGGTGGCCACAGCCTCCACGTCGTCTGCGACCTCACCCTCGCCAGCCGCGAACACGCGCGCTTCAAGCAGACCGACGCCGATGTCGCCAGCTTCGACGGCGGATTCGGCTCGGCCTATCTCGCCCGTCAGGTCGGGCAGAAGTTCGCCCGGGAGATCTTCTTCCTGGGCAGGGCGTACGACGCGGACGAGGCGTACCAGATGGGCATGGTCAACGCCGTCATCCCGCATGCCGATCTCGAACGTACGGCGCTGGAATGGGCCCGGGAGATCAACCGGAAGAGCCCGACGGCCCTGCGCATGTTGAAGTACGCCTTCAACCTGATCGACGACGGTTTGGTCGGACAGCAACTCTTCGCCGGTGAAGCGACCCGGCTGGCGTACATGACCGACGAGGCGGCCGAGGGGCGCGACGCCTTCCTGGAGAAGCGCGATCCCGACTGGTCGCCCTTCCCTTTCCACTACTGAGCCCTTGCCACTGCTGAGCCCTTTCCCACTGCTGAGCACATTTCCGCTGTTGCAACCCTCCACTACTGAACCCTTTCCTCGTTGAGCTTCTGTCGTTCGTTCAGCGTTGGTGTACGACGCGAAACCCTGCGACCACCGCATGGTCTCTGGTGGCGGCGGGTTGGTGAATGGGTCCACATCAGTGCCACCGCTGTGGTTACGCTGATCGGGCAGGAGTGCCGGAATGCCTGTCGACGTCGCGCCAGACGCGTCGCGAGAGGGGCACTCGTGGAGGAGATCTCCGGCATCCTCCAGCGGTCGGGGTCGGCGATCCACTACTGGATGGCCGGTCCCAAACGCGCACCGATGGTGGCTTTCACCCACGGTGCCTCGATGGATCACCGAATGTTCGCCGCCCAGCTGCCGGCCGTGTGGAAGGCGGGCTACCGCACGCTCCGCTGGGACATCCGCGGCCACGGCAGGTCGAAGCCACTGGGCAAGGTTCCCTTGAGGATGACCGATGTCGCCGAGGATCTCCAAGCATTGTTGGACAATCACCTGCTCGGCCGGCAGGTGTGCCTGGTCGGTCAGGCGCTCGGCGCGCAGGTGTCCCAGCAGATCGTGTTCTCCCGGCCCGAACGCGTCGCCGCACTGGTCGTCATCGGCGCCGGCTGCGTGACATTTCCGGCGGGGCCGTGGCACGCGTGGGCGTCGGCGTGGTCGCGGGCGGGGTGTCGGCTGCGTTCGGGACGTACGCTGCGGCAGCGCCTGGCGCGCGCGAGCGGCATCCTCCCGGCGGTGCAGACCTATGCTTACGACGCGACCCAACGGCTCACGAGGGGCGAGCTCCTCGCGGCCCTACGGGCCGGTGCCGGGAAGATCAGATCGGATCCGACCTATCGGATCGAGCAGCCGCTGCTGCTCGTCCATGGCGAGTACGACGGTACGACGGGAGTCCGCCGGCTGGCACCGCGATGGGCGGCGAGGGACCCGCGGTGTCGGTACGAGGTGATCCGCCGGGCCGGGCACCACGCCCACCAGGACAACCCCGCGGCCTTCAACCGACTGCTGCTGGAGTTCCTCGCCGAGCACTTCCCCCTGCCCCGCGGCCTCCACCCTTAGCCCACCCACCCTCCAGGTGACGGCCGGATCCCCAGCGCGATCAGGCTTGTGACCGGGCCCAGGCCTGACGGGCACGGCGGCCGCTGAGCACCGAACCCCGCTGGTCGTGGGTCGGGCTGATCGGTTCCGGCACTGTGGCCATCCGCCCAGCCGCACGCCGGTCAGATCCAGCCGCACGCCGGTCAGATCCAGCCGCACGACGACCAGACCTGAGCCGGGCCCGCACCTCCCGGATGCCGTCGACGTACCGGACGACCGGAGCGAGCCCCGCTCGGACGAACAACCGTTCTGCCCCGGGCCGGCCGGCGATCCCCACCGACACGACGTCCTCGATGCCCTCGCTCCTGGCCCTTCGCACGAGGCTCCGCAACAGCAGCGTCCCCACCCCACGTCGCTGCCAGGTGTCTACGACGACGAGGCCGATCTCGTGGCGGCCCGGCCGATCGCTGCCGGCGGGCCCCGGAGCCACATCCCCGCGTACGTCCTGATCGGTGTCCGGCAGGCACTGGGCCATGCCGATCAGCGCTCCGGTTTCTGAGTACGCCAGGACCGCGAAGCCCCCGGCCGGCGATGCCAGCCGCGCGAGCCACTCGTCCGACAGGTGCACCGTCGGGGACATGAACCGCCCCTGCCGCGTCGACTCGCTGCAGCGTTCGAGCAGGTCAGCCACGTCATCGGTGTCGGCGGGCGTACCGTCCCGGAGCCGCACTTCGGCGCCGTCGGCGAGGGTGGCGCTGTGCCCCGCCCTGGACCGTGCCCGGGCGATGCTTGCCGCACAGGCGAGGAACCGGTCGACCCGGGCGCGTTCGACGACGGTGAACGGCGCCCAGTCCCGCCGGATCACCATGACCTCGCCGGTGGGCGGCACGATCACGACGAGTTCGTGGTCGGACTCGGCCGGGATCCGGTACCTCGGCTCGACACTGTCGCCGCCGACCAGCTGGCACACCAGCTTGGGCATGCTCGCCGGATCCTCGACCAGTCGCTCGGCGAGGGCAAGTGCGTGGCTGGGGCCGTCGACGAGTTCCTGCGCGCGTGCCCGACGGGCGTAGACCGGCTCGGTCCCCTCCACCGCCGCGGCCAGCGCCCCGCCGAGCTCAGCCTGCGTCACCGAGTCAGGTACGTCGACGAACAGGTCGTCGTGCACGTGCGTGGTGTCGCACCCCTGGACGTCGATGCCGACCACATTTCCTGGTACGGAGCCGAGCGCGGTCGCGAGGCGCGCCAGCGTGCCGGGAAGATCGCGAACCCGGGTGCGTACCTGCCACAACGTCATGAGGTCCCCCTCAGATCGAGCGTCCCGCGAAGCCCCCTCGCCCGCCTTGTGCGACCCAGCTTCGCTCGTCCGCATTTCGCCGGTCGACCAGGCATGTTGCTTCCAGGAAAATCCCCGTGCTGATCACCGGAGTACGCGACGGAGGTTCGCCGCGTACGGACCGCAAGCGGGGACAAGCGACCCCGCCGTTCGCTCGTCTACGTTGACTTCGACATGGGCAACGGATGGGCTTCCAGGCGGTGTGCGATGGCGGTGGACTGATGGCGGTGGACTACGAGGCGATGGTGCGGGACACCATGGCCGAAATCGCCCGCAGGCTGGACGATCCGCCCGGGTTTCGTGAGCTCGCCGGTCGGGTGTTCCTGTCGCCCTATCACTTCCACCGGATCTTCCGGGCGATGACGGGCGAATCGCCCGCCGAGCTCATCCGTCGGCTCCGGCTCGAACGTGCGGCCTGGCAGGTACGCAACACCTCCCGGCCGATCACGGAGCTGGCTTTCACCGCGGGATATGCCACCCACGAGGCATTCACCAAGGCCTTTCAACAGGCGTACGGAATGCCACCGTCAAGATTCCGCAACGGCCTGCGGACATGTCCGGGTATCCGGGCTCCCAACGGTCTGCATTTCCATCCGGGCGGACTGACCCTTTTCCATCTTGTCGATCGGGGAGGAGACCCGATGAAACTGGACATCGTCGAGGTACCGGCGAAACGCCTTGCGGCCGTACGCCACAAAGGCCCCTACTACCTGATCGGCGCGGCTTTCGGCGCACTCGCGCAGCAGGCAGGTCCGCTCGGTCTGATGGACGATCCCGAGGCGATGCGGCTCGCCATCTACTACGACGACCCGGAAACCAAACCCGCCGAGGAACTGCAGGCCGTCGCCGCGGTCAGCGTGCGTGACGACGCGAAGATCGGTGACCTCGAGGAGGAACGGTTGCCGTCGGGGAAGTTCCTCCGCGCGGAGTTCGTCGGCCACTATTCCGGACTCGGCGAGGCCTGGGCCCGGCTCTACGGCGAGCACATTCCGGCCGGTGGTCACACGTTGCGAGAAGGCGTCTGCCTCGAGGTCTATGTCAGCGACCATGACAGCACGCCGCCGGACGAACTGCGCACCGATCTGTACGTCCCGATCGACTGAGCGCGGCAGTTCGGAGGTCGACCCGGCGAGGGGAGACGCCGGCGACCGGGGTTCGCCATCGCGGAGCCTGTCGCCGGCATCGCCGGTCGGGCAGACTCGCTCGGGTGACGGTGCGACTGACCGAGGAGGCCGTGGGTGAACACCTGCGCGCCCGCGGGATCGCCCCGGCGGGCGCCGGCCTCCGGGTCACCACCCTCGCTGGTGGCGTGAGCAGCGCGACGTTCCTCGCGGTCGGTGGTGGGCAACGGTACGTCGTCAAGCAGCCGCTGCCGTTCCTGTCGGTCGCCGACGTGTGGCCGGCGCGCCAGGAACGTGCCGGTGTCGAGGCGCGGGCGATCGGCCTGCTCCAAACGCTGACACCCGGGCGCCTGCCGCGGCTGCTCGACTACGACCCGGAGCGGTTCATCATCGTCTTGTCGGCGGCACCGGAGGGCTGGTCGGAGTGGCGTACCTCCCTGCTGGGCGGCACGATCGCGGTTCCGGCCGCCATCACGCTGGGGCACGTGCTCGGCACCTGGCACGCGGCGACCCGGGGGGACGCGGACACGCTGGCAGCCTTCGCCGACCTGACGATGTTCCTCGAACTCCGCGGCGACCCGTACCACCGCACCGTCGCCGCCAGGTGTCCTGACCTTGCCGCCGCCGTGACCGCGTGTCTGGACGAGTTGCTCACCGAGCAGACCTGCCTCGTCCATGGCGACTTCTCGCCGAAGAACGTCCTGACCGGTGGCGACGACCTCTGGGTGCTCGACTTCGAGGTCGCGCATGCGGGCAATCCGGTGTTCGACGTCGCGTTCCTGCTGCACCACCTGGTGATGAAGGCGGTGCACCTCGCGACCCGGGCGGAGGGGGCGCGGGAGCGGCTGACGGCGTGCGCGCAAGGCTTCCTTGACAGCTATGCGGCGGCGGGTGGGCGGGCCGGTGCGGAGGAGTCGGTCGTACGCCACACCGGCGCGCTGTTGCTCGCTCGCGTTCACGGGAAGTCACCGGCGGCGTACCTGAACGCTGCCGAGGCGGCAGAGGTGTCGAGGCTCGGCACCCGTGCGGTCCGGGGCGAGGTCTCCCGCGTACGTGACCTCATGAACCGCAACAACTAGGGGCGCGCCCAGCGGGAAGACACAACCATTCGATGTGAGGCCGCCGACCTGGTGGCGGCGTTCGTCACCGAGCGGCGCACGCTCCACCTGTCCGACAGGCCGAGGTGATCGACGGTGGGTGATCCGGACACCCGGCGCGTGGGTGTCCGGATCTGGTGACCGTTGATCACCTGTTGGACCGTTCCGCGGTCCTCACGCGTGTGACCGGGCCGCAGGTCTCACGCGGCGGACTTGCCGGCCAACATTCCGTGCGGATCGAGGACGTACTTGCACGCCTCTCCCTTGTCGAAGTCCTCGTAGCCGTTCGGTGCGTCCTCCAGCGGGATCACCTTGGCGTTGACGGCTTTCGCGATCTTGGTCCGGTCGTGGAGGATCGCCTGCATCAGTCCGCGGTGGTAGCGCATCACCGGGCACTGGCCGGTCGTCATCGACAGCGACCTCGCCCAGCCGAGTCCGATCCGGATGGACAGACTGCCGGTCTTTGCAGCCTCGTCGGCGCCGCCGGGGTCACCGGTGACGTACAGCCCCGGAATTCCGAGCTTCCCCGCCGGCCGGGTGATCTCCATGATCGAGTTGAGAACGGTCGCGGGCATCTCGGTGTCGGCGTCCTGCCCGTGGCCGCGCGCCTCGAAGCCGACCGCGTCCACGGCGGCGTCGACCTCGGGAACTCCGAGGATCTGCTCGATCTGTTCGGGCAGGGTCGCGTCCTCGGTGAGGTCCACGGTCTCGCAGCCGAAGCTGCGTGCCTGTTCGAGCCGGCGCCGGTTCATGTCGCCCACGATCACCACCGAGGCGCCCAGGAACTGGGCCGCGTGTGCCGCCGCCAGCCCCACCGGACCCGCTCCGGCGATGTACGCCGTCGCCCCGGTCGTCACCCCTGCGGTAAAGGCGCCGTGGTAGCCGGTCGGGAAGATGTCGGACAGCATCGTCAGGTCGAGGATCTTCTCCATCGCCTGCGCCTTGTCCGGGAACCTCAGGAGGTTCCAGTCGGCGTACGGAACCATCACATATTCCGCCTGTCCGCCGACCCATCCACCCATGTCGACATAGCCGTACGCAGCGCCCGGCCGGTCCGGGTTCACGTTGAGGCAGACACCGGTGTTTCCTTCCTTACACATTCGGCACCGCCCGCAAGCGATGTTGAACGGCACCGAGCAGAGGTCGCCGACGTCGATGAACTCGACGTCACGCCCCTTCTCCACGACCTCGCCGGTGATCTCGTGGCCCAGCACCAGCCCGGACGGTGCCGTCGTACGGCCACGCACCATGTGCTGGTCGGAGCCACAGATATTGCTCGCCACGACCTTGAGGACGACGCCGTGCTGACACTGACGACCGACATTCGCCCGTGGTACGCCGGGGCCGTCGTGCACCTCGAGGGTGGGATAGTCGATCGTGCGTACTTCGACCTTGCCTGGGCCGATGTACTCCACTGCTTTGTTTCCTGGCATTTTGTGCTGCCTCCCCCTGCGGCGCCGCGTGGACACGATCCATTCGCATCCCGGCGTTCCGCGTTCTGCGTGGCCGGCCGCCCGGAAGGAGAGTGACGTACGACATCGCTTTGGACGTCGCCGGATCCCGGACACGGGTGGCCTGCGTGGGACACCCTCAGAACACTGCCGCGACGATCCCGTGTACTCCCCAAAAAGACCGGCCGCGGGGGGGACCTTCGCCCCAGGTGGGCTGCCTGGAGTCAGTGCGTACGAGCCAGTGCGCCCATCGGATCCCACGCGGGAAGCACGATCGGCTCCTCGCCGAGCGCCGCCTGGAGCTCCGCGGGCAGCCGGTCACGGCGTACGGCGATCTCGAAGACGTACTCGTCGAACCACGAGTCGTTCATCGTGTAGAAACCCTGGTCGGCGTCCTTGTCACCCCAGCTGTTCTCCACCCGCCAGCGCCGTGCGGACTCACCCTCGATGTCGACGCCGGTGAAGAGCATCGCGTGGGTCATCGCCGTCTCGTGGAAGAGCAGCCGGTCGGCCTTGTCGAGGTCGAACTCGGTGTCATAGACGGCGCCGACGTCGTAGAGCGCGGCGTCCCAGATCCCGATGTCGCGGCGCATCATCTTGCCGACGTCGCAACCGAACCACACCGGTTCGCCGTCGACGATCGTCTGCCTGGCAAGGGACTTCATGAGGGCGACGTCGACGTTGAGGTAGATGACCCGCGGGCCGTCGACGACGTTGCCGAGTCGGTCGACGGTGAACGTCCTGCCCTGAGGGCTGCTCTCGCGCGGGTCATGGACAAGGCAGACGTAGTCGTCCAGCGGAAGGTCGACGTACTTCTCGGCGAACTCCTGCGGCGTGAGCTCTCCGTCGCGGTGGAAGGCCCGGTCCTTGTCGGTCCACTGCCAGTGGAAGCGCTCCGGAGGAGTGCCGAGGTGCATGCAGAGAACGCGGTGCACCACCTCGAGAATCGCCTGCTTGCGTTGCCGGGCAGCGTCGACATCAGTCGCGGTACGCAGGTCACGGGCGCCCTGGCGCAGCACCCGGCGCAGAATGTCGTTCATCCGGGCCGTTGCGGACGAGCTCTGCGTCTCGGGCATCACCGACTTGGGCACGAGACCGTGCTTGCGGACGAGGGCGACGAACATGTTCCACTGCCCGCCGTCGCCCGCGACATCGCGCAGCAGGTGGGCGACCGTGCGGTCGTCGACGTCCCGGTCGGCGGTGTCGATGATCTGTTCGAGAAAGTAGTTGGCCCGTTCCAGCTTGTCCCAGAACATCACGTGGTTCTGCGAGAACTCGAACTTCTTGAGGTTCATCTTCGTCATGGCGCCGACCCGCAGGAGGTTGAGGCCGGCGAAGAGCCAGCAGCGGCCGCTGCTCTTCTGGTTGGTCGCGCTCCAGTCGTCGAGCAGGTGGGACACCGTCCGGTCCGTGCGTACGACGATCTCCCGGTCGAGCGCGAGGTCGTCGAGCGAGGTCTGGGTGAGCGCGTTCTGGGCGAGGCGGTAGGCCGGGTTGTCGGCGAAGCCCTTGCGCATCAGTTCGAGCTCGGCGGGCGTGAGGCCGGCGTCCATGTGGTGAACCCCCTGGGTGGCGATGATCTTGATGGCGCTGCTGGTGGTCCTGGTGGCGGTGGTCCTGGTGGCGGTGGTGCCGCTGCCGTGTCGAAGCCTTTCCTGTTGACCATAGTGTCCCGAGGCGACATGCGGCGATCGCGCGGGCGAGGTCGCGGCGACGCGCCCTGTCCCGCTTGGGATCATCGAACGTTCTCGGGTGCGAGGATGGGACCGTGGCCGAGGACGCGAGGACGGCTGGCGGAGCCGGTGATCCGTCCGGCGAAGATTCGTCCGCACACAGCGCCCGCGTCCGAAAGACCGGCGCCGAGAACGCCGACGGGGGCAACACCGACCGCGCCAACACCGACCCCGCCAACGCCGACATTGCCAGCACCGCGGCCCACGGCAGCGACACGTCCGGCACCGCGGACGCCAGCAGTGAGCCTGCCGGTGTGGACGATCCCGGCGTCCGCGAGCCCGACTACCGGTTCACCCTCGCCAACGAGCGGACCTTCCTCGCCTACGTCCGTACCGCGCTCGCCCTGGATGCCGCGAGCGTCGCGGCGATGCAGTTCCTCACCGCCGTCGAGGATCTGCGGATCCGGCGCCTGATCAGCAGCGTCCTCGCAGTCGCGGGGATCGCGGCGTCGATCGGCGCGTACGTCAGGTGGCGGGCCAACGTCGCCGCCATGCGCCGGGATGCGCCCCTCCCACCCACTCTGATGCCACTCGGCCTCGCCGCATCAGCGCTGGTGGTGTCGCTGGCCGTGATCGCCCTCGTCGTCTTCGGGTAGGCAAGTGGATCTTCGGATGGGTCAGTGGTCGGGGTGGGGGCACGAATGACGGCGGCCGGACCGGCGGGCGACAGGGCCGCGACCCGGGTCTATGACCAGGCCGCCCAGTTGGAGCGCACGGCCATGGCCTGGAACCGCACCCTGCTCGCGCTCGCGGTCAACGGGGCCCTGCTGATCCGCAGCTCCTCGGCTACGGGACTGTGGGCGGCTATCGCCGGATTCGTCGTCCTTGCACTCACTGTTCCCGCCTGGGTGGTTACTCATCGTGCATATCGCGGTCTGATGGGAGGCCCTGCTGCGGTCCTGCTCGCCCGGGGTGGGTTCACTGTCTGTGCCGCTGCACTGGTCGTGGTCGTCGGCGCCCTCGACCTCGTGGCCGTCGTGACCCACCGTTGACAACCCCCCTAGCATTGGCCCGGGCCATCGCTGGACCGGACACGAAGACTTCGACAGGAGTTCGCCGTGCGCTTCCGACTCACACCGGTAGACACGACGTTCTACGATCTGTTCGCCAAGTCCGCGGCGAACCTCGTCGACGGCGCCCGTTTGCTGGCCGAACTGCTGGTCGACGACAACGATCGCACGGTCACCGCTCGGCTGATGAAGGACGCCGAGCACCGCTGCGACGAGGCCACCCACGAGATCATCCGGCGGGTCAACTCGACCTTCGTGACGCCGTTCGACCGGGAGGACATCTACCGCCTCGCCGCCGGCCTCGATGACGTCATGGACTACATGGAGGCCGCGGTCGACGCCATCGCGGTCTACGAGCTCGACATCCTTCCCGAAGGCATGGAGGAGCAGGTCGAGGTGCTCCAACGGGCGGCCGATCTCACGGCCGAGGCGATGCCGCGGCTGCGGACGATGCGCCACCTCGAGGAGTACTGGATCGAGATCAACCGCCTCGAGAACCTCGGCGACCAGATCCACCGGCAGATGGTCGCGAAGCTGTTCAGCGGTGCGTACGACGCCCTGACCGTCCTCAAACTGAAGGACGTGGTCGAGCAGCTCGAGCTGGCTGTCGACGCGTTCGAGAAGGTCGCCAACACGGTCGAGCAGATCGCCGTCAAGGAGTCGTGAGCAGGCGGTATGGAGCTTGCCCTCGTCGTGGCGGTCGTCGCGATTGCCCTGGTCTTCGACTACACCAACGGCTTCCATGACGCGGCCAACGCGATCGCGACCTCGATCTCGACCCGCGCACTGACCCCTCGCGTCGCCCTCGCCCTCGCCGCCGTGATGAACCTCGCCGGCGCGCTCGTCTCCGAAGGTGTCGCCAGCACGATCGGCAGCGGGATCATCACGCCGAGCGTCGACTCGCACGGCATGACCGTCGTCCTGTCCGGCCTGATCGGTGCGATCACCTGGAACCTCCTCACCTGGCGGCTCGGGCTGCCATCGTCGTCATCGCACGCCCTCATCGGCGGGCTCATCGGAGCCGGAATGGCCGCCTCGGTGACGGTGCACTGGGACGTGATCCTCGACAAGGTCGTCGTCCCGATGGTGATGTCGCCGTTGCTCGGCTTCACCCTGGCCTACCTCGTCATGGTCGGACTGCTCTGGATCTTCCGTAGGACCAGCCCGAACAAGGTCAACCGACACTTCCGCGCTGGCCAGTCGGTGTCGGCGGCGGCCATGGCGTTCGGTCACGGGCTCCAGGACGCCCAGAAGACGATGGGCGTCATCGTCCTGGCTCTCGTCACGGCCGACCTTCACTCTGGTACGGATGTGCCGCTGTGGGTGAAGCTGTCCGCGGCGGGTGCGATCGCGCTCGGCACCTACTCCGGCGGTTGGCGGATCATGCGTACCCTCGGACGGCGGGTGATCAAGCTCGACCCGGCGCGGGGCGTCGCGGCGGAGACGACCGCGTCGAGCGTGCTCTACGTGATGGCCATCGGTCTCGATGCCCCGGTGTCGACGACCCACACGATCAGCTCGGCGATCATGGGTGTCGGCGCGACCAACCGTCTCTCCGCGGTTCGGTGGGGCATGGCGGGCAACATCCTACGGGCCTGGGTGCTCACCATCCCGATGTCGGCGGCGGTAGCGGCGTTGGTGTACGCCTTCGCCCGCCTCTTCCTCCCGTAGGCCCGGCCCATCTGCCTGGCTCCATAGCTGCGGCACTTTGGCTGGCACACATGAGCAAAGCTCCATCCGTCGGGCGAGCTCCACTGGCTGCCGGTGCTGGTCCGCAGCCGGCGCAAATGACCACGCTGAGCTGGTCAGTGGTCTCCTCACAGGCGTCGGCACCTTGCCCGGCTGACATTCGCCTGGCTGACATGGCCGCTTGCCTGGCTGACATGGCAACAGATGGCTCACCTGGGCGGCGTGGCGGCGGGGTGGCTCACCTGGGCGGTGTGGTCGCTGGTGGCGGATCTGAGCGTTCGCGCCGAAACGGTGCGTCACTACCGCTGACCCTGGCCGCATCAGCGCTCGTTTCTTCCACAGGTGACGCACCGGCAAGGTTCTCCACAGGTCTTCTGCACGACCGCATGTGCCGGACAGCGAAGAGCCATCGTCTGCCGCATGACCGAATTCATCCATGGCCGGCTGCCGGTGACATCCATCGCTGCCGGCGGAGGACTCTTCACCCGGCCCCAGGCGCTGGCTGCCGGCGTAAGCGACAGGGAGATCCAGCGGCTGGTCAGCTCCGGTGAGTGGCGCCGTATTCGCCGCGGCGTCTACATCGACGCGCACACGTACGAGACCATGTCCCCCAACCGCCGACACCTTGTCGAGGTCCGCTCGGCATTGCTGCGGGTGGACGGGCCAGCGGTCGCAAGTCACTGGTCGGCCGGCGTCGTACACGATCTCGACATGGCAGAGGCCGACCTGTCCCTGGTCCACCTGACTCGACCTGAGCTGCGTTCCGCCAGGATCGAGGCGGGAGTCTGCCACCACCGCGGTGCCCTCGAGGCACGGACCGTCTGTGCGGCTGGCGGCATCGCGGTGACGAGTGTGGCTCGGACTGTGCTGGACCTCGCGCGCCTTTCCTCGTTCGACGCCGGCGTCGTCGTAGCCGACTGCGGCCTCCGTCGAGGTGCGAAGCGGAGCGAGCTCGTGACCGAACTCCTCGCCTGCCGCGACTGGGCCGGCTCGCGGACCGCCAGTCGGGTCGTTGCGTTCGCGGACGGTCGCAGCGAGAGCCCGGGCGAGTCGCTTGCTCGCGTCGCCTTCGACGAGCTTCGCCTCCCCACGCCCGAGCTGCAAGCTGTCTTCCGGACGCGCGATGGATCCGTCGTCGCCAGAACGGATTTCCTCTTCCGGGAGTACGGGACAGTCGTAGAGTTCGACGGCCGGCGAAAGTACTACCGCGACCTAGGCAATGATGCGGACCCTGGCGAGGTCGTCTGGCGGGAGAAGCTGCGCGAGGATGCCCTGCGAGAGCACTTCGGGTTGGAGGTCGTCCGGCTGACCTGGACCGACCTCGGTCCGGAGCGTCGTACGCAGCTCGCCAAGCGGATCCGGTCAGCGTTCAGCCGAGCCTCTGCGAGCACGAGGGCGGCGTAGCGGGCGGGGGCGGATCCGGTCAGCGTTCAGCCGAGCCTCTGCGAGCACGAGGGCGGCGTAGCGGGCGGGGAGAGGCCTTGCCGACCAGGCGAGTGCACCCTTGCGAGGTGTCGACGCCTGTGCCGGCTGACACAGGCATGGGCAGCGTGGTCATTGTCGCCGGGAAGCGTGGTCATTGTCGCCGGGCGCTGGCAGGGCGGCAGGCCCCCGGGCACGCCGCGACTGTCGAAGTGCCCGACTCGGGCGAACGCTCCGGTGGGTCAGCCGAAGCGGCCGGTGATGTAGGCCTCGGTCGCCTTTTCCGACGGGTTCGAGAAGATCTTCGACGTGGTGTCGAACTCCACCAGCATGCCGGTCCGGTTGCCGGTCGTCTCGTCGGGCCGGGCGGTGAAGAACGCCGTACGGTCAGACACCCGTGCCGCCTGCTGCATGTTGTGCGTCACGACGACCAGCGTGTACTGCTCGCGCAGCGACTGCATGAGGTCCTCGATCCGCGCGGTGGCGATCGGGTCGAGAGCGGAGCACGGCTCGTCCATCAGGATGACGTCGGGCTGAACGGCGATGGTCCGGGCGATGCAGAGCCGCTGCTGCTGGCCGCCGGACAGGCTGTAGGCGTTCTGGTTGAGCTTGTCCTTCACCTCGTCCCACAGGGCGGCGCCGCGCAGCGCCTCTTCGACGACGGTGTCCATGTCGTCGACCTTCATGCCGGTCACCCGGGGGCCGTACGCCACGTTGTCATAGATCGACTTCGGGAACGGGTTCGGCTTCTGGAACACCATGCCGATCCGGCGGCGTACCTCGATCGGGTCGACGCCGGCGCCGTAGACGTTCTCTCCCCGGAACGTCACCTCACCCTGGACGCGGGCGCCCTGGATCAGGTCGTTCATCCGGTTGAGGCACCGCAGGACGGTGCTCTTCCCACACCCGGACGGTCCGATGAGCGCGGTGATCTCGTTGTGGCCGAACGGAAGGTCCACGTCGTGGACGGCATGGAACGCACCGTAGAAGACGTTGAGCTTGCGGCACTCCATCACCGCGGCCGGAGTGGTCGGCAACTGATGCTCCGTGAGGGGCGGTGGCTCGACGTACCGCTGGCCGGTGCCGGAGCCGGTGCCGGTGCCGGTGCCGTTGGCCCCGGCGCGGTCCACCGGACTGGCAGTGCTGCCCTGACCGGCCGCGGTTTCGCCGCCCTGCTCGGCGGCGCTGTCGCTGCTCGACGCCGTCGAGGTCGGGTGCGTGGGTGTCATGGGTTCCCTGTGTGCCATGTGAGAAGCCCTCATCGTTGTCGGGATCACCAGCGGCGCTGGAAGCGGTTGCGGATGTAGATGGCGAGGCCGTTCATCGCCAGCAGGATCGCCAGGAGAACGATGATCGCCGCGGAGGCGACCGTCTTGAAGTCGGCCTGCGGGAGCTGGACCCAGTTGAAGATCTGGATCGGCAGGGTCGTGAAGCCACTGAGCAGGCCGTTGGGGTCGTACGTGACGAACACGAGCCCACCGAGCAGCAGCAGGGGAGCGGCTTCGCCGATGGCACGCGACAAGGCGATGATGGTGCCGGTGGCGATGCCGGGCAGCGCGGCCGGAAGGGTCTGGCGCCACACGGTCTGCCACTCCGTCGCGCCCAGGGCGAGCGACCCTTCCTTGATCTCGGCGGGTACGGCGCGGAGCGCTTCGCGGGCCGTGATGATGATGACCGGCAAGATCAGCAGCGCGAGGGCGAGTGAGCCGCCGATGACGATGTTCTTGTTGGCGACGCCGAGGACGGCGAGGAAGCCGAGCGCCAGCATGCCGTAGATGATCGACGGTACGGCTGCGAGGTTCGCGATGTTGAGCTCGAACAGCCGGTTGTACCACCGGTGCCGGTCGGCGAACTCCTCGAGGTGGATCGCGGCGGCGACGCCGAGCGGCACGGCCAGCAGTGCGCAGAAGCCCACGACCATGAGCGAACCCAGGACCGCGGCCCGTGCCCCCGCCCGTTCGGCGAACGACGATGTGTAGTTGGTGAACAGCGTCGCGTCGAGGCGCGGGAGCCCGTCGATGAGCGTCGTCATGATCAGCGTCAGCAGGAACGCGAAGGCGAAGAAGAGGCTCAGCCACAAGGCGACCAGGAACACCAGCGACTTCGCGCTCCGTTCACCGCCGCTGGCCCGGCCGAGCGCGGCACCACCGGCGGTGGTTGTGACAGCGGCCATCAGTACGCCTCCCGGAACCGTCGGACCAGGCTGATGCTGACGAGGTTCACGACCAGCGTCATCACGAAGAGCAGCAGGCCGACGGCGAAGAGGGTGTTGTACTCCACCGAGCCGACCCGGCTGTCACCGAGCGCCGCCTGGGCGATGAAACCCGTCATCGTCTGGCCGCCCTCGACCGGGTTGAGCAGCATCACCGGCTGCTGACCCGAGGCGATGGCGACGATCATCGTCTCGCCCACCGCACGGGAGATGCCGAGCACGACCGCGGCGACGATCCCCGACAGTGCGGCGGGGAAGACCACCCGGAGCGTCGTCTGCATCCGGTTGGCGCCGAGGGCGTACGAACCCTGCCGCATGCTGAGCGGCACGGCCGACATGGCGTCCTCGGACAGCGAGGCGACCGTGGGGATGATCATGACGCCCATCACGAGCCCCGCAGAGAGCACGCTGAACGTCCCGAACGGCAGGCCGAGGATCTCGCGGAAGAAGATCCGGTTGACGAACTCGAGCGCGAAGAATCCGTACACCACGGTCGGAACCCCGGCGAGGACCTCGAGAATCGGCTTGAGGATCCGGCGCGCGCCCGCCGAGGCGTACTCACTGAGGTACATCGCGGCGCCGAGGCCGAACGGAATCGCCACGGCCAGCGCGATCACGGTCGCCCAGACCGTCGCGGTGATGAGAGGCAGGACGCCGAAGCTCGGGTTGGAGAACCGCGGTGCCCACCTGGTGTCGGTGAGGAACTCGACGACCGAGACCTGGCCGAAGAACTCCACGGCGGGCACGAGCAACGACACCACGATCCCGACCGTGATCACGATCGACAGCGCCGCGGCGCCGGCCAGGACGGCCTTGATGATCCGTTCGCCGTACCTCGGGCTCGAGGAGCGCAACGGGGAAGAGTTGCCGCGGCGGGAGTGCGACTCGCGAGTCGCACCCCCACCGGCGGCTGCTGTTGTCGTCACGGTCGGACGATCCTCCGTGGCAGGGTGGATACCGGTACCAGCGCCCGGCACGTGCAGGATGTCAGGCGCCACTGATCCCGGCGACCGCATCCTGCGCCGTGGTGCGCTGCTCGTCGTTGAGCGGGACGAACTTCGCCAGCTCGGTGATCTCCTCGTCGCTCTTGACGTAGAAGTCGACGAACGCCTTGACGTGTGGCTTGTCGGCGTACGCCTTCTTGGCGACGTAGATGAACAGCGGACGGCCCAGCGGGGCGTAGTCACCGGCCTGTGCGGTCTCGATCGAGGGCTCGACACATCCGCTGCCGCCGTCGATCTTCACGGCCTTCAGCTTGTCGGAGTTCTCCTCGAAGTACGAGAGACCGAAGTAACCCAGTGCGCTCTTGCTGCCCGCGACGCCCTGCACGAGCACGTTGTCGTCCTCGGAGGCGTTGTAGTCCGCCCGCGAGGCACCCTCCTCGCCGTTGATCTCGTCGGTGAAGTAGTCGAAGGTGCCGGAGTCGGTGCCCGGGCCGTAGAGGTCGAGCTTCTCGGCCGGGAACGTCGGGTCGACCTGCTTCCAGGTGGTGACCTTCTTCTCGGCCTCAGGCGCCCACATTGCGTTGAGCTGCTCGACGGTCAGGCATTCGGCCCAGGTGTTCTCCGGGTTCACGACCACCGTGAGTGCGTCGTTGGCCACCTGCACCTCGGCGTACTCGATGCCGTTCTTCTCGCACTCCGCCTTCTCTTCGTCCTTGATCGGGCGGGACGCGTCGGAGATGTCGGTCTCGCCGGCGCAGAACTTCTTGAATCCGCCGCCGGTGCCGCTGGTGCCGACGGAGACGTTCACCCCCGACTCCTGCTCCTTGAAAAGCTCGCCCGCGGCCGCCGTCAGCGGCTGAACGGTCGACGACCCGTCCACGCGGACCTCGCCGGAGAGAGCGGAGCCTTGGCCGCCTTCGCCGGTCGTGGACTCGGATCCGGTGTTCTGCCCGCCGCAGCTGGCCAGCACCAGGGCGCCACCCAGAGCGGCAGCCGCGAATGCGGCGAACCGGTTGTGGTTCACGTTCTTGCCCTTGCCCTTCGGGTCAATGGAAATACGCGGTCACCACGGAACGTAGGCAGTACAGGTGAAACCGCTCCCCGGCTCGCGTGAACGAAGGGTGAACGTCGGCCGGCGGAACCGTGACGCCTGCGCGACGCTGTGGCGGACGTCACGTGAACTGCCGGTCCGGTACGCTTGCCGGCGCGCCGGCTGTCGAGGCC
Organism: Actinopolymorpha sp. B9G3; assembly: GCF_040120725.1. NCBI lineage: Bacteria > Bacillati > Actinomycetota > Actinomycetes > Propionibacteriales > Actinopolymorphaceae > Actinopolymorpha > Actinopolymorpha sp. B9G3. The sequence goes on along the minus strand of NZ_JBEEAB010000014.1, from coordinate 61,808 downwards.
GCCGCCTCCTGCGCGGGCGGAGGCGGAGAACGGAAATGATCACGCAGAGCGTGATCATTTCCCGTCTGGGTGCTCCACCGCGAATGGGGCGTTGTCGTGGAGGTGTACGACGACGAACTCGGCCGGGTCGAGAGGGATCGGGGTGACACCGAGCGCCTCGAAAATGGCCGGAAGCGTCGGCCGGTGCGTACACAGCAGCGTCGGCTCGCGCACCCGCCGCAGCCCGACCGCCGCCGCCCGCACCACGGTGTCCGGGGCCTCTTCGGCGAACGCCGGGTCGACGTCGACGCTGAGGCCGTGGCGGATGGCATCGGGGAGAACGGTGTCCACGCACCGCCGCGCCGGCGATGACACCACGTGGCGGATGCCGTACGCATCGAGCGTGGGCCGTAGCTGCTCCGCCTCAACGATCCCCTCCGGGCTCAATGGACGGTCGGGGTCGGGGCCCGACCAGCGGGCGCGCTCGATGGCGTGGGCGTGCCGGAGAACGACGAGGGTCTGGGTGGCCACGGGGCGCAGGTGGCCGAGGAGGGCGCGGTCGCGAGGGTGGGTGAGCTGGTGCGCCGCTTCGCGCCGCCCGAACCACGCGCAGGCGTCGACCTCACGGTTGGGTTGGAACGACGGGTTGGCCATGGCTCCGGGGGTGCCAGCGGTGCCAGGGGCGGCGGCACCTGGGCGCGCGGCGGGTCCTGAGCGCGCGGCGGCACCTGAGGGGGCGGCAGGACCTGGGTGGGCGCTGTCGGAACGGGCCGTGTCTGGGCCTCTGCTCGAAGGGCCGGCGCGTGAGCGGGTGGCACCTGGGCCGGCCGGGCGTCCGGGGTCGTGGGGAGTGGCGGCCCAGTACCGCACCACCTTGTCCGACCCGTTCGCGAGCGGATAATGGACGCTCGGCAGGACCGGGCCGAGCCGCACGTGGACGCCGGTCTCCTCCCGTACCTCGCGGACTGCCGCACCCTGCGCGCGTTCACCGGGTTCGAGCTTGCCCTTGGGAAACGACCAGTCGTCGTACTTCGGCCGGTGGATGAGCAGCACCTCGACCTGCTCATGGTCTCCTTGGCGCCAGACGACGGCGCCTGCCGCCTCGACCACGCGTCGGCCGCCGGACCCTGTCGTACGCCCGTCCATGGGTCAGTGCTCCTCGTCCAACCAATGGTGGTACCTCGGCCGGCCGGCTTCCCGCCACACGTCGCCGAACGACTCTCGGGCGACCCTGGCGGCAGCGCGTTCCTCCGCGTGGAGCACGCCGAGCCAGTACGCCACCCGCGCCGGGACCCGGCCGGAGGTCGCGAGCCGGGTGAGGGTGGCAGCGGCGACCACGGCGTCCTGGTGCTCCCCGAGCACGTCGGTGACCCGGGAAAGCTGGCCGGCCAGCCGCCTCGCGGGCTTGCCGAGCGCGGGTGCGCATGCCTCGGCGGCGTACCGCGCGCGCTTCGCGGTGATGCGTACCTCGTGCCACCGGGTGTCCGGCGCGTCCGCGTCGAGACCGCGGGTGGCCTTCTCCAGTCGTCCGTACGCCCGGCGCGCGAGCGGCGGCAGCACCTCCGCGCAGGGTTTCTTCGCGGCCTTCACTGTCGCGGGTGCGTCCGCGGCCTGGAGCAGCTGGTGGTGAAGAGCAAGGTAACGGTCGGTGTCGAGCACCGCCAGGCTTGCCCCGCGAGAGGTCGCGAGCTCGCGGCCGAGGCGCCGACGGAGGAACGTCTGGACCTCTTCCGTGGCCTCCGCGTCCGGTAGCCGCCCCGCCCGGTCGACCAGGCGGGCAAGCTGGACTTCGGCGTCGCGGGTCGGCGCGAAGCTGGTCGCCAGCCAACGCAGGTCGGTACGCAGCGCGTCCTCCCAGCCGGTCACGAACAGGGGCCGGAACGCCCGAAGCCCGCTGCGCAGCCGGCGGGTCGCCACCCGCAGCTGGTGGACCGAGTCCTCGGCATCGAGGCGTACGCGGAGATCCTCGCGCCGCAGCGCCCGGGTGTACGTCGCGAGGTGCGCGCGCACGGCCGCGGCCGCCGGTGCGTCGGGGGACAGCGATGGTACGGGCGGCACGGCCGGTGGGAGCTTGGCCGGGTCGCCGAGCACCCGGACGGCCTTGGACTCTGCGGCCGGCGGTTGAGCACCGGCGTCCGCCAGGTGGGTCGCCACGGCGTCGAGGAGCCGCCGACCTTCAGGCGTGGCCGCACCGTCGCGTTCCTCCAGCTCCAGCTCTCGGAACGCCCCGAGTGGAACGCCCGTCGCATGCGGGGTCCCCGGTGGTGACGCCGTTTCTGGATGCGGGATCCGTTCATCCAGATCGGCGGGGCCGACCGTCACGCGATCGTCGGCGAGTTCGGCGAGCTCGGCGCCGCCGGGTGTGAGGAGCGTCCGGCGGGTGCGTTCGGTACGGATCCGCCCCCGCGGGCTGACCTGGGCGCTGGCGAGGGCGACCCGGACCAGGCCGAGGAGCTCAGCGGGTGGCGCGTCCAGGTGGTCGCCGCGCCGTGCGGGCAGGCGTACCTCCGACCGCACCCGGGTGTCCGGCCCCGCACCTCCGCCCGCCGCGCCCGCCGCGCCCTCGCCGTCGGCGATCGCGGCCGGGAACTTCAGGTGCCAGCCTGCGTCCGGCCCACCGCTGCGGTGGCGCAGCACGATGCCGTCCCGCCACAACCGCAGGTCAGCGCTGTCGAGGTACGTCGTGACGAGGACGTCCGTTCCCTCCTCACGCACGGTCACGACATCGCTCAGGTCGGGGACCGCGTACGCCTCGTCGACACCGAACTTCCGCTCGACCTCGGTCCCGGTCTCGACCCCTGAGCCTGCCCGCCCACGCGCCACGACTAGCGCCGCCGGAGCTTGGTGGCGATCAGATGGTCCTGCAGGTCCAGGAGCGGCGCACCGTCCGCGTCAACCCGATGTTGCGTCCAGCCACCGCCACCACCGTCGAGCACCCACGCCGCCGTACCCTCGTCGAACGCCAGATCCAACAGGTCGGTCAGCTCGTCTACATGGTCCGGCGCCACGACCTGGACGAGCGCCTCGACGCGACGGTCGAGGTTGCGGTGCATGAGGTCGGCCGAACCGGTCCAGACCTCCGGTGACCCACCGCCGGCGAACCAGAAGATCCGCGAGTGTTCGAGAAACCGGCCGAGGATACTTCGCACCCGTACCGTCTCCGACAGCCCAGGTACTCCGGGTTTCAGCGCACAGATCCCGCGGATCAGCAGGTCGATGGGCACACCGGCGCGGGAGGCGTGGTAGAGCGCGTCGATCACCGCCTCGTCCACCAGCGAGTTGGCCTTGATCCGGATCCGTGCCGGACGTCCGGCCCGTTGGTGGTCGACCTCGGCCGTGATCCGGTCGATCAGCCCGTCCCGGATCGTCCGCGGCGCCACGAGCAGCCGGCGGTACTCGGTTGTCAGGGCGTAACCCGACAGGTGGTTGAACAGCGCGTTCAGGTCGGTGGTGAGCACCGGGTCGGAGCTGAGCAGCCCGAGGTCTTCGTAGAGCCGCGCCGTCTTCGGGTTGTAGTTGCCGGTGCCGATGTGCGCGTAGCGGCGGATGCCGTCGGGTTCGTCGCGTACGACCAACGACAGCTTGCAGTGCGTCTTCAGCCCGATGAAGCCGTAGACCACGTGGCAGCCGGACTGCTCCAGCTTGCGCGCCCAGCGGATGTTCGCCTCCTCGTCGAACCGCGCCTTGATCTCGACCACGACAAGGACCTGCCGGCCCGCCTCGGCGGCATCGATCAGCGCGTCGACGATCGGCGACTCCTCGTTGGTGCGGTAGAGGGTCTGCTTGATCGCGAGCACCTGTGGGTCGGTCGCGGCCTGCTCGATGAACCGCAGGACGCTGGTGGAGAACGAGTCGTACGGATGGTGCAGCAGCACCTCGTGCTGGCGGACGGCGGCGAAGATGTCCGGCGGGTGGGAGCTCTCGACCTCCGCGAGGTCGCGGTGGGTGGCGGGGACGAACGCGGCGTACTTCAGCTCGGCCCGGTCGAGGTCGGCGATCGCGGAGAGGCCCGTGAGATCGAGCGGCCCGGTGAGGTGGCAGACCTCCGCACGACTGACCCCGAGCTCGGAGACCAGCAGATCCAGGACGTGCGGGTCGATCGAGGCCTCGACCTCCAGCCGGACCGGAGGGCCGAACCGCCGCCGCATCAGCTCCCGCTCCAGCGCCTGCAGGAGGTTCTCGGCGTCGTCCTCCTCCACCTCGAGGTCCTCGTTGCGGGTCACCCGGAACGTGTGGTGCTGCAGGATCTCCATGCCGGGGAACAGCTGGTCGAGATGGGCCGCGATGACATCCTCGAGCGGGACGAAGCGACCGTCGTCGACGGGCACGAAACGGGGCAGGATCTGCGGGACCTTCACCCTCGCGAAGTGCTCCGTGCCGGTCTGTGGATTGCGTACGACGACCGCGAGGTTCAGTGAAAGGCCCGAAATATAGGGGAACGGATGGGCCGGGTCGACAGCGAGCGGCGTCAGGACCGGAAAGACGCGCGCGCCGAAGAGGTCGTGCATGCGCTTCTGCGCGGACTCGTCGAGATCGGCCCAGCGCAGGATCTGGATGCGCTGGCCGGCCAGCTGCGGGTGTACCTGATCGTGGAAGCAGGACGCGTGGCGGATCATCAGCTCCTGCGTATGGGTCCAGATCGCCTCCAGCACGTCGCGGGGGAGAAGCCCGGACGCGGCGCGGACCGCGACACCGGCCGCCATCCGGCGCTTCAGTCCGGCCACCCGCACCATGAAGAACTCGTCGAGGTTGGCCGCGAAGATCGCGAGGAAGCGGACCCGTTCGAGCAGCGGGATCCGGGAGTCCTCGGCGAGTTCGAGCACCCGGGTGTTGAAGTGCAGCCAGGACAGTTCCCGGTCCAGGAACCGGTCGGCGGAAAGGTCGCCCCCGGACACGTCGTACGGCGGCTCGATGTCGTACTCGGCGACCTCGGGGCGGATCAGCTGCGAACTCACACTGCCATCGTGACACCGCTGTGTGAACGCGGGGTAGCTCGCGACCGGGATCTCCCGGTCAGTCCGGTTCCGGCGGCCCGGTTCCGGCGGCCCGGTTCCGGCGGCCCGGTTCCGGCGGTCGGCGCTGATCAGGGGTGCCGGTACATCACGTCGGTGGCCGCGTGGGCGAACCCGAGTCTGGTGTAGAGGCCGACAGCCGGGCCGTTGTCGGCCTCGACGTACAGCATGACGGTCCGCAGACCGCGGTCGCGCAGATACCTGAGCCCGGCGACCGCGAGGGCCTTGGCGAGTCCGGCGCCCTGCGCCTCCGGCGCGACGCCGAGGACATAGATCTCGCCTACCGGGCCAGGCCCGTCGCCGCGTACCTCCCCTTCGTGCACCTTCGTCCAGTGGAACCCGACCAGGTGACCCGGCTGGTCGTCGCGTTCGGCCACGAAGAAACCCGCCGGGTCGAACCATGCCGCGCCCAGCCGCGCGTCGAGATCCTTCCGTGTCCACCGGCCCTGTTCCGGATGCTGCGCGAACGCCGCCGCGTTGAGGGCGAGCCAGGTGTCGTCGTCGTGGCCCGGACGGAATGTCCGGATCGTGACGCCCGCGGGGGAGGGTGCGTCGGGAAGAGCCCGCGCATCGGGACCAGCCAGCGGCCGCCGAAGCCAGGCGAGTTCGCGGACGGGTACGAACCCGGTCGCCGCGGCGAGTCGTTCGGCCCCGGGGTGTGGGCCGTGGGCCCACATCTGGACTGCCCGTCCGGCGGCGTGCTCGAGCAACCGGTCGAGGAGCAGGCGGCCGAGGCCACGACGGCGGTGGTCGGGGTGGACCACGAGGTCGGCGACCGCGTCGGGCGTCGGGGCGGTGCCGGATGCTGGGGCGGTGCCGGATGCTGGGGCGGTGCCGGATGCTGGGGCGGTGCCGGATGCTGGGGCGGTGCCGGATGCTGGGGCGGTGCCGGATGCTGGGGCGGTGCCGGTCCCCGGACTGTCGTCGGGTCCCGGCCCGGTGGAGAGCGTGGCGTCAGGATCGGCAGCACGTTCGAGTCGGGCGTACCCCGTGATCAGTCGCCGGTCGCCCGTCAGCAGATGGGTGGATCCTGGTGCGCCCAGGTGCAGCGAGGCCTGTTCGTCGAGGGCGCGGACACCGTCGACGCGGGCGGCGGCCGCCACCAGGCTCTCGACGCCCGCGAGTTCGCCGGGAGCGAGTTGACCGGTGACGCGTACGACATCCGGCGATTCAACCATTCCCCCACCGTACGGCTGGTCGTGCCGAAGATCGCCGTCCTGCCTGGCCCTGGTTTGTGGACGAACGCCGCCAACGGGACGTCAGCGTCGGTACCGTACGGCGTGCGGTGATCGAATGCGACGCCGCCTTCAGCGTTCTGGCGAGGAGAGGCGGAGGGCCGCATGGCGCGGAGGGGATCGGCTGGTGGACGTGGGATCCGTGCGGTGGCAGGTGTCGCAGCTGTCGGGATCGCAGCTGTCGGGATCGGTGTACTCGGGACCGCCCCGGCAGCCGGCGCAGGCCCTGAAGTTGGTGCGGGCCTCGAGTCCGGCACAGGCTCGGCGGCCGGCGCGGATGCCGATGGCGGTCGGGCCGACTTCACGCTGACGGTCCTACACACCAACGACGACGAGTCGCAGCTGCTCGGCGTCGACGGCGACACCGACGGCAACGGCACGATCGAACCCGACGAGGAACGCGCCTACGGCGGCGCGGCGCGCTACGCGACCCAGTGGGACCGCCTGCGCGAACACGCGCGGCTCGGGCCGGCCGACCTGCGGGGTGGTCGACGTGGACTGCTCACCCTCTCCGGTGGCGACAACTTCCTCGCCGGACCGGAGTTCTCGGCGAGTCTCGAGCAGGGCCCGCCCTTCTACGACGCCCTCGCCATCCGGCGGCTGGGCCTCGACGTGTCGGCGATCGGCAACCACGAGTTCGACTTCGGCCCGGACGTCCTCGCGGACTTCATGGCGGGGTTCGACGACCGGTTGCCGTTCGTGTCGGCCAACCTCGACGTGAGTGCCGAACCCAGGTTGCAGGAGTACGCCGACAAGCGCGTCATCCGTACGTCGACAATCGTGCGTACGGCCGGCGAGCGGGTCGGCGTCATCGGCCTCACGACGCCGGAGCTGCCGACGATCTCCAGCCCGCGCGGGGTGAAGGTGCTGACCGACCTCGCCGGCATCGCGAACGCCGAGGCGCGCGAGCTGACTCAGCAGGGCGTCGACACGATCCTGCTCGTGAGCCACCTGCAGGACATCGACAACGAGTTGGCGCTGGTGCCGCAACTGCGCGGCGTCGATGTCGTGGTGGGCGCGGGAGGTGGCGAGATCCTCGCCGACGAGGGCGACGCGCTGATCCCGGGCGACGAGGCCGAACGTAACTACCCACTGTGGGCGGACGACGCCGACGGCCGGCAGGTGCCAGTGGTGACGACGACGGGCAACTACAAGTACGTCGGGCAGTTGGTGCTCCGCTTCGATCGCTCCGGTCGGCTGCTGGGAGTCGACGAGGAACGGAGCCTGCCGGTGCGCGTGTCCGGTGCCGGCGACGATGCCGTACGCAAGGACAGCTGGACCTTCGCCCGGGTCGAGGAGCCGGTGGCCGCGCACGTCGCCGCGCTGGAGGAGGCGGTCGTGGCGCAGAGCGAGGTCGGTCTGGACGGCGTCCGCGACCACGTGCGCAGCGGCGAGACCAACCTCGGCAACCTCCTCGCCGACGCGCTGGTGTGGGCTGGTGCGCAGCAGGCGGCGGAGTACGGCGTGCCCGAGCCGGTCGTCGGCATCCAGAACGGCGGCGGCATCCGCAACGACGCACTCATCCCGGCCGGTGACGTGACCGCGCTCGACACCTACGACGTGGCACCGTTCGCCAACTTCGTCGCCGTGGTGCCGGAGGTGCCGCGGGAGACGCTGCGTCAGCTGCTGGAGCGTGGGGTCGCGGGTCTGCCGTCGGCGGCCGGTGCGTTCACGCAGGTCTCGGGACTGTCATTCACCTACGACGTGGCCCGGCAGGCCCAGGTCGTCGACGAGAGCACCGGCGAGATCGTCACGCCGGGGGAGCGGGTGCGCCAGCTCGTGCTCGACGCCGGGACGGTCCTGGTCGAGGACGGTCAGGTGGTCGACGGACCGGCGGTCCCGCTGGCGACGAACGACTTCTCGGCGCGAGGCGGTGATGCGTACCCGCTGAAGGGTCTCGACTTCACGCCCGTGGGTACGACGTACCAGCAGGCGCTGCAGGCGTACCTCGAGGCCGGGTTGTCCGGCAAGGTCCTCGCGGCCGACTACCGCGAAGGCGGCGAAGGCCGGATCACCCCAGGCAGCTGATCCCCGACGCCGCCGATCCCCACGCCAGCTGCGGGGCAGCCCGCGGGGCGGCTGGTCGGCCGCGGGACGTCGGCGAGGACGCCAACGGCTGAGGCCGCCGCGTCAGTCCGCGGAGTCGTGGGTGAGGGTGCGGGCGTCGTCGGGAACCCGTGAGTCAGCCACCCGGGGCGCGGAAGCGGCGGCATCGCTGGCGTCCGACTCGTCCTCGGGTACGTCCTGGGCGATCTGCTGCGCGACGAAGCGGTAGCCGACGTTGCGGACAGTGCCGATCAGCGCTTCGTACTCCGGCCCGAGCTTCGCCCGCAGTCGCCGCACGTGGACGTCGACGGTCCGCGTACCACCGAAGTAGTCGTAGCCCCAGACCTCCTGCAGCAGTTGCTGCCGGGTGAAGACCCGCCCTGGGTGCTGGGCGAGGAACTTCAGGAGCTCGAACTCCTTGAACGTCAGGTCGAGCGTGCGCCCACCGAGTCGGGAGGTGTAGGTGTCCTCGTCGATCACCAGTTCACCGCGCCGGATCACGTGGGGCCGGTCCTGCTCGGCAGACTTCAGCGCGAGCCGCCCGATGCCGACCCGCAGCCGGGCGTCGACCTCGGCGGGGCCGGCGTTGTGGAGGAGTACGTCGTCCATGCCCCAGTCGGCGTTCACCGCTGCGAGACCGCCCTCGGTGACGATGATGAGGAGGGGAACGTCGATTCCGGTCGTACGAATGACCCGGGTCAGGCTGCGCGCCTGGACGAGTTCGGAGCGGGCGTCGACGAGTACCGCGTCAGCCGGGCCGACGTCGAGCAGCGCACTCGCCTCCGCCGGGGCGACCCGGACGTGATGGGCGAGAAGTCCGAGTGCGGGCACGATTTCGGCGGACGGCTGCAGCGCGTTCGTCAGCAAGAGAAGTGTGCTCACCGGGGCGTCTCCCTGCTGATGAGGGACCTGGAACCCGATGACGGCGATGTCGCCCAGGTCCGCCGGTTGGAGGCAGGATATCCCACGTGTCCCACGAGGTGACGGTCACTGTTCGTTATTGGGCGGCGGCGAAAGAAGCGTCCGGGCTGGCTGAGGAGCAGGTCAGCGCGGTGACGCTCGCCGACGTTCTCGCCGACGTACGCTCCCGGCACGCCGATCGGCCCCGGTTCGCGCAGGTTCTCCGGCTCTGTTCCGTACTGGTCGACGGTGACCCGGTGGGTGCCCGCGACCCGGCTGCGGTGACCCTGACGGCCGGTGCGCGGATCGAGGTCCTCCCGCCGTACGCCGGCGGGTAGGTGGTGCGGTTCGTGAGGTCGGTGACGGACTCCGGTTGATCAGGAAGCGGGCCGGCCGGGCCGATCTCCGCCGCCCGGTGATCATTCCGGTGCACCGTCACGGGGTTTCGTGCGACCATCACCCCCGTGCCGAATGAACCTCCGCAGCGTCCCACACGTGAAAAGGGTGTGGGGTCGGCGGTGTCACGCGGTGAGACCACCGACGACGAGTTGATCCGCGCGCTCTACGCCGAGCACGCGGGTGCGCTCTTCGGCTACGTCCTGCGGCTGGTACGAGGAGACCGTCAGCGGGCCGAAGACGTCGTACAGGAAACACTGTTCCGCGCCTGGCGGCACCCGGAGTCACTCGATCCGGCCCGCGGTCCGCAGCGGGTGTGGCTGGCGACCGTCGCCCGCAACATCGTCGTCGACGGTGAACGGGCACGCCGCGCCCGCCCGCCGGAGGTCGGCGAGGAGGCTCTGCGGGTCGTTCCCACCGCTGAGAACGACATCGATCGGGCGATGCTGTCCTGGGAGGTCATCGAGGTGCTGGCGGAACTCGCGCCGCACCATCGGCACGTGCTGGTGGAGGTCTACTACCGCGGTCACTCGGTCGCCGAGGCCGCGGCGAACCTCGGCGTACCCCCGGGCACGGTCAAGAGTCGCACCTACTACGCACTGAGGCAGCTCAAGCTCCTGCTCGAGGAGCGCGGTATCACCCCGGAGGTAGCGCTATGAACTGCGCGGAAGCCCGCGCGGCGCTTGGCGTCGACGTCCTCGGGGCACTCGATCCGGCCGAGTCGACGGAGCTGCGCGAACACCTCGCCGGCTGCCCTGACTGCCAGGCCGCACAGGCGGAGCTCGCCGACGTACCCACCCTGCTGGGCCTTGTCAGTGCCGACGAGGTGATCGACGGCTTCCCGCACCCGGACGAACGCGGCCTCGAACGGCTCCAGGAGCGGGTGCGCGCCGAACGCGGGCGCGAACGCCGCGGCCGTTGGCGTACCGCCCTCGTTGCCGCCGCCCTGGTCGCCATCGCCGTCGGTGGCGGAGGTTGGGCGGTCGGGCGCTGGGTCACCCCGCACCAACCTGTCGCGCTCTCCACGCCGTCGGCTCAGCCGACGACGCCGTCCGCGTCCGCGCAGCCGAGCACGCCGTCGCCTGGACCCTCCTCTCCGACGCCGCACCTGACCGCGCCGCCGGTGGAGTGGTCGGCCGTCGATCCCGACTCGAACGTCAACGCCGTCGTCACGATGAACCCCGTCGCGTGGGGTACGAAGGTCGACATCGTGCTGACCGGCGTCAAGAAGGGTGACGTCTGCTCGCTCGTCGTCTACGACGCGTCCGGCCACCGGTGGGACGGCGGCAGCTGGAAGGTGGCGTACGACAAGGGCGTCCGCTGGAGCGGAGGGGTCGCGGTGCCGGCGGACCAGGTGTCCCGGATCGAGATCTTCGCGCCCGGCTACGAGTCGATCGTCAAGCTCGAAGGCTGAACGGCCCACCCCAGCGCGACCTGGGCCGGTTCGCCAGGTTACTTCCCGCTCTGGCGTATTCGTCCGGCCTCGTACTCTGGACCCATGACCACTGGACTCGCCGTCCTCGTCGTCGCGCTCACCGTTGCCACGGTGCTGGGTGTGGCGAAGCGGCGGTACGACGGCCGCTTCCGCGACGCCGGACCGTCCCCGCGCGCAGACGTCGGTGCTCCCGCGCCCCCGGCCGCTGGCGTGGTCGAGGTGCTGACCGCGGCCGACCTGGCCGGCGAGCTCGGCGAACGGGCGACCCTCGTGCAGTTCTCGTCGGCGTTCTGCGCGCCCTGCCGCGCCACCCGGGCGCTCCTGCGCGACGTGGCCGGCAAGGAGGAGGGCGTGGCCTACGTCGAGGTCGACGCCGAGTCCCAGCTGGACCTGGTCCGGCGCCTGCGCATCATGCGTACTCCCACGGTCTTCGTCCTCGACGCCGACGGCAAGGTCATCGTCCGGGCGTCGGGACAGCCCAGGCGACCGGACGTTCTGGCGGCCCTGCTGCGCGCCACCGGCCAGCGGGTGACCTGAGCCATCGTGTCAAGACTGTCCGGCGCGATGCCGGCGGGCGTACCCTCCTCTCGGGCGAAGCTTCGCTGACATCACCCGCGATTCGGCTGGTGAGAGGCCGGTGGCACTGTTGCCGAGTCCGCTTCGAGGGGTATAAGACCCCCATCGGAAGGTGTGTAGGTCCGGAAAAGGTCGGGTTACCCCCGATTTCGGCAGATGTCACCCCCGCGACACCATCGCGGAGGGGGGCCATGCCAGGCTTACCGCCGGAGTCGAGCTTGCTCCAGTCCGTGCATGACCGAAGTGCGCCATCTTGACGCTCACGAATGGTGTGCTGAGGATGAACCGCTGGCCGACACGAGGAGCCGGTCCATGGACCTCCGCCAACTGCTTGGGCGGTGCCGCATCCGTCGCGGCGCCGGTATGGGTGACGTCGCACCCGTGATCCCGCTCGACCCGGCACTCGTCGCGCGTACGGACCGGCCGACCCTGCGGGTCGCCCACTTCTCCGATACCTGGCTGCCGCGTCGCGACGGGATCGTGACCGCTCTGCAGACGCTGACCGCGGCGATGTCCGACCAGGGGCACGCGAGCCTGCTCGTGGTGCCGAGGCACCCTGACCAGCTGGCCACCGGTGACGTCGAGCTCTTCCGGCTGCCGTCGGTGCCCTGTGGCGTCGCGCAGTACCGCGTCGCGGCCTGGCCGCGCAGCAAGCACGTCGAGCGGGTGGCCCACTGGCTGCCGCACGTGGTCCACGTCCACACGCCCGGACCGGTCGGGCTGCTGGGCATCCTCGCCGCCCGGCAGCTGGGGCTGCCGCTGGTGGAGACCTACCACACCGATCTTCGGGCGTACGCCGATGCCTACCGGTTGCCGTCGCGGGTCCTGTCAGGGATCGCGCGTTGCGCGGCCCGCCGGCTGGGCAGCCCGAAGCCGGACATTCCCCGCGGGGGCACGCGCACCGAACGTCGCAACGCGGTCGTCGACGCCTGCACCGATCTGCTGCTCGCCGACGCCGACGCCGTACTCGTCCCGACGCCGGCGATCCTGACCCGCTGCCGGCTGCCCGTCGAGGACGCCCGCATCTATCTCGCCCCGGCGGGGGTGTCGTTGCCGCGCGTTCCGCCAGGTTCGGGCGAGGAGTTCCGCCGCCGACACGGCATCCACGCCGACGAGCAGGTCGTGTTGTTCGTCGGCCGGGTCAACCACGAGAAGGGCATCGACCTGCTCGCCGAGGCGTTCGGCCGGCTCGCCGGCGTCGTACCCTCCGCCCGCCTGGTCCTCGTCGGCGCGGTCTACGAGCCCCGCTGGGTGCACAAGTTGCTCGACCAGGCCGGCATCGTCGGCCGCACGATCCTCACCGGCCAGCTTCCGCCCGACCAGGTGGCCCAGGCCTACGCCGCGGCGGACGTGTTCGCGTTCCCGTCCCTCACCGACACGCAGGGGCTGGTCGTGCAGGAGGCCGCCCTCGCCGGGCTGCCCACGGTTCTGGCCGACGAGGCGCTGTACGGCAGTGGGCCGCTCGCTGGCACCGGGGTCTTCGGGACCACCGACGCGATGCGGTACGCCGAGGCGATGGAGGACCTGCTCACCGACCCTGACCACCGCAAGCAGGTGGGCGACGAGGCGCGCCGGCGGGCCGAGCAGAACACCCCGGCGGAGTACGCCCAACGGATGGCCGCGATCTACGGGCAGGCCGTACGCCGGGCCGCGTCGGCGACCCGCCTCTCGCGACAGCGCCGACGTGGGCCGTTCCGTTCCCGCCGGCTGATCGCCTGACCCGCCGGTTTGCCGTACTGCTGGAAGGCTGCGCCAGTTTGCTGAAGGGGTTGCTTCGGTGGCTTGGTTGCCGTGCTGCCGGGCACCTTGGCCGTCTCATTGCCTGATGCGGCTGCCCATTATGCGAGACGGCCGTGACAGTAGTGGCAACGGTCCGTAGCCTGAACAGCGTGTTGCGTACGACTTTGTTGACCAAACGACGTGCCGTGGATCATTGCCGCACGTCGACCTGTCTGTGTCGTACGTCCTGATCGGACGGCGTTAGTCCGTCTCTGCCCCGCATCCGTCGGATGCGTCGAGCGTTCGCAGAGTGGCGCCGTCCTGAGCGGGATCCCCGCGTGGATTCTCCGCTCCCTCATCCCGGCCTCCGCCTCGCCACAGGAGCGTTGTAGCCATGTCGGAATCGGACCAGAGACCTCAGCCGTCGCCGATGTCAACCTCGACAACATCCACCCCGCACGGGTCAACCGGCCAGCCGGCCGCGGTCCTCGACCCGCGCGGGCTCCGGTTCGCCGCCGCCGTGACCGCGGTGGTCCTGGCGATCGTCCTCGTCACGGACAGTTCCTGGCTCCTGGCCCTCCAGGCGGTCGTCTTCGCGGTGGGCGTGGCGTTCGGGCTGCGGCGGTCTCCGTACGGACTGATCTTCGCGCGGCTCGTCCGGCCCCGGCTGGGCCCGCCGGCCGAACTGGAGGCGGAGGCGCCACCGCGGTTCGCCCAGGGAGTCGGGCTGGCGTTCGCCGTCCTGGGCATCGTGGGCTACCTGTCCGGAGCGACGACACTGGGCGCCGTCGCCACCGGTCTCGCACTCATCGCCGCGTTCCTCAACGCGGCATTCGGGCTCTGCCTCGGCTGCGAGGCATACCTGCTCGGTCGTCGCGCCCTGTCGGCACTCACTCACCAATCACCAAGCAAGGAGGCTTCCGCATGAGCCGTGACACGTCCCTGGTTTCCGCTGACTGGGTGGAAGAGCGCCTGGACGATCCGAAGGTCGTCGTCGTCGAGGTCGACGAGGACACCAGCGCCTACGACAAGGGCCACATCTCCGGCGCGATCAAGCTGGACTGGAAGGAAGATCTGCAGGACCACGTCCGTCGCGACTTCGTGGGCAAGGAGCAGTTCGAGAAGCTGCTGTCCGAGCGCGGCATCGCCAACGACCAGACCGTCGTGCTGTACGGCGGGAACAACAACTGGTTCGCCGCCTATGCGTACTGGTACTTCAAGCTCTACGGCCACGCCGACGTCAAGCTGCTCGACGGCGGCCGGAAGAAGTGGGAGCTCGACAGCCGGGCCCTCGTCGAGGAGGCGCCGTCGCGGGCGGCCACGCAGTACGTCGCGAAGGACCCCGACCTGGCGATCCGGGCGTTCCGCGACGAGGTGGTCGACGCCATCGGGCAGCGCAACCTGGTCGACGTGCGGTCGCCGGACGAGTACACCGGCAAGCTGCTCGCCCCGGCGCACCTGCCGCAGGAGCAGGCTCAGCGGGCCGGGCACATCCCGACCGCGGTGAACGTGCCGTGGAGCAAGGCGGCCAACGAGGACGGCACGTTCAGGTCCGAGGACGAGCTGAAGGAGATCTACGGCGAGGCCGGTGTCGACTTCGGCAAGGACACCATCGCCTACTGCCGGATCGGCGAGCGCAGCTCGCACACCTGGTTCGTGCTGCACGAGCTGCTCGGCCAGGCCAACGTGAAGAACTACGACGGAAGCTGGACGGAGTACGGCTCGCTGGTCGGCGTGCCCGTCTCGCTCGGCGACCAGCCTGGGGAGGCTTCATGAGTGCCAACGACAGTTGCGGCGCGCCGGTGGGCGGTGCCGCTCTCGCCGGGGTCAACCTGGCGAAGGAAGCGGTGATCCAGGGCGTCGTGCGGCGTGACGCGCAGCCCGTCAAGGGGGCGTACGTACGCCTGCTCGACGGGTCGGGCGAGTTCACCGCCGAGGTGCCCACCGGCGATGACGGCGTGTTCCGGTTCTTCGCCGCGCCGGGCACGTGGACGGTGCGGGCGCTCGCGCCGAAGAGCGTTACCGCCGAGGGTTCGGTGGAAGCGAAGCTCGGCACGGTCGCCGAGGTGGAGCTGGCCCTCACCGCGTCCGCTTGACGGTCCAGATCGGCAAGGTTGTCGGAGGTTTGTCGGGGCTCTACCCCGAGGAACCTCCGACAACGTGCGCCTGCATGGTTGCTCGTCCGTTCCCGACCTACGCTGGCGCTGCCACCGCAAGCCCGGTGGAGCCGGCGGCGTCGCCCAGGCGTTTGTCGTAGGTCAGGAAGGCGTCGAGTCCCCGCGCGATTGTGGCAGCGGTGGCCAGGTGCAGCGCGTCGAGGGTCCGAAGTTGTGGCGTTCCGACACTCGCGGCGTCGATCACGATGTCGCTCGACATCGGCACGGTCATGATGCGCTGGAACAACGCGACCGCGCGTGGCAGCAGGGCTGGCTGGTGGCGAGTGACGGCGCGGACGAGCTCGGGATACAGCAGCACCGATGACACGAGGGGCGTGGTCAGTCGTTCGGCGAGATAGAGGGTGAGGGCAGCGGACTCCGCCTCGGTGTGGACGAGCTTTGCCGCGGCGGAGGTGTCCAGGTAGATCACTCGTCGCCCGCTGCCCGGTCGCGTTCGGCGACGATCTCGGCAGAAAGACTGGACCCGTCCTCGCTCGGCTCTGGCATCGGCAACAGGTCGAGGATCGTTCCTGGAACTGCCTGGGGCGTGAGGCGGCCCTCGGCGATCCATCGGTCGATGGTCGGGTTACCGGTGACGGTCGGTGGCGGCGGGGTCAGAAATGCCACGATCTTTCCGCGCTCGGTGATGGGCAGGGTATGACCTGCTTTGACCCGACGAAGAACCGCTGTGGTCCGCTGGTTCAGCTCCGTGACCGTGACCGTAGCGTCCGAGTCGGATGGCTGCGCGCTCATGGCAGCAGTCTACTAGGTACCTACTAGATCGGCCGGGCTGCCAGGCGAGCAGCGTTCCGTCAGACCAGTTCGGGGTGGTCGCGGTACCACGCGATCGTGCGCCGGAGGCCGTCCTCCACGGTGATCTTGGGCTCCCATCCCAGCAGCCGTTGGGCCTGGGAGATGTCGGGTTGCCTGATCCGCGGGTCGTCCTCCGGGCGAGATACGAACTCGATGTCCGACGCCGACCCGGCGAGTTCGAGGATCCACCGCGCCAGCGCGAGGACGGGGAGCTCATGGGGGTTGCCGAGGTTCAGCGGTCCGGCGTGGGTCGAGTGCAGCATCGAGACGATGCCCGTCACCATGTCGTCGACGTAGCAGATGGACCGGGTCTGGCTCCCGTCACCGGCGACGGTCAGCGGCTCGCCGCGCAACGCCTGCCGGATGAAGGTCGGGATCGCGCGGCCGTCGTTCGGGCGTAGTCGCGGGCCGAACGTGTTGAAGATCCGGACGATTGCCGTGTCGAGGCCGTGGGTCGCCCGGTAGGCCACGGTGAGGGCCTCGGCGAACCGCTTGGCCTCGTCGTAGACGCCACGCGGACCGACCGGATTGACGTTGCCCCAGTACTCCTCGCGCTGCGGATGCTCGAGCGGGTCGCCGTAGACCTCGGAGGTGGACGCGAGAACGAACCGCGCCCCCTTGTCGCGGGCGAGACCCAACGCGTGCAGGGTTCCGACCGAACCCACCTTCAGCGTGTGGATGGGCAGTTGGAGGTAGTCGACGGGAGAGGCCGGTGACGCGAAGTGCAGGACGGCGTCCACCGGACCGGGCACGTGGATGAAGTCGCTCACATCGCAGCGGACGAGCCGGAAACCGCCCCGCTCGATCAGCTGAGCCACATTGTCGGGGCGTCCGGTGAGGAAGTTGTCGAGGCAGATGACCTCGAACCCTTCGTCCAACAGCCGCTCACACAGGTGGCTGCCGAGGAAACCGGCGCCACCGGTGACGACAGCCCGATGCGCCATCGTGTGTGCCACCCCTCTCCGGCGGATGCCTTCGCCGACGATACGCCGTCCGGACCCCGCTTCCGGGGACGAGCCCTGGGCCGTCGGCCCCGCAGTGCCCGATCGGTCGACCAGACGCAACAGTCGTGCGTACCCAGGCATTTCGTCGTACGCAATGCGCACCGTCACACACCGGAGCGCGTCCACCTGCCTGGCGTCTCCGGAGGGTTTACGGTGTTTCCTACCACCTTGACCGATCGGTGCCGCGGCCTCGACGATGATCCGGCCGTGCACGGGCTGGGCAACCCGACCACCGCATCGCAGGTCGGACGAGTACGAACGCTGGGGGACATCGCAGCGGAATGGCGATACTGAAGGAGCCGGGCGCACGTCTCGGCGACGGGGACATGGCGGGTGACGCCGCCCACCGGCGACCGCCGCGTGGCATGGCGGCACGCGGCATGCGCTGGTTCGCTCTCGCCGTCGCGGTCCTCGACCTCGGACTCATCGGCGCCGCGACGCTCGCGGCTACCCTCGTACGCTTCAGGGTCGTCGAGACCGAGATCGCAGGTGCGTGGCGCGGAGCCAACCTCGGCGGTGTTCCCTACACGTTCGTCGCCCTCGCGCTGACCGGCGCCTGGGTAGGTGTCCTGGCCGTCCGCGGCGGTTATTCGCCCCGCACGTTCGGATCGGGCACCGACGAGTACAAGCTCGTCCTCTCGAGCAGCGTGCTGGCGGCCGGCCTGGTGGCGATCGTGTGCTACCTCGGCAAGATCGAGTTGTCCCGCGGGTTTCTCGCGACGGCGTTCCCCCTCGGCACCATGGTCGTGCTGCTCGGCAGATTCGGCGCGCGCAAGGTGCTCCATGCGCTCCATCGCCGGGACCGCCTCGTCCATCGCGTACTCCTCGTCGGCATGCCGGCCGGTGTGGCCGAACTCCTCGAGGTCATCAAGCGGGAGCCGCACATGGGTTTCGCCGTGGTCGGCGCCTGCCTTCCGCGGTTGTCGAAGGATCCCGGGGACGAGGTGGCCGACCAGGGTCTGCCGATCCTGGGCTACCTCGACGAGGTACGGGAGGCCGTCGAACGCGGCGGCATCGACACGGTGGTCGTGAGTGCCCTCCCCGGGCGGTCGTCCCGGCTGCTACGCCGGCTGTCGTGGTCGCTGGAGGGCTCCGGTGTCGATCTCGTCGTCGTACCCAGCCTGACCGACGTCGCCGGTCCACGCATCCACGTCCGGCCGGTTGCCGGTCTGCCACTGCTGCACGTGGAGGAGCCCGAGTTCAAGGGCGCCCGCCGGATCGTCAAGAACATCTTCGACTGGGTGGCGGCCGTCCTGCTCGCCATCCTGGCCGCTCCACTCCTGGTGCTGATCGCCATCGCCATCAAACTCGACGACCGCGGTCCGGTGTTCCTCCGGCAGACACGGGTGGGGGTGCACGGCAAGGAGTTCCCGTGCTTCAAGTTCCGTTCGATGGTGGTCGACGCCGAGCAACGTCTCGCCGAACTCCACGCCGACAACCAGCACGACGGTGTGCTCTTCAAGATTCGCAACGATCCGCGGATCACCCGGGTGGGCAGGGTGATCCGCAAGCTGTCCCTCGATGAGTTGCCGCAGGTGTTCAATGTCCTGCGCGGCGAGATGAGTCTGGTCGGTCCGCGGCCGCCGCTGCCGAGAGAGGTGGAGCAGTACGGCGAGGACGTCCGCCGCCGGCTGCTCGTACGCCCCGGGATCACCGGCCTCTGGCAGGTGTCGGGTCGGTCGAACCTGTCCTGGGACGACTCCGTACGCCTCGACCTCTACTACGTCGAGAACTGGTCACTGTCAGCCGATCTGGTGATCCTCGCCAAGACCGTGGGCGCCGTCCTCAGCCGCGACGGCGCGTACTGAGGTTAGGCGCGCACAAGTTGACCGAAAGATCTGACGCGCCGATCAGTTAGCGGACTTCGTCGCCCAGGACATCTTCCTGTGAGCCGTTCTTCTGCAGCCAGGGGCCGATCCTGTCCGCCCGGACGGCCTTCCACAGCGCGGCGCCCTTCGCGTCGTCGAGGTAGACAACCGACTGGCTGCCTTCCATGCCGGTGCCCTTGGTGGGGGCGGTCATGAAGGTCACGCTGCTTGCCCGCAGGCTTCGCATGTCGAGAGCCAGGTCGCGCATCGCCTTGGTCGTGAACTCCTCGTCGACGGAGAGGTTCTGCGTGATCGCGTCGAGTGCGCGGCCCAGTTTCAACGGGTTGCTGATCGTGCCGTTGGAGAGGGTCTGACGCATCAGCGAGCGGAGGAAGTTCTGCTGTCGCGCCATCCGGTCGAAGTCGCCACGCTGCAGCGTCTTGCGCTCACGTACGTAGTCGAGGGCCTCCTCGCCGCTGAGGGTGTGCGTGCCGGCGTTGTAGTACTTCCCGCTGGCGAAGCGCGTGTCGTCGTCGAACGTCATCTGGACGCCGCCGAGGGCGTCGGTGAGTGCCTTGAATCCGGCCCAGTCGATCACGGCGAGATGGTCGACGCGTAGCCCGGTGAGCTTCTCGACGGTCTGGATGTAGAGCGGAGGGCCACCGAAGGAGTACGCGGCGTTGATCTTGTTGTTTCCTCGTCCCGGAATCTCCACCCAGGAGTCACGGGGGAGCGAGATCAGGTAGGCACTCTTCCGGTCGCCGGTGATGTGCAGAATCATGATCGTGTCGCTGCGCTGGCCGCCGCTCTTCCAGGCGTCACCCTTGCCCTGGCCGGTCGTACCGGAGTCGTCGTCAGTGCGCGCGTCGCTGCCGGCGAGCAGAATGTTGACGGCATCGGCCCCCGCGCCCGTGGGCTTCTTCGGGCGGAGTTTCTCCGGGAGCTGGGAGAACGCGGAGAACCGGTCGATCTGCCCGCCGAACTTTTCCGACAGCATGTAGCCGGTGAGGACAATCCCTCCGCTGAGCATGAGCAGCAGGGAGAGCAGGACCAGGAGAACCGTCTTCGTGCGGGTCTTCTTCTTGCGGCGATCTCCGCGTGGCCCTCGCGAGTCATCGTCCTCGCGCAGGTTGATCGAGCGCAACTCATCATCGGCGCGGTAATAGCTCATGGCTTCCTTGCGTCCTCGTACCGTGTGCCGCGGGCGGCAGCCCTGCGCTGTCCAGACAGTCGGTCACTTCACAGTGGTCAGTTGGCCGTCGGTCAGTTCACCGTGATTCAGTTGGTACTGACGTGCCGTGAACCAACGAGGTTGCCGCATGGCGGGCTACGGGTTGCCACGCACATCCCCGCTGATCCTGCGACGAATGCTGCTCCCCCACGGTCGAGGGCTCAGGCGAGCTTGTCGTACCACATCGTACGCAGGGCACCGGCGACCCAGCGTCATGATCGCGATAGGCGAACATTACGCAGGATGTACGGTCACGCGCGCCCGCGGGTTCACTGTCTGACACATGGCGGGGCGTCGCCGGTCGGCCGCCGGGGCGCAACTAAACTCCTGGATCGTGATCGAATCGGTGTTCGCCGGACTGCTCATCCTGGCCGTGCTGGCCATCGGAGTCGCCGGAATCTTCGTTTTGTTCCGGCTGGTCCGCCGGCCTGAGCGCGGACCGGCGGCGACCCGCGCCGTCGCGTCCGGAACCGCCCGAAGTGGGGGCAGCGGCAGAGGAGCCAGCGGCGGACGAACCGGTCGGACACGGAACGTCAGCGGAAGTACCGCCAGCGCACGGATCGAGAGCACCACCGACACCGGAGCCAGAGCCTGATCATCATGGCAACGCCGACGCCATTCGAGATCCCGCCCGACCTGCACCCGGACTGCGTACCGCTCGCCTTCCTGCTCGGCCGTTGGGAGGGGCGTGGGCACGGCGACTATTCCACCATCGAGCCGTTCGAGTTCGGCCACGAAGTGGTCTTCAGCCACAACGGAAAGCCATTCCTCTACTACACGAGTCGCTCCTGGTTGCTCGACTCCGAAGGCACCGCGGTCCGTCCGCTGGCGATGGAGACCGGGTTCTGGCGTCCCCAGCCTGACGGCGGGCTCGAGGTCGTCCTCGCACACCCCACCGGTGTGGCCGAGGTGTGGTACGGCCAGATCGACGGAGCCAAGATCGAGCTTGCGACCGATCTGGTGGCGCGGACGGCGACGGCCAAGGAGTACGACGCGGGGCGCCGCCTGTACGGCCTGGTCGACGGTGCGCTGCTGTGGGCCTTCGACATGGCGGCGGTCGGCGAAGGTATGCAGTCCCACCTGTGGGGTCGGCTCGAGCGGGCTGCGCCCGTTTCCTGACATTCGTACGTGCTGCTCGTAGGGGCGCGACCGGCGTGATCACATCGGCCGGTGGACACGGCCTAGAATTTCTGCCGATGGGTGACCGACCGCATGGCGACCTTCCTGGCGGCTCCGACCTGCACGAGGAGCTGCGAGCCAGGGGATTTCGGCTGACCCCGCAGCGGCAACTCGTGCTCGAGGCGGTCGAGGAGCTGGGCCACGCGACGCCGGAGAAGATCCTCACCGTCGTCCGGCAGAAGGCCAGCGGCGTCAACATGTCGACGATCTACCGCACGCTCGAACTGCTGGAGGAGCTTCAGCTCGTAAGCCACGCACACCTGGGCGACCGGGCGCCGACTTACCACGCGATCAGTACGCCTGACCACGCCCACCTGGTCTGCCGTTCGTGCGGTCGGGTGATCGAGGTGGCGTCGGCGGAGATCGAGCCGCTGTCGGACGGGCTCCGCGAACGCCACGGCTTCACCATGGACGTACGCCATCTCGCGATCTTCGGCTCCTGTACGAACTGTTCGAAATGACCGGGCTGGACTGCCCTCAGCGGGTTGTCGCCTGGGACGCAGGCGGCGGTGGCACCCCGGCTCGGCTCGGAGCCCGTAATCTCGAAGGCGTGACTGCCACCGACACCGACGCTTATGCCAGCCCACTCCTCGGTCTCGCGGGAGCCGTTGCCGCCGACCCGCCGGACAGCGGCGTCGCGGCCCACTACGGCGACCCGATGCGCGAACAACGCCGCCTCGCCGTCGACCGCTTGGGTTTCGTCGACCTTTCCCACCGGGGTGTGGTCCGGGTCGCCGGCCCTGACCGGCTGTCCTGGTTGCATGCCCTCACCACGCAGGATGTCGAGCATCTCGCTCCGGGCGAATCGGCGAGTGCGCTTCTCCTCTCGCCGCACGGCCATGTCGAGCACGCGTTGGCCATGGTCGACGACGGCGAGGCGGTGTGGATGCACGTCGAGCCTGGCACGGCACCGCAGGTGGTCGCGTTCCTGGAGTCGATGCGCTTCCTGATGCGGGTCGAGGTGAGCGACCTGTCTGCGGAGTACGCGATCCGGTGGGAGCCGACGGCTGACGGAGCGACGGACCAGCTCACCCGGCAGGGCGCGGATTCGCTCGGCGGCCGGGAGATCTTCGTCCCACGCTCGAAGCTGGCAGAGACCGCTGGGAGTGTCATGGGGGCGGACACCGCGGCGAGCCCGGATCGGCCGGCTGGCCTCTGGGCGTACGAAGCGCTGCGGATCGCAGCCCACCTGCCAAGGGCGGGATTCGAGACCGACCATCGCACGATCCCCAACGAGGTGGGCTGGCTGGGCACCGCCGTCCACCTCGACAAGGGTTGCTACCGCGGGCAGGAGACGGTGGCGCGTGTGCACACCCTCGGCCGCCCGCCCCGCCGGCTGGTGTTCCTGCATCTCGACGGCTCGGTCGATCGGCTCCCAGGCCACGGGGCACCGGTCACCCACGAGGATCGGGCGGTCGGGTTCGTGACGAGTAGTGCGCGACACTTCGAGATGGGGCCGGTGGCACTCGCTCTGATCCGCCGCAACGTCCCCGTCGACGCCGACCTCTTGGCCGATGGGGTCGCCGCGGCCCAGGAGGTCGTCGTACCTCCCGATGCCGGCTTGCATGTCCGTCCCCAGCTCCGCGGCTGAGCTGCCGGACGCTGCTGTCGTCCCCACCACCGCACCTGAGCTGCCGGACGCTGCTGTCGTCCCCACCACCGCACCTGAGCTGCCGGACGCTGCTGTCGTCCCCACCACCGCACCTGAGGTGCCGGACGCTGCGTCGCGCGCATGCCTGGTCGTTCGCGTTCTGTGGAAACGCGAACGAGGGGCGGTGCCGGAGCACCACCCCTCGTTCGGGATTTTGTCAGGTGAGGCGTCGATGGTAGTGGCGCCTCGAGCGCGGATCAGCTAGCCGGTGTGATCCCCGCGTAGGCCCGGCCGATCTCGACCTTGGAGCCGATCGGCAGGCCGAGGGTGCCGTCCTTGACCACGATCTCGATCATGGTGACCTCGATCGTGCGGGCGTCGCGCCTGACCTTGCGGAGTGTAACCTCGGCAGCCCCGTCGAGCAGCGAGATCTTGGTGTTGGGTGCCACGCCCAGGGTGGCCAACGGGTGCCCGGCGACCGTCAGGCCGACGAACCGCGTGCCCGAGTCGGTCAGGGTGATCGGACCACCGTTACTACGCGTGGCCGTGGCCGCTGCCACGAGGGCATCGGCCCTGATCAGGCCGCCGAGGGCCTCGATCGAGGTGATCCGCTGTCCCACCTTGCTGCTGGCATCGGTGGCGGTCGTCTCGCCGATCGCGTCCGTCTTGGCCGCGCCGGCCTTGGCGATGTCGGGCAGGTCGACCGTGGCTGCGGAGTTCACGTCCCTACCGCCGGTGCAGGCGACCTTGGCCAACGCAGTCGCGCCGGAGTTCACCGCTCCGTTGGCCAGGGTGATCCTGGAGGCGAAGCCCTGCCCCTTGAGGAAGCCGACCGACGGCGCGGTCAGCGCGGCCTTGGAGTTGCCCAGCCACACGTGCAGACCCTTGCCTGGCAGCCACGGGTTGTCCGACAGCAGGACGAGGTGGAATGCCGTGGTGATCGCTTCGAAACCACCGTCGACCGGGCGCTGGATCTGCCGGTTGAGTTCGACGTATCCGACGTCACCCAGCAGCGGCAGGGAGAGGTCGATCCGGGTGTTGGGCGCCGGATCGGCCGCGACCCGCAGGCCGAGGATCCTGAGGTCGGCGAGCGACGAGGTTCCCTCGGCACTGAAGCCGGAGCCGTCCCAGGTCGTCCGGGTCTCGGACTTGATCACGCCGGAGCTGATCAGTCCACCGAGGAGATTGAGGCTCGCGGTGCGCGAGTTGGCGAGCGAGGTCCGCGACGTGTCGGTCTCGATCGACTCGACGTAGGTCGACTGGGCGCCAGCGTTGCCGAGAAGCTCGGGGAGTATGACCTGTGCGGTCTTGTTGGTGACGACCTCGCCGGGCGCGGTGCCGCACGCGATGTCGCTGTAGGCCGTGGGCCCGCTGCCGAGGCGTCGGTCGTCGGTGAACGCATAAGAGCCGTAGGCCTGGGCCACGAAGCCCGGCTGGGCATCGTCCGCGTGCGCAGGCGTCGCAGCGATGAGCGTGCCGGTGGCGACGGCCACCGACGCGAGTATCCCCGTACCTCGACGAGCGAGTGTTGCTAACTGCATCGTCCCCCCTTGAAGGGTGATCAGTGGTCAGACGTGGGAATCTACACGTATCGTGACCAGTCAGGCGCAGAGCGTATCCGAGTGGCGGAGGATTGGTGCCCGCCAGGTGTCCGCTTGTGACCGGTTCGTGAAGAAATTAGCACTTTTGCGACGTAGGCGCGTGATCTTATCCACCGAAGTCTGGTAGGCGTATCCCCGCCCCGAGCAGGTCTTCGATCGCCGCGGCACTCCGAGCGGCCGCCTTGCCGTCGCCGTAGGGGTTCCTCGCACTCGCCATGGCTTCGTACGCCCGGTCGTCGTCGAGCAGCTGAGTCAGCGCGGTGTGCACCGTCCCGCGATCCGTACCGACGAGGCGTACGGTCCCCGCCTCGACCGCCTCGACCCGTTCGGTGGTGTCGCGGAGGACGAGTACCGGACGGCCGAGGCTCGGCGCCTCCTCCTGGATGCCACCGGAGTCGGTGAGGACGAGGTGGCAGTCGCGCAGCAACCGCGCGAAGTCGGCGTACGGCAGCGGCTCGACGAGGTGGACGTTGGGTCGGCCGGCCAGTTCGTCCTCGACCACCCGGCGGACCGCGGGGTTCGGGTGGAGCGGGACCACGATCTCGATGTCCCGGTGCGTTCGCGCGGTGTCGGCGACGGCCCCGGCCGCGGAACGCAGTGGAGCGCCCCACGACTCGCGCCGGTGGGCGGTGACCACGATGACGCGGCGGCCTGAGGCGACGACCTCTGCCACCTTCCGGTCGGCGTACGGCAACTGGCGGCCGGCGATCTCGATCAGCGCGTCGATGACGGTGTTGCCCGTGACCACCACGGAGTCCTCACCCACTCCGGCGGAAAGCAGGTGTGCGCGGTTGGTGGCCGTCGGGGCGAGATGCAGGTGGGTGAGCTGCGTCGTGAGCCGGCGGTTCATCTCCTCGGGAAACGGCGCGTATCGGTCGTGCGTACGCAGGCCCGCCTCGACGTGGACGACGGGGACCTGGGCGTAGAACGCAGCGAGAGCACCCGCGAAGCACGTGGTCGTGTCGCCCTGGACCACGACGGCGTCCGGCTCGACATGTCGGATGACAGGAGTGAGCCCGGTGAGGGCGCGCTGGGTGATGTCGGTGAGTGTCTGCCCTTCGGTCAGGATCGTGAGGTCGTGGTCTGGCGTGATCCCGAACAGGGCGTGGACCTGGTGGAGCAACTCCCGATGTTGTCCCGTGACGGCGACGACTGGTTCGACCACGGCCGACGACCGCAGCGCGGAGATGAGGGGCGCCAGTTTGATCGCCTCGGGACGGGTCCCGTAGACCACCATGACGCGTTTCATCCGCGGGTCAACCCTTCCCCGGCCGTGGTGGCTCCATGGCCCTGATCGATGGCCCTGGTCGACGTCCCTGGTCGACGTCCCTGGTCGACGTCCCTGGTCGACGTCGCCACCGCACGGCCGCGATGGCGCGGCGCGCCGGCAGCACAGGCTACCCAAGCCGCACGTGCCGGTAGGCACGACAATGGCCCTTGGACCAGCATGAACGCTGGTGGCGGAACGCCTACGGCCGTTGCGCCGTCGATGGTGATGGGCTACGGCCGGGTGATCTCGCGAGGAGGGCCGTTCGGTGTCGAGGCTGCGCATGCTCGGTGCGGTGGGGTTGGCGGCGATGGTGGCGCTCGACGTGGTGCTCGTCGTTCTCGCGGTACGCCACACCCACGCGGGCTCGCCGGCAATGACCGGCATCGTGGCTACGCCCGCGCCGACAGCGAGCCACTCGTCCACGCCGGGTGCGGACCCCGCTGGCAGTCCGAGGGCGACCGGTGACCCGGGGGCGACCGTCCGACCCGTGCTCGATCCGGGTGCGCCGCGGGTCCTCGTCGACATCGGGGCAGCGGGTGCCGTGGCGCGGGCGGCGACCGGGGCGTGTGGCACAGGCGGCGCGACGATCGAACTGTCCCGCGACGGCGGCGAGTCGTTCCAGCGGGCGAGCGTGCCGGCCGCGGCGGTCGTTCTGCGGGTGGCCTCGGTCGACGCGGAACAAGCCTGGGTCGTCGCCGCCGGCGCCGACTGCGCGACGCTGACGACCTTCACGACGACCGATGGTGGCGGGACGTGGACCCCCTCCAACGGCTCGGACGGGAGCTGGCACCGCCTCCCCGTGGCCGGCGCCCGCATCCACGCGCCGACCGGTGACGTCGACGTCCCCTGCCCGCGACGGCTGAAGGTGCTGGGCTACAGCACGTTGTCCCGCGACCAGGCGTACGTCTTGTGTGGGAGGGAGGGCGCGGCGCCAGTGCTGCTGCGGACCGTCGATGGCGCTGCGTCGTGGAGCGACCGGGGTGAGATGCCCGGCGCGGTCGACCTGGACTTCGTCTCCGCGACGACCGGCCTCGCCGCGGTGGCGGGGGACCGGTCGTGTGCGGGGATCTCCGTCCATGCGTCGACCGATTCCGGAGCGTCCTGGAAGCCGCGTGCGTGTGTCGAGACGACGGCCGGCGGTCTCCCCGACATCACCGCCGACGGCGACCGTGCGTACCTCGGCGTCGGTGAGGCGTTGTGGTTCAGCGGCGACGGCGGTCGTACGTGGGCGAGCCGGCCGGCGTGATCCGGACAGGTCAGGTGACGCCGACGGTCTCGCCGGGCGCTCGCGACCGCCGCCGCCCGCCCTCGACGCCGTAGCCGTAGCCGTAGCCGTACGTCATCGCGTCCGGCCCTCGCGACGGCGCCATGTTGAGCACCGAACCGAGCAGCCGGGCGTCGACCTTGGCGAGGTTGCCGATCGCCGTCTCGAGCTGGTCCGTTCCCGTCTTGCCATGGCGTACGACGAGGACCGCACCGTCTGACATCCGGGCCAGGAGCGCGGCGTCTGTGACCGGCAGTAGCGGCGGCGCGTCGATGAGGACGACGTCCGCGCGGTCGTCGAGTTCGCGCAGCAGGTGTTGCATCGCCCGCGACTGCAGCAGCTCGCTCGGGTTCGGCGGCAGCGGCCCGCTGGCGAGCACCTGTAACGGGATGTCGCCCCACGGCTGGATCGCGTTGTCCGGGGAGACCCGGCCGATGAGGATGTTGGTGAGGCCTACGCCGCCCTCGAGGCCGAGGTACTCCGCCAGCCGCGGCCGGCGGATGTCACCCTCGACCAGCATGACCCGCTGGCCGGCCTGCGCGAGCGTCAGGCCGAGGTTGCACGTGGTCGTGGTCTTGCCCTCCGACGGCACCGAACTCGTCACGACGATCCGCTTCGGGTGTCGATCGACGTCGACGAACTGCAGGTTGGTCCGCAGCTGCCGGAACGCCTCCGCCCGAGGTGATCGCGGTTCGATGTGGACGACCAGCGGGTTGGTCTGCGCGTCGGCGTCGTGGGCGATGACGCCGAGGTTCGGTGCACCCGTCCGGGCGGTCAGCGCCTCGGCGGACTTGACGCTCGTGTCGAGCACCTCGCGGAGGACGGCGATCCCCATGCCAAGGACGAGCCCGGCGAGTAGGCCGAGACTGATCGTCCGGCTCGGGTTCGGCGTCACCGGCGCACCCGGCAGTGTGGGTGTGTCGATCGTTGTCGCCCGGATCGGCGAGGGCTGGTCGGGGCTTGGACGTTCGAGCTCCTGAACGAACGTCTTGAACTCCTCGGCCACCGCGCTGGTGAGTCGCTGCGACCGGGCGGGGTCGGTGTCGGTGACGGTGATCTCGAGGAGCACCGTCTCGGGAAGGACCCGCGCCCCGATCTTGCCGCCGAGCGTGGCCGGTGACATCGAGAGCCCGAGGTCCTGGACCACGGCGCGGGTGACGGCCTCCCCGCGCACGAGGTCGGCGTAGGAGGCGGCCCGCTGCTGGGAGAAGAGCCCACCTTGGTACGCCCCCGCGGGGGTGTTGTCGCTCTGGGTCACGCTGAGGAACAGCGTGGTCTGTGAGGCGTAGGTCGGCGTCGTCCGGAGGACCACGAGCGCTGCGATGCCGACGGTGACGGTTGTGCAGCAGATGATGAGCATCCACTGCTTGCGGACGAGCCTGAGATAGTCGCGCAGCTCCACGGGGAGCAACCTTCCTGGGGTCTTTCGGGGACAGAGCGCGAACACGCGAGTTACGCCCGACACCCCGTGGCCCGACCGCCGGCTGCTGCGCATTCGTCGGCACCGAGTGTGGCACGGGCAAGACCTGACATGTTTCGCAAGACGTCAGGTAACGTCCGTCATCGCACGTTGAGGTCCTTATCCTGCTATCTCGACTCGTACTGTCTCGACGCACGGGGGAGCGTGGTTTCGTGGGTGGCGCAGGTCCGGCGCCGGTCGTGCCGTGGTCGCGCCTGGGCATCGTCGCTGGCGACCTTCTCGCGTGGGCGGGCTCCCTCGTCCTGGCGACGGTGTTCCGCTACGACGGCGCCCTCGACCGGATCAACCTCGGCGGGATGATCGCCGTCTGCGCCGTGGCCTGTGGACTTCAGCTGGGCGTCGGCCTGCTGGTCAAGCTCTACCAGGGCGGCTACCGCACGGCGAGTTTCGACGAGGCCGTCGTGATCGTGGCGTGCGGGCTGATCATCGGGGCGTCCGTCCTGGTCGTCGACCTGGCCGTGCAGCCGAGCCGGCTGGTTCCGTTGAGTGTGCCGCTCGGCGGCACGATGGCGGCGGTCCTCGCGATGGTCACCACCCGTGGCGTCATCCGCGGGCTGCGGGAGGGGACCGCCCGGCCACGTAGCGGTGCCAGGACGCTCGTCTTCGGTGCTGGTGACGGCGGCCAGCAGTTGATCCGGTCGATGCTCACCGACCCGGCGAGCCCCTACCTTCCGGTCGGGTTGATCGACGACGATCCGGGCAAGCGACACCTGCGGATCTCCGGCGTACGCGTCCTCGGCACGCGGCACCACCTCGCCGAGGTCGCGCGGCACCACGACGCCAGCGTCCTCGTGGTGGCGGTTCCCAGCGGACAGGCCGAGCTCTACCGCGACGTCGCTCGGGAGGCCCGCCAGTGCGGCCTCGAGGTCAAGGTGCTCCCCGAGCTCGCCGAGTTGCTCGCGCCGAGCCACATCTCGATCCGCGACGTCCGCGACATCGACGTGACCGACCTGCTCGGACGCCACCAGGTCGACACCGACATCCAGGCGATCGCCGGCTACCTCGAGGGCAAGCGGGTCCTGGTCACCGGAGCCGGTGGGTCGATCGGTGCCGAGCTCTGCCGGCAGCTCACCAGGTTCGAACCGGCCGAGCTGATGATGCTCGACCGCGACGAGTCGGCGCTGCACGCCGTCCAACTCTCGATCAGCGGACGCGCGCTGCTCGACACCGGCGATGTCATCCTCGCCGACATCCGCGACCGCGACCGCATCGTGTCGCTCTTCGCCGAACGCCGGCCCGACGTGGTCTTCCACGCCGCCGCGCTCAAGCACCTGCCGATGCTGGAGCAGTATCCGGAGGAGGGCTACAAGACCAACGTCCTCGGCACGATCCACGTGCTGGAGGCCGCGGCCAAGGCCGGCGTCGAACGCTTCGTCAACATCTCCACCGACAAGGCCGCGGACGCCACCAGCGTGCTGGGGCGGAGCAAGCGGTTGGCCGAGCGGCTGACCGCGCATTTCGCCGGGTCCGCCTCGGGCAGCTTCCTGAGCGTACGGTTCGGCAACGTCCTCGGCAGCCGCGGCTCGGTGCTCACGGCGTTCGCCCGGCAGGTCGCCGGCGGAGGGCCGGTCACGGTGACCCATCCCGAGGTGAACCGCTACTTCATGACGATCCCCGAGGCCGTGCAACTCGTCATCCAGTCGGCGGCGATCGGGCGCGGCGGCGAGGTGCTCGTGCTCGACATGGGTGAGCCCGTACGCATCGTCGACGTCGCCCGCCAGCTCATCGACATGGCTGGGGCCGACGTCGAGATCGTGTTCACCGGCATGCGGCCCGGCGAGAAGCTGCACGAACAGCTCCTCGGCACGGATGAGCGGGACGAGCGGCCGTTCCATCCGCTGATCTCCCACGTCGAGGTCCCGCCGCTGGCCGTGGCCGAGGTCGAGTTCAGCGACGTCCTCGGGGTGGGATCTCGGGCGGAGGACAGCACGGTCGGACCCGCCGAGGACCTGTTAGTCTGCGCCGACAGCGAGCCGCTGATCACGTCAGACCTGCCGGCACCGAGCTGACCCGATCGCGGCCGCGACCGCGACGAGGCCGTCGAGGTGGTCGACCAGAGCGCACAGAGATCGCGGACCTGTCCGCGACCTCTCGTGTCCCGACCACCGACCAACCGCAAGCTCTATGGAATAGGCAATGACCGGTAGCTCCGCACCGCGCAACACCGCATCGAGTGGGGCCGGATCCAGTGGGGCCGGATCCAGTGGGGCCGGCCCGGCAGGCGACGGTTGGCCGGTCGATGCGGGGCCTCGGCGGCCGAAGGCCGTGCACGTGTCCATCGTGCACCGTGCCACCGACATCCGGATCTTCCACAAGCAGTGCCGGACCCTTGCTGCCGCGGGCTACGACGTCATCCTGTACGCACGCGCTGAGGAGGCGTACGCCGCGGCCGGCGTACGGGTACTCCCCGTACCTGCCCCCCGGTCACGGGTGGTCCGCATGACGACGGGCGTGTGGGGTCTGCTACGACCGTTGCTCGCCGAACGGGCGGACGTCTATCACCTCCACGACCCTGAGTTGATCCCCCTGGGGTTCGCCCTCCGGGCGAGGGGGCGGACGGTGGTCTTCGACGCCCACGAACCGCTTCCCGACCAGATCCTGGCCAAGCACTGGATACCGCGCCGGCTGCGGCCAGTGGTGGCGTGGGGGACAAGGTTCCTGGTCGGTGCCGCCGGTCGGGGAATGAGCGCGGTCGTGGCCGCCTCGCCACTGGTGGCGGGTGTGTACGCCGGCGCGCGGAACCTCGTCACGGTCAACAACTTCCCCATCCTCACCGGCGGAGCTGACGGTGCCGGCGGAGCTGACGGTGCCGGTGGAGCTGACGGTGCCGGTGGAGCTGACGGTGCCGGCGGGGACAGGGACGGCCGGGACGGGGTCGGCGGCGAGAGTGGTGGCGGCGAGAGTGGTGGCGGCGAGGTCATGGCGTACACCGAACGTCCGCGCGGCATGGTCTACGTCGGCGGCATCTCCGACCTGCGTGGCCTGTCGAGCATGCTCGACGTCGCCCGGATCGCCGGCCGCCGGCACGTCGAGACACTCACCCTGATCGGCCCGTTCACGCCACCTGACCTGCAGGACCGGTTGAGCGAGCCTGACCTCGCCGGCGTCGTCGACTATGCCGGCGTCCTTCCCCCCGACGCAGCCCGGAAGCTGATCGGCGAGGCGAAGGTGGGGCTGATCCTGCAGCTCGGGCCGGAGGCGTACAAGAAGAACCTGCCGACGAAGATGTTCGAGTACATGGCCGAGGGGCTCCCGGTGGTGGCATCGGACTTCCCGGTGTGGAGGGAGATCCTTGCCGAGGCCGACGCCGGTGTGGTCGTCGACCCGGAGGACGGCGAAGCCGCTGCCGAAGCGGTCTCCCGCCTGCTCGCCGATCCCGCCGCGGCCGCCGCGATGGGCGAGCGTGGCCGCCGCGCGGTCCACGCGAAGTACTCCTGGGAGACCGAGGCAGGGACCCTGCTCGCGCTGTACGCCGGCTTCCTCCCCGCCGGTGCTCGCGCCGGCGACAGCATGGGACCGTACGCCGGGTCCGACACCGCACCGAGCGGCGCGCGCCGGACGGGCGGGTAGATGGGCGCACTCGGGGGAGCGCCGCGAGAGAGCCTGGACGGTACGCCGACCTCCGGCAAGGCCCGTCCCGGCGCCCGGCGTGGTGTGGTCGAGATCGTCCTCGGCACCGTCGTCGGCCAGGGCGTGATCGTCGCGGGGGCGCCGGTCCTGTCGCGGCTCTACGCGCCTGCAGACTTCGCCCTGCTCCAGCTCTTCACCGGTGTCGTGGCGATCGGCGCCGTCCTCGCGAGCATGCGGCTCGAGCTCGCGATCCCGCTCGCGCAGGACCTGCGGGAGACGCGCGCGGTCGTGCGGGTCGGCCTGCTCAGCTCGGTCGTGATCGCGGGCGTCCTCGGGATCGCCGGCTACGCGACCTCGCCGTGGTGGGCGCGCGGCGAGACGCTGCGCGGGTTGCGTGCCATGTGGTGGCTGGTGCCGCTCACGATCGCCGTGCTCGCGATGTTCCAGCTGGTCAGCGCGGTTCTGATCCGGGCGGAACGGTACCGGGACCTGGCGGGTCGCAATGCCGCCCAGGGGCTCGGCACCGCGGCCGCGCAGCTGTCGTTCGGCTTCGCCGGCGTCCGACCGCTCGGGCTGCTCCTCGGGCTGGGCATCGGCCGGATCCTTGGTCTGGTGTCGGTGGTCGGTCGCCAGCCGCTGTTCGGCGGCCCGAAGCGCGACAGCGAACGACCCGGCACCGAACGACCCGGCACCGAACGACCCGGCACCGAACGACCCGACGATGAACGCCTGACCACCGCAGACCTGCGCGCCGCACTTCACCGCTTCCGCCGGTTCCCCGCCGTCACCACCTGGTCCGCGTTGCTCAACAGCTCCGCCCAGTGGGCGCCCGCGTTCGTCTTTCCGGCCACGTTCGGGGCGACACCGGCCGGTTGGTTGGCGTTCACGATGCGGCTGCTCACCCTTCCCGCCACGGTCGTCGGTCAGTCGGTGGCCCAGGTCTTCCTCGGGCGGGGCGCGGCGGCGCAGCGCGCCGACTCGGGTCAGCTGCCCCGGCTCACCTGGCTCGCTGTCCGCCGGCTTTTCGTCGTCGGCGTCGGTCCGGCCCTGCTGCTCGCTGTGGCCGGGCCGTGGGCGTTCGGCTGGGTGTTCGGCAGCACCTGGGAACAGTCCGGGGTGTACGCACGGATCCTGGCCGCGGCGTTCCTGCTGCAGTTCGTGGCGAGCCCGATCGGCAACGTCTTCAACCTCGCCGGGCGCCAGGGCGTCGCCCTTGTCTGGGACGCCTGCCGGCTGGTTCTCGTCATCGCCGTACCCACGCTGGTGTGGGCGCTCGGCGGCTCCGACGTGCTCGGTGTCACTGCCTACTCTGGGGTGCTTGTGTTCTCCTATGCCGGTGTGCTCGGCCTCGCGTGGTGGGTGTTGCGACGTGCGTGAAACCACGGCCACGACTCTGACCGGAGCCAGGGCTCTGACCGGGGCCAGGACGCTTGCCGGTCGGCCGTTCCGGCGTCCCCGGCCGGCCGACGCTCCACGGCTCGGCCGCCGCGGTCTGCTGTGGCTGGCGGTCTACGCGGTCGGGCTCGGCGCGTCGCACTTCTTCGTCATCGCGCCGTCCTTTGCCTACCTGGGCTTTGAGAAGGTGGGGCCGAACCCCTTCGTCGCGCTCGTCCTGTTGCCGAGCTACCTGCTGTGTGCCCGGCGGCTCCCGGCGTCGTGGAAGCGTCCGTCGACGATCGTCTACTGGATGCTTTTCATGATCGTCGTGGCCCCCATCCACGTCGTCCCGGTGTTCACGACCAGGCTGTCGACGGCGGTGTGGCTGATGGTGGGCTCGGTGGCGGCGGCGTTCTGGCTGCTTGGCCTGATCTACTCCGTCCGTCTCCCGACGCTTCCGCGCCTGCACCTGCCCGCGCGGTTGTACTGGCCGCTCTTCGCCCTCGTGTGGATCGGCCTGGTCAGCGTCGTCGTCGCCTACTACGGGCTGCAGTTCCGGTGGGTGGCGCTGTCGGAGATCTACGAGATCCGCGACACGTACCGCGACTCGTTCGAGCAGGTGCCGCGGCTGGCGCGCTACGCCATCACCTGGCTGGGCAACGTGATCGCGCCGATCGCGATCGCGCGCGGCCTGACGACGAAACGCTTCGCCTGGACGGTGTTCGGCGTGGCGACCGAACTCTTCCTCGTCTCGATCACCGGCTTCAAGCAGATGCTGTTCTCGTCGGTCCTGGTGGCGGCCGTGGTGATCCTGGTGCGCTCGACGGCGGTCTCGCGGGTCGGCTACCGGGTCGCCGCGATCGTCGGCAGCGGGGTCTTCGCGGTGACGGCGTACGACTTCTTCACCGGCGGGTGGAGCATCTCCTCGGTGCTGATCCGCCGGATGGTGCTGACGAGCGCGGTCAACACGAAGTACCACTACGAGTTCTTCCTGCACAACCCGAAGGGCTTCCTCGGCTACGGGCTGCTGAGCCGCTGGGTGGAGTATCCGTACGAACTGCCACCGGCGTTCCTGATCGGTCAGGTCTACTACGGCAATCCCGAGACCAGCGCGAACGCCAACATCTGGGCGGACGCGTTCGCCAACTTCGGCCTGGTCGGCGTGTTCGGCTTCACGGCGGTCCTGGGCATGGTGCTGTTCTTCTTCGACGCCATCGCGAAGGGGTTGCCGGAAGGACTCGCGATCGCGGCCATGGCGCAGTCGGCGTTCAGCCTGTCCAACACCGCGATGCTGACCGTCTTCCTGACCCACGGCATGCTGCTCGCGGTCCTGATGGTCTACCTGATGCCGGTGGGCGGCGCCACGGCCACCAGGCGACGGCAGCCGCTGCGGCCGCGCGTCACCCCGCGCCCCGAGCCGGACGCCACGTCACAGAGCGCCGGACACGACGCCGTGGAACAGGACGCCGCGGGTGCGGCCGAGACGGGGAGCGAACGGCAGTCATGACACCGCGCCGGAGCCGTACGCAAGGGGTCGGCGGACGTCGCCGAGTCCTCGTCCTCAACCACTTCGCCCTGCCCCGTTCACAAGGGGGAGGGACGCGCCACGTCGAGCTGTTCGGCCGGCTCACCGGATGGGCGCACCTGATCGTCGCCGGAGACCGCAACAACAACACCCGCGAGCGGTTCGCGAGCGACTCGCCGGACTTCGTGACGATCCGGGTGCCCGGCCACGAGTCCAACGGACTCGCCCGGGTCGCCGGCTGGCTGCGCTACGCCGCCGGCGCCCTGAGGGTGGGGCTGCGGCGGCGCGACGTCGGCGTGGTCTACGCGTCGTCCCCGCATCTGGTGACCCCTCTCGCCGGGTGGCTCCTGGCGAAGGTCCACCGGGTCCCTCTCGTGCTGGAGGTCCGTGACCTGTGGCCGCGGTCGATGGTGGAACTCGGCTACCTCACCGCCGGATCGCCGCTGCACCGCGTCCTCGTCGGCCTGGAACGCTTCCTCTACCGGGCGGCGGACCGGATCGTCGCGGTCGCCGACGGCTGGAACGCCCACTTCGCGTCGTTCGGCGTACCGCCGGCGAAGGTCGCCCTCGTCACCAACGGTGCCGAGCCGGCCGACTTCGTCCCGACGGTGACCCGGGAGAAGGCCCAGGCCCAGCTCGGCGTCGACGGGTTCGTGGCCGTCTACGCGGGGGCGCACGGTCCCGCCAACGGCCTCGACCTGGTGCTCGACGTGGCGAAGGACCTCACCGACGTCACGTTCGTCCTCCTCGGCGACGGGCTGGACAAGCAGCGGCTGGTGGCGCGGGCCCGCGACGAACGCCTGGTCAACGTCCGCTTCTGCGACCCCGTGCCGAAACGCGACCTCGGTAACGTGTTCGTCGGCTGTGACGTCGGCCTGCACACCCTCGCGCAGTCGGAGCTGTTCCGCGAGGCGATGAGCCCGAACAAGATGTACGACTACATGGCGGCGGGCCTCCCGGTGATCACCAACGTCGGCGGTGGGCTCGAGGCGCAGCTCGTCGACCACGGCTGCGCGGTGCCCGGATCGCCACGCGACGGTGCCTCCGGGCGTGCCGCACTGGCCACCGCGATCGAGGTGCTGCGTGACCGATCCGTGGACGACCGGGAGACGATGAGCCAGCGGGCTCGCGATTATGTGGACCGGCACGCGTCCCGTACCGTGATGGCGGCCCGCCTCGAGAAGGTGCTGAACGACCTCGTCGCCGCACCTTGACGCGACCGTCCGTCCGGGAGGAGCTGCACATCACGTGGGGGCAGGTGAAGCGAGGACGATGCGCCACGGGCGCGTGCGCTTGACGTGGCGCACCCCGTCCGCCCTGCGGCGGCGCCGCCGTGGGTCGGCGTACCTTCGCACGACCATGGCGGCGGTCGGTGTCCTCGTGCTCACCGCCACCGCGTGTGCCGACGCCTCGCGTATCCAGCAGGCGTCCGACGAGCCCTCGCCCGTGAGCACCCAGGCCCGTTCGGTGCAACACAACCGGTTGGTCGACCGGCTCGCCGACCGCGCGGTGCAACCCGAAGCGCCGATCCTGCCCGTCAACGCGAGCTTCGAGGACCGGCCGTTCACCCGCTGTCCCCGCAGCTGGACCTGCGGGCGCACCGGCAGGCCCGCGACCGCGACCACGACCGACGTGGCGAAGGGGGGCGAGCGGTCGCTACGGGTGGCGGTGCCCGCTGCGGGCGACCGCTTCACGCTGCGCAGCGCCGCGATGCCCGCCCTACCGCAGCGTACGTACGAAGCAACGGTGTGGCGGCGCTCCTCGGTCGACGGTTCGTCCGGCGGTGAGTCGGTCAGGATCGTGTTCTACGACGACAACCGACGCGTCATCGGCTCTGGCATCGACCGGGGCGCAGACGCGGTGAAACACCGGTGGGAGGGTGTCTCGGCCAAGGCACGGTCGCCGGTGGGTACGTCGTTCGTCGAGGTGGAGGTCGCGGTCTCCGGGCCGGGGCGGACCGTCTGGCTCGACGGTGTCAAGCTGGCGCAGAGCCCGATCCTCGAGGTGTGGGGCGGCACCGGCGTCCGCCGGGGCGAGCGCGACGACACGCTCTCCCTGCAGGTCACGACGCCCACACCGGGCGGTGTCCATGTGGGCACCATCGACGCGTTCGGTGAGCACCTGCAGGTCGTCGACCGGCGCGCGTTGGCGAGCGAGGGCGGCGCCAGGATGACGTACGAACTGAGCGGCGCCGCCCGCTACGACTCCTCGACCCGGACCATCCTGGTCCGGCCGGGAGAGTCCGCGACCATCCATGTCACCGGCCGCTTCAGCCCGACACCGGGCACCGGCTTCCCGGTCGCGACGCTGGGCGACCCCATGGCGCAGGCGGAGTTCCCGATCTTCGTCGCCGCGCAGAACTCCGACGCCGATGGCGTCCAGCTGCCCAACCGACTGGCCGTACGCGGGGCTGTCGACAAGCTCGCCGGCTACCTCGAGGAGCGCGAGACGCGCTACGGCGGTTGGGCGATCGCCCATCCGTACTGGCCGGGCGACATCCGGCAGGACCCGCAGGCCATCGCGGTCCTCACCCAGGGCTACCTGAAGCGGGCGCAGTCCTCGCAGGAGGCGGAGTACGAGGCACAGGCCCGGCGCGGCCTCGAGTGGCTGGTGAGGCACCAGCGGGCCGATGGTTCGTTCGGTCTGCCCTGGGCGTTCGGCACCGGGCAGGGACATTTCAGCGCGTCGGCGCACTATCACGGGGGCACGACCACCCACGCGGCCGGCGAACCGCTCGCCGTGGTCACCATCGCGGCGGCGAGTGCTCTGCTGGAGGGCTTCAAGGTCTACGGCAACTCGCGCTACCTCGCCGCGTCCGTCCGTGCGATGGACTACCTGCTGCGCGGATCGAACGGCTTCCAGTGGCTCGACTCCAAGCGCACCCGCGGCAGCATCCCCTACTGCACCCTGGAGCCGATCCTGCCGCCGGGTGACCCGCGCGTGCGTTCCCACCGCGTGGTGTCCGCCGTCAGGAACTCCTCGGTGGAGGTCTACAACATCGACGGCGCCGGCCTGTCGTTCCTCAAGGCGTTGTACGTCGAGACCGGCGACAAGCGGCTGCTCACCTACGGCGACGCCATCGCGCGAAACCTCGCCAGCAAGGTGCGCGCGGACGGCTCGATTCCGTACTCGTGGTACGAGAGTTCGCCGCACTCGGGCGGCTACGCCAACATCGCCTACACCGGGCTGCTGGAGTACGGCGAGATGCGCGGCCGCGAGGACTGGGTGGGCCACGCCGCCCGCGGCTTCAGCTGGATGGCCAACCATGCCCGCGACGGCCTGGTGCCGACCGAGGGCTACGCGTCGGTCTACGGCCTCAACCTGAGCTCGGACATCACGAGCTACGTCGGTGACGCGATCCGCAAGCAGCGTTCGGACGGTTCGTTCAGCGGTGGGGAGGCGACGCGGCACGATGCGGTGATGTTCGCGATCCTGTCCGACCTGCTCCTCAACATGGGAGGTTGACCGATGGCCCTGCCCCTGCCCGAGGGGTCGGACCTTCCCCGTGGAACGGTCCTGTCCGAGGGGGCCCGTTCTGGTGGGCCGATCGTGCCGGTGACCGAGCGGGCCCGCGACCTGGCGGCCTCCGGCGGCGTACCCGTCCGGCAGGCCCCGTTTCCGCCGTGGCCGTACTTCGCCGACGACGAGGTACGCGCCGTGGTCGGCGTTCTGCGTTCTGGCCTGGTCAACTACTGGACCGGCGAGGAGGGACGGGAGTTCGAGCGGGAGTTCGCGGCGACCGTCGGGGCGAGGCACGCCGTGGCACTCAGCAACGGCACGGTGGCGCTCGAACTCGCGCTGCGTGCGGCCGGTGTGGGCCCCGGCGACGACGTCGTCGTACCCGCCCGGACGTTCATCGGTACGGCGAGCGCGGCGGTCGCGGTCGGCGCGTCGCCGGTGGTCGCCGACATCGACGCCGTGAGCCAGACCCTCACCGCGGCAACCGTCCGACAGGTGGTGACCCGGCGGACGAAGGCCATCGTCCCGGTGCACCTGGCCGGCTGGCCAGCGCCGATGGGGGAGTTGGTGGCGCTCGCCGACGAGATCGGTGCCGTCGTCGTCGAGGACTGCGCCCAGGCACACGGGGCGACGCTCGACGGGCAGTCGGTCGGCACGTTCGGGCACGTGGCGGCCTGGTCGTTCTGCCAGGACAAGATACTCACCACCGCCGGTGAGGGTGGCATGGTCACGACCGACGACGAGGCGATCTGGCGGGCGGTCTGGGAGTACAAAGACCACGGCAAGAGCTACGAAGCGGTGTACGAACGCGACCACCCGCCGGGGTTCCGGTGGCTGCACGAGTCGTTCGGGACCAACGCCCGGATGACCGAGGTGCAGGCCGCGGCCGGCCGGCGGGCGCTGGCGAAGCTGCCGGAATGGTCGCGCCGGCGCCGCCGGAACGCCGCGGCGCTGGACGCCGGGCTGGGCGCCCTGCCAGGGCTGCGGGTGACGATTCCTCCGGCCGGTGTCGGGCACGCCTACTACAAGTACTCCGTGTTCGTCCGGCCGGAGGCACTCGCGCCCGGCTGGAACCGGGACCGGATCATGACCGCCGTCGCGGCCGAGGGCGTGCCGTGTCTGCAAGGCGCGTGCGCGGAGATCTACCGGGAGAAGGCGTTCGACGACGTGCCCGGCGGTCGGCCGGCGGCGTCGTTACCGGTCGCTCGTGAGCTCGGTGAGACGTCGCTCATGCTGGTGGTGCATCCCACCCTCTCCGACCGGGACATCGACGACACGGTGGCGGCGTTCCGCAAGGTGATGGCGGTCGCCACGGCGTCGTGAGAGGTGTGTGCACCGACCGGACGTCGCGCCGGCCGGGCTTCTGGGTTTCCCGCCTGCGGGATGTCCGTGCTTCGTTAGGCTCATCCGCTATGACCGCTATATCCACGGGTCTCGTCGCGGCGACTGCCGACGTCGACGAGCGCGCGACGCTCGGGCCGGGATGCGCCATCTGGCATCTCGCCCAGATCCGGGAGGACGCCGTGCTCGGCGCGGGCTGTGTGGTCGGACGAGGTGCCTACGTCGGCGCCGGCGTCCGCATCGGCGACCACGTCAAGATCCAGAACCACGCGCTCGTCTACGAACCGGCGATCCTCGGCGACGGTGTCTTCGTCGGGCCGGCGGTCGTCCTGACCAATGACCAGTACCCGCGTGCGGTCGATCCGGCGGGCGCGCCGAAGCGGGCCGGGGACTGGGCGCCCGTGGGTGTCACCGTGCGCGAGGGCGCATCGCTCGGAGCCCGCGCCGTGTGCGTCGCGCCGGTCACGATCGGGCGGTGGGCGATGGTGGCGGCGGGTGCGGTGGTGGCGGCCGACGTTCCCGCCTTCGCGCTGGTCGCGGGAGTGCCGGCGCGGCGGATCGGGTGGGTGGGACGGGCTGGCGTACGCCTCGAGCCGGTCGGCGCGGGTCGGTGGCGGTGCCCGGCGACCGGTGCGGCGTACGTCGAGGACGGCGAGAACGGGACCGCGCTGCGGGAAGCGCCCGGCGGTGACAGGAACGACGACGGGGACGGGGAGTAGTGACGATGATGGAACTCGCGGGGGCGAACGGTCCGTCGACGGGGCAGATCTCGGCGGCGAGGCCGCTCATCGGCGAGGAGGAACGCCAGGCGGTCGACCGGGTCCTCGCCAGCGGGATGATGGTGCAGGGGCCGGAGGTCGCGGCGTTCGAGACCGAGTTCGCCGCCTTGGTCGACGGGCGTACGTGCGTGGCCGTCAACTCCGGCACCAGCGCCCTGCACCTCGGCCTGCTCGCGGCCGGGGTGGGGCCGGGCGACGAGGTGATCGTCCCGTCGTTCACGTTCGCCGGCACGGCCAACGCGGTCGCGCTCGCCGGGGCAACGCCGGTGTTCGCCGACATCGAACCGCGCTTCTTCTGCCTCGACCCCGCCTCCGTCGAGGCCGCGGTCACACCCCGCACGGTCGGGATCATGCCGGTCCACCTCTACGGCCATCCGGCCGACCTCGACGCCCTGCAGGCGATCGCGGACCGCTACGGCCTCGCCCTCTTCGAGGATGCCTGCCAGGCGCACCTCGCACGCTGGCGCGGCCGGCCGGTCGGTGCGTTCGGCAAAGTGGCGGCGTTCAGCTTCTATCCCACCAAGAACATGACGACCGGCGAGGGTGGCATGGTCGTCTGTGCCGACGAGGCGGTCGCGCGCAAGGTCCGCCTGCTTCGCAACCAGGGGATGGAACGCCGGTACGAGAACGAGGTCGTCGGGTTCAACACCAGGATGACGGACATGGCCGCGGCCATCGGCCGGGTGCAGCTCGGGCGTGTCACCGGGTGGACCGCACGCCGACGGGCCAACGCCGCCGTGCTGTCCTCGGAGCTGGCCGTCGAGGCCCCGGGTGTGGCCCTTCCACAGGTGGCGGAGGGTGCCGAGCACGCCTATCACCAGTACACGATCCGTACCGACGACCGCGACGCGATCCAGTCGCGACTGCAGGAGGCCGGAATCGGGACGGGGGTCTACTACCCGATCCCGACCCACCAGCTGCCGTCGTTCGCCAGCGGTGCCGGGGGCTTCGAGCTGCCGGTGACCGAGCAGGTCTGCCGCGAGGTGCTGTCCCTGCCGGTGCATCCGGCGCTCTCCCACCCCGACCTCGAACGCATCGTGGCCGCGGTGGCGAAGGCGGTCGCCGGATGAGTCGCCGGATGAGTGCGTGGCCTGCCCCGCGGCGGGGGATACCCACCCGTGGACGACGGGCACTGGCACGACTCGCGCCCGCACGACGGGGGAGATGACGATGGGAGTGCTACGCGCCGGCCTGGTCGGGCTCGGCATGATGGGCCGGCACCATGCGAGAGTGCTCCGGTCGCTCGAGGGCGTCGAGCTTGTCGCCGTTGCGGACCCGGGTGGCGACCCGCACAAGGTCGCGGGCGGGCTCGATGTGCTGCCCGACGTCGAGAAGCTCATCGCCGCGGGCATCGACGTCTGCGTACTCGCGATTCCCACCGCGAGCCATGAGGAGGCCGGTCTCGCGCTCGCCGCGGCCGGGGTGCACACGCTCGTCGAGAAGCCGCTGGCCAGTTCGGCGGCCGGCGCTGCCCGGCTCGCCGAGGCGTTCGAGGCGGCCGGCGTCGTCGGCTGCGTCGGTCACGTCGAGCGGTACAACCCTGCGCTGCAGAACCTCCGCGCGCGCCTCGAACACGGCGAGCTCGGCGAGATCTACCAGGTCATCACCCGCCGGCAGGGACCGTTCCCGAACCGCGTCGCCGACGTCGGGGTGGTCAAGGACCTCGCCACCCACGACGTCGACTCGACGGCGTGGGTGACGCAGCTGCCCTACCGTTCGGTGTCGGCGCGCACTGCGCACAAGAGCGGCCGGCAGCACGAGGACCTCGTCGCCGTCGTGGCCCAACTCGCCGACGGCACGGTCGTCAACCACCTCGTCAACTGGCTGTCGCCGATGAAGGAGCGCGTCACCGTCGTGACCGGCGAACGCGGCGCCTTCATCGCCGACACCATCGCAGCGGACCTGACGTTCCACGCCAACGGTGTGCGGCCGCTGGAGTGGGAGACGATGGCCTCGTTTCGTGGGGTGACCGAGGGCGACATGA
Organism: Actinopolymorpha sp. B9G3; assembly: GCF_040120725.1. NCBI lineage: Bacteria > Bacillati > Actinomycetota > Actinomycetes > Propionibacteriales > Actinopolymorphaceae > Actinopolymorpha > Actinopolymorpha sp. B9G3. The sequence continues at coordinate 19,078 of NZ_JBEEAB010000014.1, read as the reverse complement.
TCAGGTACGCGATCGCGAAGCCGGAACCCCTGCGGACCGAGCTCGCAGCCTTCCGCGACGCCGTGCTCGGACGAGGGGACGCCAACGTCGTCGTCGGCATGCGCGAAGGGCAGGCGATCGTCGAGGTGGCCGAGGCGATCATTCGTTCCGCCGCCGAAGGCCGCACCGTCGACCTCCCCTGAAGCAGCCTCGCCCTCTCGGTCCTCGCTGCTTGCTTGAGGGGCGCCCTCGTCCAGGGTGCGAACGAGCGAATCGGCGATCCCTCAGACGTAGCCCGTCGATCCGTCCGGTCGCACCGGCAGCTTGCGTTCCCAGTGCACGTAGTCGTCGGTCGCCAGCGCGTCCTCGTCGATCTCGACGCCCCAGCCGGGTCGGTCGGGACGGAGTTCGAGATGACCGTCGCGCGGAAGATAGGGGTCCGGACACCAGCGTGTCTCAGGCACCTTGTACTCGAGGATCTTGAAGTTCGGTTGCGCAGCAGCGAAGTGCAGGTTGACCGCGGTGGCCAAGGGTCCCATCGGATTGTGCGGCGCGACGCTGACGTAGTGCGCCTCGGCGATGGTGGCGATCTTCCGCAACTGCAGCAGACCGCCCACGACACACACGTCGGGCTGGATGATGTCGGCCCCTCGCACCTTCAACAGCTCCAGGAACTCGAACGGCGAATAGAGGCACTCGCCCGTGGCGATGGGCGCCTTCAGCTGACCACGCAACTGGCCCCACGCGGGAAGGTGTTCGGGGCGGATCGGCTCCTCGAAGAACAACGGATCATACGGCGCCAAGGCGTTTCCCAGCTGGATCGCCTGGTACGGCTCGAAGATCTGTGCGTGCGCGTCGAAGGCGAACTCCCATTCGGTCGGGCTGAGCTCGCGCAACGAAGCGAAGTAGTCCGCCGCCAACCGGCACGTCTCGCCCCAACGTCCCTGGTTCAGGTCGCGCCGATAGGGGCTGAGCTTGAACGCCGTGAACCCGTACTCGGCATTCAGCCGCTGCGTCAGATCACGGCACTCCGCCGGATCAGGCGCAGAGTAGACACCGCAGTAGACGCGCACGCGGTCGCGGGCATGACCGCCGAGGAGCATGTAGACCGGCAGGTCGGCCGCCTTGGCGGAGATGTCCCACAGCGCGTGGTCGAGGGCGGACAACGCCGCCAACCCGAGCGCGCCGGGCGGGAACCGCGACGACTGCAGCAGCCTTCGTACGATGAACTCGATGCGCCGCGGATCGACGCCCCTGATCTGGGCGAACAGGTAGTCGAGCAACGGGACGAGCGCCCAGTCGGGCCCGTGGTTGAAGGCCTCGCCCCAACCGACGATTCCTTCGTCGGTCTCGACCTTCACCAGCAGTCGGGGCCGCTCGCCGACCCGTTGCATGTACGTCTTCACCGCCGTCGTCCGCATCCGCTCACCTTCTCAGCGCGCGACCGCACGGCGGTAGAGGTCGTCCACGAGGGTAAGGACGTCAGGGAGAAGGGAGGCACATGAGCGGACCGTCGAGGCCGCCGACCTCGATCTCGCCGACGCCAGTGACAGCGACGCCGTCGACTCCTACCGCGCCGACGCCGGCGACTCCGACCGCGCCGACGCCGGCGACTCCGACCGCACCGACCACGCGGCCGGAGCCGTCCGCGTACTGGTGCGAGCTCGCCTGGATCCCGCCCGGCATCACGCCGACACCGAACGTTCTCGTCCGCGTCGACCGCGACCGGATCGTGGGGGTCGAGCCGGACACCCCGTCGCCGCCCCCTGGAGCGAAGACGCTGCGCGGACTCACGCTGCCCGGTCTCGCGAACGTCCACTCCCATGCGTTCCACCGCGCCCTCCGCGGTCGTACGCACAGAGCGAGCTCCGAAGCGTCCAGCTTCTGGACCTGGCGGACCCAGATGTACGACGTGGCGGACCGGCTCGACCCGGACAGCTACCTCGACCTGGCGACGGCGACATACGCCGAGATGGCGCTCGCCGGCGTCACGTGTGTCGGGGAGTTCCACTACCTGCACCACGACCGACAGGGCAGGTCGTACGCCGAACCCAACGTCATGGCGGACGCCCTCGTCGCCGCGGCGCGCGCCGCCGGGCTGCGGATCGCGCTGCTCGACGCCTGCTACCTGTCCGGAGGGATCGGTCTGCCGCTGGCCGGCGCCCAACGCCGCTTCGGCGATGGCGACGTGGACCGCTGGGCCGACCGGGTGGAGCGGCTCGACCACGCCTACGCGGCCGCGGCGGACGTCGTGATCGGCGCGGCCATCCACTCCGTACGTGCGGTGCCGAAGGACCAGCTCGCCGGCGTCGTTGGCTGGGCAGCCCAGCGCGAACGTCCGCTGCACGTGCACCTGTCGGAGCAGCGCCGCGAGAACGACGACTGCGTGGCGGCCTACGGCGTTTCCCCCACGAGGTTGCTCTTCGACGCCGGCGCCCTCTCTCCGCGTACGACCGCAGTCCACGCCACCCACCTCGACGGTGACGGCATCGGCCTGCTCGCCGGGACGGGCACGACCATCTGTCTGTGCCCCACCACCGAACGCGACCTGGCCGACGGCATCGCCCCCGCCGCGACGCTCGACCGCGCCGGCAGCCGGTTGGTACTCGGCACCGACAGCCACGCGGTGATCGACATGTTCGAGGAGGCCCGCGCCCTCGAACACCACGAGCGGCTCGCGTCCGGTCAACGCGGGCACTGGTCGGCAGCCGAGCTTCTCCGCGCCGTCACCGAGTCCGGTCACCACGCGCTCGGTACCGACGACGCCGGTGTCATCAGCGCGGGCGCCCGCGCCGACCTGGTCTGCGTACGACTGGACTCGGTGCGCACGGCGGGCGCGACGCCGGACCAGGCCGCCGACGCCGCGGTGTTCGCGGCGACCTCGAGTGACGTCGACGTCGTCGTCGCGAACGGAGTCCTGGTGGTCGAGGACGGCCGTCACCGCCTGCTGGGCGACGTCGCCGCGCGGCTGGAGCGCACGATCCGCGCGCTGTGAACGGCCCCTCGCGGGGCTCATCTCTGGCGTGGGTACTGGGACACCCGCACGGATCCCCGCATCCGCCCGATTTGACCGATTATGGACGCTGCGCACCGCGGACGTACATGAGGATTTATCCACAGTCCCGGCGTTGTGCACCAATTGGGACTTGTTTTCCACAACCCACCTTCCGGGCGATCCGGGAATTGCTCTAGGCTCCGTCTGTTTCGTCCAGACGACACCCTCGGGGGGTCACACGTGAGATCGCGCCTGGTCGGCGGCCTGGCGGCTCTAGCCACTGTGCTGAGCGGTTCGGCAGTGGTTGCCACAGCAGCTCCGGCCAACGCGGGCTCGTTGACGAGTCCCGTGTTCGGAAAGCAGCCCGACGCCATCGTTTCCCAGCGGGGGAACGACGGCACCGTGCGTGTCCTTGAGTCCAAGGGCGGCACCATCGAGCGTCCACAGGGCATCACTGCCAAAGCCAAGCCAGAGGCGGCGGCCGAAGCTCACCTGACGCGTTACGCGAGTGCATTCGGCGTCCAGAGCGAAGAGCTCAGCCTCGCCAAGGCCACTGACCTCGGCGACGGCAGTGCCGTCCGGTTCGACCGTTCCGTGGACGGCATCGACGTCTTCGGTGGCCAGGTGGTCGTCTCGCTCGACAGCCTCAACAATCTCGAGTTCATCGTGGGTGAGACCGGCGGCAAGCCGCAGCGGTCGTTCCCCACGCTTGACCTCTTCGGCGAGAGCAAGCTCGCGAACGCCGCCAAGCAGGTCGTCGCCCGGCGCGAGAAGCTGGGGTCGACCAGCGGCCTCGAGGTCGAGTCCGAGGGCAGGGCGTGGTACGACGGCAAGGTGCTCGGCGTGCCTGACGCCAAGGGCATCGAGCCGGTCTACAGCTACAAGGTGCACAGCGAGAACCTCGACATCTCCTACCAGGTGCTCGTGAACGCCGCCACCCGCAAGACCGAGATCGCATACTCGCTGGTGCAGCACGCCATCAACCGCGTGGTGTGTGACGCGGAGTCGCAGGTCGTCGAGGAGTACGCCTGTGACGGCGAGACGGTGGCCTACGCCCGCACCGAGGGTGACGCGCCGTCGGCGGTGGATGACGTCAACAAGGTCTACGACTACTTCCACGACACCTCGGTCCGGTTCTCGAGCTACATCAACACCGACGTGACCCAGCTCATCGGGACCGACTACGGCGACGGGCAGGGTAAGGCCCTCCGCGCCACCGTGCGGGTGTGCACAACCGAGGCGTGCCCTTACGAGAATGCCTTCTGGGATGGCGAGCAGATGGTGTTCGGCGAAGGCGTCACGACCGACGACATCACCGCGCACGAACTCGCGCACGGTGTCACCCAGCAGACGTCGAACCTCGCGTACATCTTCCAGTCGGGGGCCATCAACGAGGGCCTCTCCGACTTCTGGGGCGAGATGGTCGACATCAACAACGGCAGTGACGACGACAACGCCGACACCCGTTGGCAGATCGGCGAGGGCTCCTCGCTCGGCGTGATCCGCGACATGCAGGACCCCGGATCGCTCGGTCAGCCCGACCGGATGACGTCGCCGGACTTCTTCGACGGCACGTCGTTCGAGGACAACGGTGGCGTCCACTACAACAGCGGTGTCTTCAACAAGGCCATCTACCTGATGACCGACGGCGAGGACTTCAACGGCTACCAGATCCGTGGGCTCGGGCCGGCGAAGACCGCGAAGATCGGCTGGACGCTGCAGAACCTCCTGCCGCCGGGTGCGGACTACAAGGACGTCTTCTACACCCTGCCGCTGTCCTGCCGGAAGAACATCGGTCGGGCCGGTAGCTACATCACCGAGGACGACTGCCAGCAGGTCGACAAGGTGGTCCGGGCGACGGAGATGTACAAGGACCCGGTGCAGGGTTCGGCGCAGAATGTCGACTACTGCGAGGACGGCCTGAAGCACACGCCGTCCTACGTCCAGGGCTTCGAGTCCAAGAACGACGGCTGGACGTTTCAAGGCAACTGGTTCCTCAGCAACGAGGTGGGCTTCTACCGCTACGCCGCGGTCGGTGAGGAAGCGGCGGTGGCCTGGTCACTCGCCGGCGACGACATCTCGCTGACGCAGAGCGTGGCAGTGGAGATACCGGCCGATGCGTTCATCCGGTACGACCACGCCTATCTGCTCGACGACGGTGACGGCGCGGCACTCGAGTACTCCGAGGACAACGGCTTCACCTGGAAGCCCGCGGCTGACCTGCCGAATGTCAACGGTGAGGACGTGCCGGTCGACACACTCGGCGGTGCCGACAGCTTCGCCGGTAACTCGCTGGGCTTCGGCGGCACCCGGTACGACGCCTCCAGCCTGGCTGGGAAGTCGGTGAAGTTCCGGTTCCACTCGGCGGTGGCGACTGACAACTCCGCCTGGTGGGTCGACAACTTCAAGATCTACAACTGCGGCTGAGTCATAGCCGTACGACCAGGGGCCTCGGTCCGCCTCCTCACAGGAGGTGGTCCGGGGCCCTTGGCGTTCGCGGGCTTTTCGTACGGTTCATGACAGACGTGTGTCGGTTGTCTTGCGGTGTTTTGGCCTGTCTCGGGGCATGTTTCCGGTACGCACCGTTGGGTAGGCAATGCGCCCGGTCTGCTACTAGGCTCTCGCCGGCACCGTTCTCCGTGACCCCGACCGACGGTTCCGACGATGGGAGTCCCTGTGAAGTACCGACGCGCAGTCGGCGGCCTGGCCGCCCTGGCGACGGTCATCAGCGGAAGTGCACTGGTCGCGCTTGCCGCTCCGTCCTATGCCGGATCGTCGACCGGCCCGGCGTTCCCCGTCGAGCGGTCCGACGACGGAGTCACCCTGCTCGAGGGAGCCGACGGGCTGGTCCGTGGCCTGTTGGCCGATGACGCCCCGGTCGCGTTACCCCAGGGAATGACCGGGTCGCCGGAGGACGCGGCCCGCACCCACCTCGAACGCTTCGCCGCGAAGATGGGGATCGATGCCGACACGCTCCGACCGGCGGGCGCGTCGAAGGTGGCCGGCGGAGAGGTGGTTCGGCTGCAGCAGTACATCAACGGACTCCCGGTGGTGGCCGGCGACGTCACGGCGACCCTCGACCACTCGGGCGGACTCGAGGCGCTGCTCGGGGAGACGGTCTCGGGCGTGGTCGAGGCTCCCACCAGTCTGTTCAGCGACGCGCGCGCACGGGTGGTCGCGCGGGAGTACGTCGCGGACAAGGCCGATGTCCCCGCCCTCGGCCTGCGCGTGGAGGACCAGGGCGACTGGATCTACAACCCCAGACTGCTCGGCGCGCCGGGGCCCGCGGTCAACCGCGAGACGCAGAAGTTGCATGTGTCGAGCCGCGACGGCCTGATCGACTACACCATCTTCGTCGACCCGGGTTTCGAGTCGGTTGCCCTCGCCTACAGCAACAATCACGAGGCGGTCAACCGCAAGGTCTGCGACCTGGACAACCGCGACGTGGGCGTGCCCGAGAGTGCGGCCTGTGACGACGTGACCGTCGCGTATTCCCGCCAGGAAGGTCAGGGGCTCTCCGGCATCGCCGACGTCGACACGGTCTATGACAACCTCGGCGAGACGGCCGAGCAGTACTCCAGGCTGGCCGGCCTCGACGTCTCGGCCCTGGTCGGAGGCGAGGACAGGAGCCTCCGGGCGACCACCCGCGTCTGCGCCACCGGCTACCAGGAGGGGTGTCCGCTGGCCAACGCGTTCTGGAGCGACACCCTGCAACAGCTGGTCTACGGCGACGGCGTGACCGGCCTCGACGTCACCGCACACGAACTCGCCCACGGGGTGACCGCGCACACGTCGCAGCTCTACTACGTCTACCAGTCGGGGGCGATCAACGAGTCGATGTCCGACGTCTTCGGCAACCTGATCGACCTCGCGGCCAACCCGGAGAAGCAGGGCAGCGCTGAGGCCTGGTTCATCGGTGAGGACAGCCGGCCGGCTGCTGCGTCGATGCCGGTTCCGCTGCGGAGCATGGCGGACCCGACGGCGACCCAGAGCCCCGACCGGTTGACGTCCTCGCTGTGGGACGCCGACCCGGACCATCAGGACTTCGGCGGGGTGCACAGCAACAGCGGTCCGGGCAACAAGGCCGCCTATCTGATTGCCCAGGGCGACAGGTTCAACGGCTATGACGTCCGCGGACTGGGCCTGGACAAGACGTTCACGATCTACTGGACGGCGCAGCGGATCCTCACCTCCGGCGCGGACTACAAGGAGTTGTTCCACGTCCTGCCGTTGTCGTGCCGGAAGAACATCGGCAAACCCGGCACCGGGATCACCGAGGACGACTGCGCACAGGTCGACAAGGCCGTACGCGCCACCGAGATGCACAAGGACGCGGCCGAGTCCGCTCCGGTCGCGGCGGCGTACTGCCCGGCGGGCGAGCAGGTCGAGGCGTCCTACACCCAGGCGTTCGACGCCCCGCCCGTCGACTGGGACGTCGACAGCGAGGGCTCGGGCCTGAGCGTGGCCGACTTCGGGTTCGCCAACGTCAACCGCGGCGGCGACGCCCTGCTTCTGTCCACCACGGAGGGCGAGATCGAGGAGACGTCGGTCACATCGGAGCCGATCCCGGTTCCGGCGGGCGGTCGCCTCCGGCTCGACTACTCGACCCTCTTCGGTCTGTACGCACCTGTCGACGGACCCACGGCCCGGCTGGAGTACTCCACCGACGGCCTGCTCTGGCTTCCGGCACAGTCGCTCGCGGCACGCAACGGCGGCCCGTGGAGCGGCCACTCCTACGGTTGGTCGTCGGCGAGATACGACCTGTCGTCGCTGGCGGGACACCACGTGCGGTTCCGGATCAGCGTGGAGGGGACGACGGGGGACGACAACAACCCGTCGTCCGTCCTCAACGTCGACAACGTCAAGGTCTACACCTGCAGCTAGCCGCCCACGGTTCCCGATCAATACCCAGCCCGCCCCGCGCCCGCCGGGTCCGCCCGTGATCATGCGGGCCGTGGCGGGACCGTACGGGTCCTCGGTCCGTACCAGTGATCGGCCCGCACCGTTGATCGGTCCGCCACCAGAGCTACGGTCATCCGCACCTTGATGGCGGTCAGGTTTGCCCCTCTTCGTACCGCTAAAGGATCCTGCCGCCGAACTGCGCACCGAACCTGAGTCATCCAGACTCAGGTCTATTGACAGAACTCGGTGCCCCCTGCAGGATTGAGCGCAGATGACTCAAGGCTGGCCCGGGTACTGAAGCGGCGCCGTCACCCGGTCGGCCTGCCACGCGTAGGTGTCGCCGCCGGCCCGTGCAGGTGCCGGTGATCGAGGAAAGGTTGCAACACGATGGCTCGTGCGGTGGGTATTGATCTTGGTACGACGAACTCTGTGGTTGCCGTCCTGGAGGGCGGAGAGCCGACGGTTGTGACCAACGCCGAGGGCTCGCGCACGACGCCGTCGGTGGTGGCGTTCGCGAAGTCCGGTGAGGTCCTGGTCGGTGAGGTGGCCAAGCGGCAGGCGGTGACGAACGTCGACCGGACGATCCGGTCGGTGAAGCGGCACATGGGCACGACGTGGAAGACGGAGATCGATGGCAAGTCGTTCTCGCCTCAGCAGATCTCCGCGTTCGTCCTGCAGAAGCTGAAGCGCGACGCGGAGGCCTACCTGGGGGAGGCTGTCACCGACGCGGTGATCACGGTGCCGGCGTACTTCTCCGATGCGCAGCGGCAGGCGACGAAGGAGGCCGGGGAGATCGCGGGACTGAACGTCCAGCGGATCATCAACGAGCCGACCGCGGCCGCGCTGGCCTATGGCCTGGACAAGGAGTCCGACCAGACGATTCTCGTCTTCGACCTCGGTGGCGGCACGTTCGACGTGTCGTTGCTGGAGATCGGTGAGGGTGTCTTCGAGGTGAAGGCGACCAGTGGCGACAACCACCTGGGTGGTGACGACTGGGACGCGAAGATCGTCGACTGGCTGGTGACGCAGTTCAAGAACAAGCAGGGCATCGACCTGGGTGCCGACAAGATCGCCAAGCAACGGCTCACCGAAGCCGCCGAGAAGGCGAAGATCGAGCTGTCGAGCGCGTCTGAGACCCAGATCAACCTGCCCTACATCACCTTGGGTGAATCGGGCCCCCTGCACCTGGACGAGAAACTGACGCGGGCCGAGTTCCAGCGCCTGACCGCTGACCTGCTCGAGCGGTGCCGTCGCCCGTTCCAGCAGGTGTTGAAGGACGCTTCGATCGACATCGCCAAGATCGACCACGTGATCCTGGTCGGTGGATCGACCCGCATGCCGGCCGTCGCCGACCTGGTGAAGGACCTGCTCGGCGGCAAGGAGCCACACAAGGGTGTCAACCCCGACGAGGTCGTCGCCGTCGGCGCGTCGCTGCAGTCGGGCGTACTCAAGGGTGAGGTCAAAGATGTCCTGCTGCTCGACGTCACCCCGCTCTCGCTCGGCATCGCCACGAAGGGCGGTGTCTTCACGAAGATCATCGAACGCAATACCACGATCCCGACCAAGCGGTCAGAGGTGTTCACGACGGCGGAGGACAACCAGCCGTCGGTGATGATCGAGGTCTTCCAGGGCGAGCGCGAGATGGCCCGTGACAACAAGTCGCTCGGCAACTTCGAGCTGACCGGGCTGCCGCCTGCGCCGCGTAATGTCCCGCAGATCGAGGTCGGTTTCGACATCGACGCCAACGGCATCGTGCACGTGTCGGCGAAGGACCTCGGCACCGGACGCGAGCAGAAGATGACCGTCACCGGTGGTTCTGCGTTGCCGAAGGACGACATCGACCGGATGGTCCGCGACGCCGAGCAGTACGCCGAGGAGGACCGCAAGCGTCGCGAGGCAGCCGAGTTGCGCAACCAGGCGGACTCAGCGGTCTACCAGACCGAGAAGTTCATCGCCGACAACCCCGACACGGTCCCGGCCGACGCCAAGGAAGAGGTCGAGCGGGACGCAGCCGAACTGAAGAAGGCACTGGAGGGCGACGACAACGACGCCATCAAGGCGGCGTTCGACAAGCTGTCGGAGTCGCGCAACAAGATGGGCGCCGCGATGTACGCCTCGGCGCAGCAGTCCCAGACCGCTGACGCCGGTGCGACGACGGACGAGTCGGGCGAGGGCGGCGCTCAGACCGAGGATGACGACGTCGTTGACGCCGAGATCGTGGACGACGAGAAGTCTGGTGGCGAAGGGCAGGGCGGTCAGAAGTGAGTCCAGCCGAGGAGAACGAGGAAGGCCCCGTGATCCGCGACCGGCGACGCATCGACCCGGAGACCGGTGAGGTCCGGGAGGCGGCCCGGCCGAAGTCGTCGACCCGGGCGCCGGGCGCGCATCGCCGGGAGGACGTCGACGAGACCGAAGTGGCTGAGGGGGCTGCCACGCCGGCGGAAGCGGCGGGCGAGGCCGCAGAGCCGATCGCCCAGCTGAAGGCCGCGCTGGCCGATCGCACCAACGACATCAAGCGGGTGCAGGCGGAGTACCTCAACTACAAGCGCCGGGTCGAGCGTGACCGCGAGGCAGTGCGCGAGCTCGCCGTGGGAGGCGTGCTGTCCGAGCTGCTCCCGGTCGTGGACGACATCGGTCGCGCCAGAGAGCACGGCGAGCTCGAAGGTGGGTTCAAGGCGGTGGCGGAGGCGCTCGAGTCCGTCCTCACCAAGCTGGGCCTGGTGGCCTTCGGCGAGCCGGGCGATCCGTTCGACCCGAGGATCCACGAGGCGCTCATGCACTCGTACGCCGACGATGTGGACGGCCCGACCTGCTCGTCGATCCTCCAGCCCGGCTACCGCATGGGCGAACGCATCCTGCGGCCGGCCCGGGTCGCGGTCGCCGAACCCACGGCCGGGCTGCCCGCACAGCAGGTCGACGGTGACCGTGCCGCCGGCCCCGACGACCTCGACGGTCCGGGCGGCCCCGGCGGTGCCGACGGCGCGTCCCCAGCATCGGACGACGTGTAGCCAGAAGGGGGTGAGGAGCACCGATGGGCACCAAAGAGTGGCTGGAGAAGGACTTCTACAAGGTGCTCGGCGTCCCCAAGGATGCGTCGGCCGACGACATCAAGAAGTCCTACCGCAAGCTTGCCCGGCAGAACCACCCGGATGCCAACAAGGGCGACCCGAAGGCTGAGGAACGCTTCAAGGAGGTGTCCGAGGCCTATTCGGTGCTGTCCGACCCGACCCGCCGCAAGGAGTACGACGAGGCGCGGTCGTTGTTCGGCGGCGCCGGTGGCTACCGGTTCCCCGGTGGGCCGGGCGGCGGCCAGACCGGGAGCGGGTTCCCGTTCGACCTGGGCGACATCTTCACCCAGCAGGGCGGCCGCCAGACCGGCGGCCTCGGTGACCTGCTCGGCGGCATCTTCACCGGTGGGCGCACCCGCACCCCGCCGCCCGGCACGCGGGCCCGCCGGGGTGCAGACGTCGAGACCGAGGCGACGATCGGCTTCCGGGACGCGGTCGACGGCGTGACCGTGCCGCTGCGGATGACCAGTGACAGCCCGTGCCCGGCATGCTCGGGAACCGGCGCCAAGGCTGGAACGGTGCCACGCGTCTGCCCCGACTGTGAGGGTGTCGGCATGCGGGCCACCACCCAAGGTGGCCGGTTGGCGATGAGTGAGCCCTGCCGGAGTTGTCGGGGCCGCGGGCTGGTCGTCGACGAGCCGTGCCCGACCTGCCACGGCTCCGGCCGCGGCACGTCGTCGCGCACCATGCAGGTGCGCATCCCGGCAGGAGTTCGCGACGGTCAGCGGATCCGGTTGCGCGGCAAAGGTGCGGCCGGTGAGCGCGGTGGCCCCGCCGGCGACCTCTACGTCACGGTGCACGTCCAGGCGCACGAGCGGTTCGGGCGGCGTGGCGAGCATCTCACGATCACGGTGCCGATCACGTTCCCCGAGGCGGCCCTGGGTGGCGAGATCACGGTTCCCACCCTCGCTGGCCCGCCGGTGACCTTGAAGGTTCCGCCCGGCACTCCCAACGGCCGCACCTTCCGCGTCCGGGGCAGGGGCACGGCGCGCCGTGACGGCACCAAGGGCGATCTCCTCGTGACCGTCGAGGTGCTCGTCCCCGACCATCTCGACGACGACGCGAAGGCAGCGCTCGACGCCTACCGCAGGGCGACCGGCGTCGACGGCGCACGGCAGGACCTCTTCGACGGTAAGGGAGGCGCCTCATGACCGACCGGAACACGCGGTCCCGGATGCCGTTCGACATCACGATGGACGCCGACACGCCGGCGTACGTCATCAGCGTCGCTGCCCAGCTGACGGGCCTGCATCCACAGACCCTCCGGACGTACGACCGGATCGGACTGGTGACGCCGGGGCGGGCCGTCGGCGGGGGTAGGCGCTACTCGATGCGCGACATCGAGACGCTTCGCCACGTCGCGCAGCTCACCGCGTCTGGCATCGGGCTGGAGGGCGTCAAGCGGATCCTCGAGCTGGAGACCCAGGTCGAGCTGTTGAGCACGCGGGTCGTGGAACTCGAAGACGCTCTCGAGGATGCCCGCACGATGTTCGAGCGCGCCGCCGAGCAGGCCGCGTTCCTGCCGGAGCTGATGCCGCAGACGAGCCAGGCGGTCGTGGTCTGGACCGGCCATTCGGCCCGCCGCCGTCGGGGCGGATCGGGGACCCGATGACCAGCCACCAGCGACCTCACCACCGACGTCCGACCCGACGTCGCCACCGACCTTCCGGCCGGCACGCGTTCCGGCCATCCAGGTAGGGAAAGAACGAACGAAACATGGACGCACAGAAGCTGACCACCAAGAGCCAGGACGCCCTTTCGGCGGCCGTCCGGCAGGCGGCCAACGCCGGTAACCCGGCGGTCGAACCGGTGCACCTGCTCATCGCGCTGCTGGCCGACCCGGAAGGCACGGCAGGCGCGCTCCTCGACGCGGTGGGCACCGACCGCGTGGCGGTGCAGAAGGCGGCGGCCGAGGCAGCCGAGCGGCTGCCGGCCGCGAGTGGATCGACCGTGCAGGCGCCCGGCCTGGCCCGCCCGCTCTACCAGGTCCTCCAGGTCGCGCAGGACCAGGCGACCGAGCTCGGCGACGAGTACGTCTCGACCGAGCACCTGCTGGTCGGCCTCGCGACGGTCGCGAGCGGCGCGAAGGACGTGCTCGTGAAGGCCGGTGCCACCACTGACGGTCTGCTCGCGGCGTTCTCGCAGGTACGCGGGTCCGCCCGGGTCACCTCGCCCGATCCCGAGGGGACGTACAAGGCGCTCGCGAAGTATTCCGTCGACCTCACCGACCGTGCCCGGGAGGGCAAGCTGGACCCGGTGATCGGCCGCGACGCCGAGATCCGCCGGGTCGTTCAGGTCCTGTCCCGGCGGACGAAGAACAACCCGGTGTTGATCGGCGAGCCCGGTGTCGGCAAGACGGCTGTCGTCGAAGGGCTGGCGCAGCGGATCGTCGCCGGTGACGTGCCGGAGTCGTTGAAGGGCCGCCGCCTGGTCAACCTCGACCTCAGTTCGATGGTGGCGGGAGCGAAGTACCGCGGCGAGTTCGAGGAACGCCTCAAGGCCGTGCTCGCGGAGATCAAGGAGTCCGACGGGCAGATCATCACGTTCATCGACGAGCTGCACACGGTCGTGGGCGCCGGTGCGACCGGAGACAGCTCGATGGACGCCGGCAACATGCTCAAGCCGATGCTGGCCCGCGGCGAGCTGCGGATGATCGGCGCCACGACGCTGGACGAGTACCGCGAGCGGATCGAGAAGGATCCCGCGCTCGAACGGCGCTTCCAGCAGGTGTTCGTGGGCGAGCCGTCCGTCGAGGACAGCATCGCCATCCTGCGCGGTCTGAAGGAACGCTACGAGGCGCACCACAAGGTGCAGATCGCCGACAGTGCCCTGGTCGCCGCAGCCGCGCTGTCCAACCGCTACATCACGGGGCGCAAGCTGCCCGACAAGGCGATCGACCTGGTGGACGAGTCGGCCAGCCGTCTCCGGATGGAGATCGACTCGAGTCCGGTGGAGATCGACGAGCTCCGCCGCCAGGTCGACCGGATGAAGATGGAGGAGCTCGCGCTCGCCAAGGAGGACGACGTAGCGAGCCAGGAGCGGCTGGCGAAGCTCCGGGCGGAGCTGGCCGACCGCGAGGAGTCCCTGCGTGGCCTCGAGGCGCGGTGGGAGAAGGAGAAGTCCGGACTCAACCGGGTCGGTGAGGTCAAGCAGCGCCTCGACGACCTGCGCGGCCAGGCTGAGCGCGCTCAGCGCGAGGGCAATCTCGAGGCCGCCTCCCGGATCCTCTACGCCGAGATCCCGGAGCTGGAGAAGGAGCTCGCGGCCGCCGCAGAGGTTCAGGTGGCGGAGCCCGCCGGGCCCCCGGAGGCGGCGCCGATGGTGCGCGAGGAGGTCGGCCCCGACGAGGTGGCGGAGGTCGTCTCGAGCTGGACCGGCATCCCCACCGGACGCCTGCTGGAGGGCGAGACCGGCAAGTTGCTCCGGATGGAGGAGGAGCTCGGCCGCCGGCTGGTCGGTCAGCGCAAGGCGGTCGCCGCGGTGTCCGACGCCGTACGCCGGGCCCGGGCGGGGATCTCCGACCCGGACCGGCCCACGGGGTCGTTCCTGTTCCTCGGGCCGACCGGTGTGGGCAAGACGGAGCTGGCGAAGGCGCTCGCGGAGTTCCTCTTCGACGACGAGCGGGCGATGGTGCGGATCGACATGAGCGAGTACTCCGAGAAGCACTCGGTGGCCCGCCTCGTCGGGGCACCGCCGGGTTACGTCGGCTACGAGGAGGGCGGGCAGCTCACCGAGGCGGTCCGTCGTCGTCCGTACTCCGTGATCCTCCTGGACGAGGTGGAGAAGGCACACCCGGAGATCTTCGACGTCCTTCTCCAGGTGCTCGACGACGGCCGGATGACCGACGGGCAGGGCCGTACGGTCGACTTCCGCAACGTGCTCCTGATCCTGACCAGCAACTCCGGCTCCCAGTACCTCGCCGATCCGTCGCTGGACGAGGACAAGAAGCGGGACCTGGTGATGAACGTCGTCCGGGCGTCGTTCAAGCCGGAGTTCCTCAACCGGCTCGACGAGATCGTGCTCTTCGACCCGCTGGGCACCGAGGAGCTCACGCGGATCGTCGATCTCCAGGTCGCGGCGCTGGCGAGGCGCCTGGGCGAACGCCGGATCACCCTCGACGTCACCGAGGGCGCGAAGGAGTGGCTGGCCATCACCGGCTATGACCCGGTTTACGGCGCCCGACCACTGCGGCGGCTCGTCCAGTCGGCGATCGGTGACGGCCTGGCCCGTCAGATCCTGTCCGGTGAGGTCCGCGACGGCGACCACGTGCTGGTCGACGTCAACGACGCCAACGACTCACTCGAGCTCCGCGCGGCTGGTGCGGCTGCGGCGCAGACATGAAGTTCAAGACGCGAAGAAAGGTTTGAGCACCATGGCCCGTGCGGTCGGAATTGACCTTGGTACGACGAACTCGGTGGTGGCGGTCCTCGAAGGCGGTGAACCGACCGTCCTCACCAATGCGGAGGGCTCGCGCACGACGCCGTCGGTGGTGGCGTTCGCCAAGAGTGGCGAGGTGCTCACCGGCGAGGTCGCCAAGCGGCAGGCGGTGACGAACGTCGACCGGACGATCCGGTCGGTGAAGCGGCACATGGGCACCGACTGGTCGACGAAGATCGACGACAAGTCGTTCACGTCCCAGCAGATCTCGGCGTTCGTCCTGCAGAAGCTGAAGCGCGACGCGGAGGCCTACCTCGGCGAGACGATCACCGACGCGGTGATCACGGTGCCGGCGTACTTCTCCGACGCGCAGCGGCAGGCGACGAAGGAGGCCGGGGAGATCGCCGGTCTCAACGTCCAGCGGATCATCAACGAGCCGACGGCCGCGGCCCTTGCCTACGGTCTGGACAAGGAGTCCGACCAGACCATTCTCGTCTTCGACCTCGGTGGGGGGACCTTCGACGTCTCGCTCCTCGACATCGGCGAGGGTGTCTTCGAGGTGAAGGCCACCTCGGGTGACAACCACCTGGGTGGTGACGACTGGGACGCGAAGATCGTCGAGTGGCTGGTGACGCAGTTCAAGAACAAGCAGGGCGTGGACCTGAGCAAGGACAAGATCGCGACCCAGCGGCTCACCGAGGCGGCCGAGAAGGCGAAGATCGAGCTGTCGTCGGCGTCGGAGACGAACATCAACCTTCCGTACGTCACCTTGGGTGAGTCCGGTCCGCTGCACCTGGACGAGAAGCTGACCCGGGCCGAGTTCCAGCGGTTGACGGCGGACCTGCTCGAGCGCTGCCGTCGTCCGTTCCAGCAGGTGTTGAAGGACGCGTCGATCGACGTCGCCAAGATCGAGCACGTGATCCTGGTGGGCGGCTCGACCCGGATGCCTGCCGTCGCCGAGCTGGTCCGCGAACTCACCGGCGGCAAGGAGGCGCACAAGGGCGTCAACCCCGACGAGGTGGTGGCAGTCGGCGCCAGCCTGCAGGCCGGGGTTCTCGGCGGCGAGGTCAAGGACGTCCTGCTCCTGGACGTCACTCCGCTCTCGCTCGGTATTGCGACCGGGCAGACCGCCGCGCGCGGTGGAGTGTTCACGAAGCTGATCGAACGCAACACGACCATCCCGACGAAGCGGTCGGAGATCTTCACCACCGCGTCGGACAACCAGCCGTCCGTCCTCATCGAGGTCTATCAGGGCGAGCGGGCGATGGCGGCGGACAACAAGTCGCTCGGCAACTTCGAGTTGACGGGTCTGCCGCCTGCGCCTCGGGCGGTGCCGAAGATCGAGGTGACGTTCGACATCGACGCCAACGGCATCGTGCACGTGTCGGCGAAGGACCTCGGCACGGGTCGTGAGCAGAAGATGACGGTCACGGGTGGATCTGCGTTGCCCAAGGACGACATCGACCGGATGGTCCGCGACGCCGAGCAGTACGCCGAGGAGGACCGCAAGCGCCGTGAAGCCGCGGAGCTGCGCAACCAGGCGGACACGCTCGTCTACCAGACCGAGACGTTCCTGGGCGAGAACACCGACAGCGTCCCCGCGGACGTCAAGTCGGAGGTGGAGCGGGACATCGCCGAGGTGAAGAAGGCGCTGGAGGGCGACGACCACGACACTCTGAAGGCCGCGTTCGACAAGCTCTCGGCGTCCCGCACCAAGATCGGTGAGGCGATGTACGCCGCGGCACAGCAGTCGCAGGCCCAGGAACAGGCGGCCGACGGCGGGGCCTCCGGCTCGGGTCCCGACGGCTCGGCGAGTGCCGACTCGGATGCGGGCGACGACGATGTGGTCGAGGCGGAGGTCGTCGACGACGACCAGCCCGATGGCCAGCAGTCTGGCGACCAGAAGCCGTCCTGAGCTTCACGACGAGCTGCGTGGGAGGTTCGTCGGTCGAGAAGCCGCCGGACCTCCCACCTGTTCCGTGCAAACGCTTCCGTCGCGACAGCCGGGCGGGTCACTGGAGTCCCGCCCTGGCCCCACTGGCGACCTGCCCTGGCCCCACTGGCGACCTGCCCTGGCCCCACTGGCGACCCGCCCTGGCCCCACTGGCGACCCGCCCTGGCCCCACTGGCGACCCGCCCTGGCCCCACTGGCGACCCGCCCGGGTCACCACAGGTCGAGCATCTCCACGACCACTGGCGCGCTCGGCATCTGCGGTGACGCGGCGCCGCTGAGCAGGTCAGCCGGCAGCGGCACGTCCGTTCGGGTGCGTACCATCCGCTTCCACCGTGCGACGTCCTTGAGCGACTCGCGGACGCGGCCGCCGACCCGGCCCACGGGCCGGTCCGACGACCGCAACTGCTCCACGCCCAAGCCTCCGGCGAGCAGCCGAGCTGCGGTGACGGTACCCACGCCGCGTACGCCACGGATCCCGTCGGCCGGATCGCCGACCAGGCTTACCCGGTCGCACCACTGCGCGGGCGTGACCCCGAACCGGGCTTCGATCTCCTTGCGGTCGACGACCCGCTGCCCCGGTCGTCGGACGGTGTTGAGGATCCGCGTCCGCTCGTCGACCAACTGGTAGAAGTCCCGGTCCATGGACATGATCCAGACCTCGCGCCGCGGCGTCCGCCTCCTGCATCGCTCGACGGCGCTGGCGATCACGTCGTCCGCCTCAGCCGTGTCGATGCAGACGTGTCGTAGGTCGGTCGCGTCCAGGCCGCGTACGACGTCGCCGAGGGCCCTGATCGGTGCCATGGCCTCGACACCAGTCGCCCGGTGCGCCTTGTACGCGGGGTCGATCGCGGAGCGATCAGCCCAGGCGTTCTCCCCGTCGAAGACCACCACGACCTCCGGCAGCGCGGAAAGCTCGCGGATCGCCACGCGCAACAACGCGAAGAATCCGAACACTCCGGTCAGGTCACGTGACTTGTCCCTACTCCTGATCCGTGCCGGGAAGCCGAACCAGGCCCGCCACAGCAGGTTGTGACCATCGACGAGAAGCAGTGGTACGTCGGACATGTGGGCAGCCACCAGCCTCACGCTCGTTGGCCGCTGAGCGTGCGGGCGGGTGGGCCGGCTCAGGAAAGAGCGCGACCGGCCCCAAGGACCCCGCGATGCTAGGAGCTGGCATGCGCACGGGCGCGACCGACACGCCGTGGCGAGGTGATCGGCGGCGGCGGCGGACATCCCCGAGCGCGTGACAGGCGTCGGGCGCGCCCGACAGCGAACCTCCGGGCACCGAACGCCGCCCCGCAGCCGGCGCTCTCACCGGGGTACGCGCCGGTCCGTGGAGGCCTGACCGCGCCGCCGGTGGGGCCGATTTGACTCTGCTTGGCGGTGTACGTATGGTTCTACTCGCCTCGCAACGGAGTGCGGGACGCCGAAGGGCGGCCGATCCAGCGGGGAACTCCAGCTGAGACCACGCTTGGGTAGCTACGTGCGTGCACGTTGCCATCCGGTGCGGCGAGCTGGGGCCCATCCGAGTTACGTAGGGCTTGTTTAGCGTGACCTCAGGTGGGTAGTGTTGTGTAGTTCAGTCACGGAGTGGGTAGTCGTGGCGGCCTGATCTTTGAGAACTCAACAGCGTGCCGATAGTCGATGGTTTTGTGTTGTTTTGGCTCATGGCGCATTTTTTGTGTGTTGTGGGTTTGTGTTTTTTTGGGGCCTGTTTTGGGCTTTCTGTTGGTTTTCGACGGAGAGTTTGATCCTGGCTCAGGACGAACGCTGGCGGCGTGCTTAACACATGCAAGTCGAGCG
>NZ_JBEEAB010000013.1:0-207048 GCF_040120725.1 Actinopolymorpha sp. B9G3 | reverse complement strand
GATCGCACCCACGAACCAAGAACGTCCCGATCACCGTCATGCAACACCAACGCCGCAGCAGGAGGATGAGCCATACCAGCATCCTCCCAGGAACAACCGTCCAATCATTAACGCCACGCCGTACTAGCGATAAAGCTATTCAGAAAGTCGTACCCGTCGACGTTGTGCTGGGTCCGCTTGCCTACCATCTCGCAGCGGATTCGGATCTCTAGATGCGGAAGAGCCACCTTGACTGCTGCGATCTCGGCGGCCAGGTCTCTGCATGCTTCCAAGTCCTTGACGCCGATCGGTCGGCCCATCGCGTGTCCACATTCGCCGAGCTGTCGAGCCCTGGCATCGTCCAGTTCTGCCGCTGTCAGCTCGGCAAGACCAGTACCGAACTCCCGTTGAGCAGCATCGAATCCTGTCAGCCAGGCCGCACTGCCCGGGCCAGGATGCAGCGCCCGGCCTGTCGCCCAGGCGCAGCTCGACAGTACTTCCGAGCCAAGCAGCGGACGCCCCTCGTCTGACACCACGAATGCGGCCAGTGCCGACTGCCCAGGAGGACGCTCATCGAAGTCGTCCTCACAACTTGTAAAGACCCTAGCGAGTACATCGAACACTGACTGCACCGCAAAGATCCCGACGTAGACGACGTGCCGCCACGCTGTGCCGTCCGGAAGTCGAACATGTGCCAGCTCGTGACCAGACTCCCATGGCAGAGGCTGACCTGGGGCAACCGAATAGACGTGCTTCTCCCGACTGGCCTTGTGTACCGGTGGAGGTCTGAACATCTCGACTGTCCGCCAGAACTGGATGATCTCAGCCCTGTCTGCGTCCGCTCCCGCCACCAAACTGGGACCTCCCTACCTGATCACATTTGCTGGAAGTGGCGGATGAAAGTTGGATGACCACATGCATATCTGGTCGGCGATGGGCGTATGACCCGAGCAAGTCGCCATCATCCAGATACCTTCCTCGCTCGACTCATGACGCATATTGAACGGCCGTGAATGCAGTTTGAACAATCGCCACCAGAAGGCTGGATAGGCTAATCGACATCATGGCGGCGTCATATCTCGAGACGGTCGACATATTTGCCGACGACGAACTTCCGGATTCCACCAAAATGCCGCCGCCTGGCGCCACCGGACTAGTGGCGTAGACAGGCTGTCCGATGTCAATTCGCGAGCGCACCCGAAGCCATTTCCATCTAAAGAACCGCATCTGGGCCAGAAACTTTCCCCATTTGTGGCCGTCCGCCCGCCCACAGCCTAGGAAGAGGCCGCGAGCTGGATTCTTGCAGTACGGCGTATTCGTAGTCCTCACTCCGCAATCCGTCGGCATGGAGAAAGCTATCCACCAGACCGGAATGAAAATAGTAAGTGTCAAGCATTCGAACGCCGCAAGCCATTCTCGCTCTACGAATCCATAGATAGCCGAAATAAAGAGCGTGACCCATAGCGCGAATCCACCATAAACGCTTTGGACTCTTCTGTTCGGCATACTTCCCCCCAAGGCTCACCAATCGATCTATTGTAGTGCCAACACGGAGCCAAGATCAGCCGTTCGAGAAGTAGCCTTCCGCCGACCTGGACGGTCCTCCGGCGATGTTCGAGAGTGCACCTTGGTAGTGAGACTCTCCCACCACCTCCAGGTCCTCGTTGCCCGCAACCAGGGACGCGCTGGCCGGACCAGACGCCCAGGGCGTAGCCGCCAGCGCTTGCGTTTGCGGAGTCGACTGCGCAGCTGGCCGCTTCGAGCCAAACGCTCATGCGAACTGTCCCTACGGTCCCTCCGGTCCCTCGACTGCCTCTGACCAGCCAAAACGTTGTCGATCATGAGGGACAGGTCTCGACAGATCTATCTCGCAAGGCACGGCGTGCTGGCATCTTGGCGACGAGGCTCCTGCGCCAGATGCTGCGCGGACTAGCCCGGCCGAGAGCCGCTGAAATTCCTCACGCGGCGACGCGGAGCCGTGGACGCGCCGGCCAGCACCACGCTGCAGGGTGCTTCAGCCGCTCTTTCGCTTCCCACACGCCGCACGGAGGCGGCATGGGTCGTCAGGTCCTGAAGGCCCCTGCTCTACCGTCTTCCGTCCGTTGGCGCGCATTAGGGGCGGGCGGCCGTGGATCACCGGATCCGGCCGGGGTCAGCCGGGTACGACGTGAAGAAGCCTCCAACCTGAACGTGCAGGTCAGAGGCCGTTTTCAGAGGTGTGGCAGGTACTGGGTTCGAACCAGTGTAGGCGAAGCCGACGGTTTTACAGACCGCTCCCTTTGGCCACTCGGGCAACCTGCCTGGGTGCTGTCGTACGACAGCGACTTGAGAGGATAGCGCAGACGCTACCTGGCCGCCGCAGCCGGCCGGGCGTCACCAGCAGCTACGAATGAGGGGAGCCCGCATGCCCGCCGAGTCGTCGTTCGACATCGTGAGCAAGGTCGATCGGCAGGAAGCCGACAACGCACTCAACCAAGCGGCGCGGGAGATCGCCCAGCGGTACGACTTCAAGGGCACAGGTGCCCAGATCCGCTGGTCGGGTGAGTTCGGCGTCGAGATCGCGGCCAACTCCGAGGAACGGGCAAAAGCCGTGCTCGACGTGTTCAAGGAGAAGCTCGTCAAGCGTGGCGTGTCGCTGAAGCATCTCGAGTCCGGCGATCCGCGGCAGTCGGGCAAGGACTACCGCATCCAGGGCACGTTCGAGGAGGGGATCTCCACCGAGAACGCCAAGAAGGTCGCCAAGATCGTCCGGGACGAGGGCCCGAAGGGCGTCAAGGTCCAGGTCCAGGGCGACGAGGTGCGGGTGGCGAGCAAGAAGAAGGACGACCTGCAGCAGGTGATCACCCTGCTCAAGGGCAAGGATCTCGACGTTGCCCTGCAGTTCGTCAACTACCGCTGAGTTCCGCGGCGGACCCCTGCCAGATACTCCAGCCGCCGGACCCGGTCGCGGGTCGACGGGTGGGTGGAGAAGAGTCGTCCGAACCCACTCTGGCGGAAGGGGCTCGCGATCATGAGCGCGGCGGTGCTCCGCAGCGCCGGGTCGGCCGGCAGGGGCACCCGCCGCGTCGTCGACTCCAGCTTGCGGAGTGCGTCGGCAAGCGCCAGCGGGTCGCCGGTGATCCTGGCCGACGTACGGTCTGCCGCGTACTCCCGCGAGCGGGTGATCGCCACCCTCAACAGGGACGCCGCGAGCGGGCCGAGGACCAGGAGCAGGAGCAGGCCGACCGGGCCTACGCCTCGCACAGACCGCCCTGCCGAGCCCGACGAAGCGGGGTGCGTACGCCCGAACCGCACCCGCCACGCACACTGGACCGCGGACATGATCATGCTCGCCAACGCGGAAGCGACCGAGGAGATGAGGATGTCGCGGCTGGCGACGTGGCCGAGTTCGTGCCCGATGACTGCGCGCAGCTCGCGCTGGTCGAGGAGCCGGAGCAGCCCCTGGGTCACGCAGATCGTCGAACGGCGCGGGTTGCGGCCCGTGGCGAACGCGGTGGGTGTCGCGGTCGCGGAGACGTAGACGGCGGGTATCGGGAGGCGCATCGCGGTGGCGAGTTCGCGGACGATCCGGCACAGCTCCGGATGGTCGGCCTCGCTGACGGGATAGGCCCGCATGGACCGGAGCGCGATCCGGTCACTCGCGAAGTACGCGCCCGCGTTCATGGCGAGCGCGAGGCCGCACGCCACCACCAGGCCCACCCGACCGCCGACCGCGCCGCCGCCGAGGATCAGCAGCACCGACAACGAGGCCAGCAGCATCGTCGTCTTGAGCTGGTTGCGATGGCAGTGCGCGCGGTCGTGCATAACCTTCGTTGGACCTCCGTCCGGAGAACGCCTGGCGCCGACGGTGGCGTTCCCGAAAGTTGCGGCGTTCGGCGAAAGTTCTGGCGTTCGGCGAGATCTGGCGTTCGGCGCATGTCAACGTGTCCGACGTCCTGACAACCTTGCGGGCTCCGACCGCGGAGGTCAGCCGGCGACGTCGGCGGAGGCCCCCACAAGATCCTCGAGGTACGCCTCGAGAATGTCCGGATTCAGTCCGCACCGTAGGCCGAGATGACCATCGGGACGTACGACGAGAACCGAGCCGCCCTGGCGGCCGAGCAGGCGCCGCGCCTCGCCGTATCTGTCCAGGAGAGTCACGCCCCTGGCGGTACCCAGGCCACCGCCGATGACCTCGCCGCAAACCGCCGGCCCGAACCGATGCAGGGCGGCCCTGACCACCTCGGTCGTGACGCTGCCGAGCCCGAGAACCGTCCACAGAGTGGCCTGCGTGGGAGGGGATGACCGTACGCCGGACAGGCGTACGTCGGACAGGCGTACGTCGGCGGCGCGGGCCGGGCTCCACAGGAGTACGTCCGGCACCGGGTCGCCGGCGCGGAGCATGACCCGCCGGCCACCGAGTTCCTGGGACAGTCGGGATCCGCGGTAGTGCAGGTCGCGCTCGCCACGTCGGACGTCGCGGGCGGCCCGGCGACGCAGAACAAGGCCCGCGGCTTGCGGCGGGAGGCTTCGCAGAATTCGACCAGCGCCTCGTCGGGCTGCGGGCGGTCCGGTGGCGTCGCCGAGCAGCTCACGTACCGGGTCCGTCGACAGCTGGCTCGTGCGAAGCGCGACCGGAAGGCGCTCCGCCTCGTAACTGTCGAGCAGGTCCTCTTCCGCCCCACGCAGGACCGCGGCCAGCTTCCAGCTCAGGTTGGTCGCGTCGCACAGGCCGGCGGCCAAGCCCGCCGCCGCGTGCGGCGCATGAAGCGAGTGAGCGTGGGCCGCGTCCCCTGCCACGAACACACGCCCGTCGCGCATCCGGTCGACGACCCCAGGAGCGATGTCGTACGCCGACAGCCAGGCCGCCTCGATGAACCGCACCTGGGTCCATCCGGTGAAGCGCTGGAACAGCGTCTGGAGGGCATCCGTGCTGGGGCGTGCCGCGCCGAGCGCGGCGGCGTCCGCGACGATGCGTACGGCCCAGATCGTGGCGCCCGTGCGGGTGGTGTGCGGGAGGGGAGCGAGGGTGATGTCGTGGTCGGGCCCGCACCAGCGGTACGTGCGGTCGGCGGGTGGGAGACCCTCGACGCCCATGTCGCCGCACCACAGCCGCACGGCCGGGGCTGACTCCGCGGCGCCGGCACCGGACCGCGCTGGCGTACCGGTGGGCGCGGACGTCCCGGTGGGCGCGGACGTGCCGGCCGGAGCGGAGTTACCGGTGGGCGCAGGCGTACCGGGCGAGGCGGAGGTGAAGGCGAGGCCCAGCAGCCGGCGTACGGTGCTCTGGCCGCCGTCTGCCCCCATGACATACGCCGAACGCACACGACGATCGTCGCCCGCCTCGTCGGTAAGACCGGCCACGACGCCGCGCGAATCCTGGCGGAGGTGTCGGAGCGTATGGCCGAAGTCGATGCGGACCCCGAGACCAGCGAGCCGCGCCCGGAGAATCTCCTCCAGATGCACCTGCGAGAGGGCTACCGGACCGGTGAAGCGCTCGCCCGCCCTAGTCGTGGTGGAATCCTGCCCGCGGCGACGGTCACCGAGGTCGGCCAGCAACCGGCCACGGGCGTGGACGTGCTGGGCGGCGCTCCGCGAGGCACGGGCGAGTACGTCGTCGATCACTCCCAGATCGGCAAGGATCTCGAGGCTACGGGGATGCAGTGTCCACGCCCGGGACCCGGGCTTCGGCTCCGGTGACTGGTCGACGAGGCGAACGTCCACGCCACGCCGGGCGAGGTCCAGCGCGGCGGCGAGCCCGGTCGCCCCGGCGCCTACGACGAGCACCTCGCAGTCCGCTCCCCCACCGGCCTCCCTCCCGGCAGCGTCCGGCCCGCGTCCCAGCGCAGGATCCTGCCCGCCGCCGCCCGGCCCAGGACCTGCCCCGTGATCATGATCGTGATCATGAAGGTCTTGTGGTCGCATACGCCTCGAATCCTTCATGATCATGGTCGCCCGCCGCGCACGTGGACCATGGTCGCCGCTCATGTCGCCACCGGCCTGCCGCTCGGCTCCCATCCGCCTGCCGCTCGGCTGCCATCCGCCTTCCGCTCGGCTGCCATCGGTCTGCCGCTCATCGTGCCGCTCAGAACGCCAGCCTCACCACGTCGAGGACCCCGAGGACGAGGTTGGGCGCGACCGAGAGGACGACGCCGAGCACCGCCGTCAGCCCGACCGCGATCCCGGCCGGCCAGGGGGTGGCGAGCCGGCGACCCGCCATCGCCGGGTCCAGACGTACGCCATCGACCGGACGTCCACGAGCCTGCGGCGGGAGGAAGAGCAGCGCCGCCCAGTACAGGTAGTACGCCAGCGCGATCACGACGTTCACGGCCATCACCACCGCGAGCCACCCGGCGCCGCCGTCGATCGCCGCCCGGAAGATCACGACCTTGCCGAACAACCCGATGACACCCGGCGGTAGCCCGGCCAGTGCGAGGAGGAAGAACGCCAGCGCGCACGCCCGCAGGGGCCGGGACCACGCCATCCCGCGGTAGTCCGCGAGCATCCGTCCGCCGCCCGCCGGCCTGCCGCCAGCCGACCCGCGCGCGTCCGACCCGCGCCCGCCCGCGGTCACAGCGACGACCGAGAACGCACCGAGGTTCACGACCGCATAGATGAGGAGGTACGCCACGGTCGCCTGCAGCAACCCGTCGGCGCCCGCCGCCGACCCCTCGCCTCCGGAGGTAACCGCGGACGACGCCGCCGACGCCGCCCCCAGCGGCACCAACAGGTAGCCCGCCTGCGCGACACTCGACCACGCCAGCAGCCGGACGGCGTTGCGCTGCCGCAGCGCCACCAGGTTGCCGAGCGTCATCGTCAGCGCCGCGAGGACGGCGACGACCGGTGCCCACACTCCGGCGTACGACGGAAACGCGATGCTCACCACCAGCAGGAGCCCGACGAATCCGGCCGCCTTCGACACCACGGACAGGTAGGCGGCGACTGGTACGGGCGCGCCGACATACGTGTCGGGCACCCAGAAGTGGAACGGCACAGCCGCCACCTTGAAGGCCAGCCCCACCAGCGTGAGCATGACGCCGACGGCCGCGACGCCGGCCGGGCCGGCGCCGTCCCGCAGCGCCGCGTCGATCCCCGCGAGATAGACGGTGCCGGTGACGCCGTAGACGAGGGAGACCCCGAAGAGCATCACCGCGACGGACACGACGGAGACGAGGAAGAACTTCAGTGCCGCCTCGGCCGCCCGCCGGTCGCCGCCACGCAACCCCACGAGGGCGAACGCCGGAAGCGAGACCAGCTCCAACGCCACGACCAGCGTGATGAGGTCCCGCGCCCCGGCCAGCACCATCGCCCCACTGGCAGAACAGAGCAGCAGGAAGTGGTACTCCCCCACTGGGATCCGGGAACCGAGCGACGCACGGGTCGACAGCAAGACGACCACGGCCGCACCCCCGGCCGCAAGCAGCTGGAAGACCAGTGTTGTGTTGTCGACGACGTATGAGCACGTCATTGGTCCGCTGAGAGGGTCGACGCGGAAGGCAACCACCTGTGCGCAGAAGGCAAAATCGTGCCCAAGAATCGCGAAGTCGATGTTCTGTCCGGGCGAGGAGGCGGCCTCCGCGGCCAACATTGCCGAACTCGTGCCGGCGACATGACGAAGAGGTAGCAGCAGCGCGAGCGCGCTCACCAGGCCGCCGAACGCCGCCCACGACACGAGGCCGGGCCGCCGACCACGCGCCACCGCGTCGACGACCAGTACCGCGACAGCGGTCAGCGCGACGGCGAGCGGTGGCGCGATCGCGAGCCAGTTGATCGGCTGCACCAGGTCAGGCACCGGCACTCACCTCCCCACCAGCAGCGTGACGGCGGGTTCGGTGACCGCCAGGACCGCGCCGGGATACAGCCCGAGCACCAGCGTCAGCGCCACCAGCGGCGCCCACGACCACACCTCGATCGCGGTGACGTCACGAAGGCCCGCACCGTTCTGTACGAGGCTCGGCCCGATCGTGTCGCTGCCCTGGCAGATCCGCCGAACGAGGACGAGGAAGTACGCAGCGGTGAGGACAGCGCCGAGTCCGGCGAGCACCATCAGCACGATGTAGGTCGTCCGGGCAAGCGCGGCGTGCGGTTCGTACGCACCGAACAGCGCCAGCATCTCGCCCCAGAACCCGGCCAGCCCGGGGAGCCCGAGGCTCGCCACCGCTCCGAAGACGAACAGCCCGCCGAGCCGCGGCATCCGTGCGTACAGTCCGCCACCGAGGTCGGCGAGGACACCGGTGCCATGCCGGTCCTTGATGGCGCCGGCGAGGAAGAACAGCAGCCCGGTGATGAGCCCGTGCGCGACTCCCGCGAAGATCGCGCCGTTGACGCCGACCGGCGTGAGTGTCGCGATGCCGAGCAGGACGAAACCCATGTGGCCGACGGAGGAGTACGCGATGAGGCGCTTGAGCTCCCGCTGCATCAGGCACGCGAGCGCGCCGTAGAGGATGCCGACGGTGGCGAGCGCGGCGAGGTAGGGCGCCACCGCGCGGGCGCCGTCGGGGACGACCGGGAGCCAGACGCGGACGAAGCCGTACGTTCCCATCTTCAGGAGTACGCCGGCCAGCAGGACCGAGCCGACCGTGGGAGCTTTCGCGTGCGCGTCGGGCAGCCAGGTGTGCAGGGGCCACATCGGGCTCTTGACCGCGAGGCCGAGTCCGATGGCGATGGCGGCGAGCAGTTGGGCGGCCGTGGTGATTCCCCGGCCGGCGCCCGCCGCGAGAGCGGTGAGGTCGAACGTACCGGCCTGTGCGTACACCAGCAGGAATCCCAGCAGCATGAGCGCGCTGCCAAGCAGGGTGTAGAGGATGAACGTCGTGGCCGCACGGCGCCGCCCGGCTCCGTCGTGCGGGTCTCCCCAGACGGCGATGACGAACCACATCGGGATGAGGACGACCTCGAAGAACAGGAAGAACAGGATCAGGTCGAACGCCACGAACGTCCCGAGCATCCCGACCTCGAGGAGCAGGACCAGAGCGACGAACGCCCGGGTCGGTGGCCGCTGTCCTTGCCCGGCGGAAGTGGCGGCGCCACCAGCGGAGGCGGCGTCGGAACCGGCGGCCGTGACGGACGCGGCGGTCGAGGGCGGGATGCGGGTCGTGTAGAGCAGGCAGCAGAACGCCAGCAACGCCGTGAGCAGGACCATCGCCAGTGAGATGCCGTCGACGCCGAGATGCCAGCGGACATCGATCGCGGGGATCCAGCTCGCGTCCGTCTCGAACTGCACGCGTTCCGCCGCCGCGTAGTCGAAGCGCACCGCGACGACGACAGCGACCAGCAACGTCGCCGCACCGACGACGGCACCCACCCGCGCCACCACCGGCTCGGCGACCAGCCTCGGCGCACCCGCCACCACGCCGGCACCGGCGAGGGGCAGGGCGAGGAGGAGCCAGAGCAGGACGTTCATGGCACCGTCCGCACGGTGAGACCTGCCAGGAGCAGCATCACCAGCCACATCAGGAGTTCGATCACGCGACCACCCCCCACGCCGCGAGGGCGAGGACGAGAACACCGGCGACGACCAGGCTCAGGTAGGTCGAGACGTTCCCGGTCTGGGCGAGCCGCAGCAGGCCTCCGACCGAGCGGGCCGCCCGGCCCGAGCCCTGGACGTAGAAGTCGACGACATCGCGGTCGCCGGCCACGACGACGCGCGCGAGCGCGTAGACCGGTCGTACGACGATCCTGGCGACCACCGCGTCGATCCGGAATCCCTGCTGCAGCAGGGGTCTCGCCGGGCCGAGCAGGTCCGCGGGGTCGCGCCTGCCCCGGCTCCGCCATGCTGCCGTGACCGCCGCGACCGCGAGTCCGGCAAGGGCGAGCGACAGCATCGTCGTACTCGCATGGAGCAGGCTCGGCGCCTCGGCCTCCGCGGGCCCACCGCCGCCCAGCCAGCGCGCCCATGTTCGCGGAGCCAGCGCCAGGAACCCGAGCAGTGCGCTCGGCACCGCCAGCACGATCAGCGGCCATCGCATGAGTGCCGGTGCCTCCGATCTTGGAGGAGGAGTCCTTCCATCCGGGGCGTGTGCCGCAGGGGCACCCACACCCAAGGCGTGTACCGCAGGGGCACCCTCATCCAAGGCGTGTCCCTCACCCAACGGAGCCGAGTCAGGTCCGGCTCCGAAGAAGACCCGCAGCCACAGCCGCGTGCAGTACGCCGCGGTGAGGGCGACGGTCGCGAACCCCGCCACCAGCAGTATCCATCCGACGCTCACCGGCAGCACTCCACCGTGCTGGACCGCTTCCTGGATCGCACCGAGCACGGCGTCCTTGGCGAAGAACCCCGACAACGGCGGCAGTGCCGCGAGCGCCGCCAACCCGATCGTCATCGTCACGA
This sequence comes from Actinopolymorpha sp. B9G3, assembly GCF_040120725.1. Classification (NCBI taxonomy): domain Bacteria; kingdom Bacillati; phylum Actinomycetota; class Actinomycetes; order Propionibacteriales; family Actinopolymorphaceae; genus Actinopolymorpha; species Actinopolymorpha sp. B9G3. Next base: position 196,760 of record NZ_JBEEAB010000013.1, on the reverse strand, counting down.
ACGTCATCGGCAGCATCCGCCGTAGCCCGCCCATCGCCGACATCAGGTTGCTGCCCACGGCGTGGATCGCCGCGCCCGCGCACAGGAACAGCAACGCCTTGAACGCCCCGTGCGCCACGAGCAGCAGGACCCCCGCGGTGTAACCACCCGCCGCGAGTCCCGCCAGCATGTAGGCCAACTGGCTGACCGTCGACCACGCCAACACCCGCTTGATGTCCTCCTCGGCGAGCGCGGCGAGCGCGGATCCGACCATGGTGATCGCGGCGATGACGGCGAGCACCGCGAGCGTCGCGGGCGCGAGCTCGAACACCGCGAGCAGCCGCGCCACCAGGAACACCCCCGCCGCCACCATGGTCGCCGCGTGAATGAGCGCGCTCACCGGTGTCGGCCCGGCCATCGCGTCCGGAAGCCAGATGTGCAGGGGGAACTGCGCCGACTTGCCGACCACGCCACAGAGCAGCAGCAGGGTCGCCAGCGTGGCCGTACCGACTGTCAACCCGCCATTGACGGCGGCCTCCTGGATCTCGCTGATTCGGAACGTGCCGGCCGCGACGCCGAGGACGAAGATCCCGAACAGGAAGCCGATGTCGCCTAGTCTCGTGACCAGGAACGCCTTCACCGCGCTGTCACGCGCGTCGGCGAGCTCCCAGTGATGGCCGATCAGGAAGTACGAACAGACGCCCATCACCTCCCAGCCCACGAGCAGCACCAGGAGGTCGTCGGAGGCGACCACGAGCAGCATCGCGGCGGTGAAGAGCGACACCAGGCAGACGTACGACGGATACCGCGAATCCCCGCGCAGGTAGTCGATCGAGTAGATCTGCACCGCCAGCGCCACGCTCGTGACGAGCAGACTCACCAGCGCAGAGAGCCCGTCGACCCGGAAGGCGATGTCGAACGCCAGCCCTCCCGTCGGCACGTGCGCCAGCACCAGCGTCTGGAGCTCGAGGCGTCCGGAGAGGTCGGCGATCACCACGGCCAGCGAGGCGATCCAGCCCACGCCGGCGCCCAGGACACCGATCGTCGCGACGGCGCGCGGGACGGCCTTGCCGAGCAGGAGAGTGAGGACGGCGGCGAGGAACGCCGCGCCAGTCGCGACAAGGAGGAGTGCGGTCATCGCTTGGCCTCCGCCGGTGCGTCCTCGGAGTTGCCGGAGGCATGTCGAGATGGCTGGCCACCATCCTCGGACAGCTCGGCCGCCGCCGCCGCATCCGCTGCCTCAGCCCTTGCCTCCACCCGCGCGTCCTCCGCCGCATCCATCGCCGCCACCTCGTCGGCGTACGCCTCATCGGTGGCGTCGCGGTCGGCGAGCTCGCGGGCGTCCTCCACGTCGATCGACGCGCGGGTACGAAAGACCAGCAGGACGATCGCCAGCCCGAGACCGATCTCGGCGGCGGCGATGGTGATGACGAAGAGGGTCAGGATCTGCCCGCTGTGCAAGGGGTCCCGGTGCCAGGCGTCGAAGGCGAGGACGTTCAGGTTCACCGCGTTGAGCATCAGCTCGACACCGACGAGGACGAGGACGGCGTTGCGCCGTGCGAGGACGCCGTAGACGCCGATGGAGAACAGCAGGACCCCGACGAGCAGCGGCAGCAGCAGTGGCATCAGCGGCCACCTCCGGTGCCGGTGACGCCCGCGCCCTTCGTTCCCTCCGGTGGCGTACGGGGCGTACTCCTCGAGCCACTCGGCGAACCACGGGTCGACAGCGCGATCGCACCCACGAGCGCGGCCAGCAGCAGCACCGACAGCACCTCGAACGGCAGGACCCAGGTGGAGAACACCGCTTCACCGATGGCCTTCGCGCTGCCGACCTCGACCCGGTGAAGGTCGATCACCTCACCGGCGAAGCCCGCCACCATCGTCGTACCGAGGACCGCCGCGACCGCCAACGCGACGATCCCGGCGAACCAGGCGTTCGCCTTGGTGAGGTCGGCGACCGGCCCGGTCGGCGCACGGGTGAGCATGAGCGCGAAGAGCAGCAGGACGACCACCGCTCCCACATAGATGAGCACCTGCACCCACGCCACGAACTCCGCCGTCAACAGCAGATAGCACCCCGCGAGCGCGCCGAGCGTCACCACGAGCCAGAGCGCCGCGTGGACGACCTGCCGCGTCGTGACGACCAGCAACGCCGAGCCGACCGCCACCACACCGAAGAGGGCGAAGAGCACCTGGACGGCTCTCATGGCTCGCCGTCCGCGTTCGTACGTTCGTTCTCAGCGGCCTCCTCGCCAGGCTGAGCACCGGCCTGCTCGCCAGGTTGAGCAGCGGCCTGCTCGACGGCTCTCGCCGCGGCCTTCTCGACGGCTTTCTCCGCGACGCCGATCTCCTTGGCCGGCTCGGCGCCAGGGTCTAGCGGCGGCGGTACGGGCACGGTCCACATCCACTCGCGCAGCTCGTCGCGTTCGTGGGTGAGATCGGCGATGTCGGTCGTGGCGTACTCGAACTCCGGCGACCAGAACAACGCGTCGAACGGACACACGTCGATGCAGATCCCGCAGTACATGCAGAGGGAATAGTCGATCGCGAACCGGTCGAGCACGTTGTGGCTGCGTTCGCGCGCGCCCTCCTCCGCCGGGGGCGTCGTCTCCTTGTGCGAGTCGATGTAGATGCACCAGCACGGGCATTCGCGGGCGCAGAGCATGCAGACGGTGCAGTTCTCCTCGAAGAGCGCGATCACACCGCGCGACCGCGCCGGCAGGTCCGGCTTGACGTCGGGGTACTGCTGCGTCACCGAACGCCGGGTGAGGTTGTCGAACGTCACCTTGAGCCCGTGCGCGAGTCCCTTGCCCGGAATCCCGGCCATCACCACACCTCCTTGCGTACGACCCGAAGTCTCATGAGCGGACCACCGCCACCACGCCGGTGAGGGCGAGCTGCAGGAGGGCGAGCGGTACGAGCAGCTGCCACCCCAACCGCTGCAGCTGGTCCGCCCGCAGCCGCGGGTAGGCGACCCGCACCCAGATCACCACGAACGCCACCGCGAACACCTTGAGCAGCGTCCACAACCATCCCAGCGCACCGGCGAACGGCCCCTCCCAACCGCCGAGGAAGAGGACCGTCGTCAGGGCCGCGAGCACGACGATTCCGGCGTACTCCGCCAACAGGAACAGCGCGAACCGGATCCCGGTGTACTCGGTGTACGGCCCGAAGATGATCTCCGCATCGGCGACCGGCATGTCGAACGGCGGCCGGTGCAGCTCGGCCAGTCCGGCGACGAAGAAGACGAACAGCCCGGGCAGCTGCCAGATCAGCCACCACGGCTCCCACGCCTCGACAATGCCCGAGAGCGACAGCGTGCCGGCCGCCATCGCGACACTTGCCGCTGCGAGGACGAACGGCAGTTCGTACGCGAGCAACTGGCCCGCCGACCGGAAGCCGCCCAGCAGGCTGTACTTGTTGCCGCTCGCCCAGCCGCCCATGAGCGAACCGAGGACGCCGACGCCCATCACGGCGAGTACGAAGAACAGCCCGGCGTCGAGCTCGACCCCCACGAGTCCCGGCCCGAACGGGATCGCCACCAGCGCCACGAGGTACGGCACGAGCGCGAGGACGGGCGCGAGTTGGAAGACCCGGCGATCCGCGTTGGCGGGTACGACATCTTCCTTCTGCGCGAACTTCACTCCGTCGGCGACGAGCTGTGCCCAACCGTGGAAACCGCCCGCGTACATCGGGCCGAGCCGACCCTGCATGTGCGCCATCACCTTGTGCTCGGTCTGACCGACGAGGAGCGGGAGGACGAGGAACGCCACGAAGACGCCGCCCACGCGAAGGACGAACTCGAGCGCCTCAGCCATCGTCGCCCCCGCCGGTCGCTTCGGGCTGCTGCTCACCCCGGGCCGGACGTTCACCCTCGGCCGGCTGCTCACCCCGGGCCGGACGCTCACCCCGGGCCGGACGCTCACCCCGGGCCGGACGCTCACCCCGGGCCGGACGCTCACCCCGACCACGGGCGGGTCGGGCCGGCGGAGCGGTGACCGCCATCGGGTCCGGCGCCTCCGAACCGGGCGGGCGCGGACCCCACGCCTCGGCAGCCGGTACGCCAGGTGGCGCCATCCGTCGCCGGCTCGGCGACCGGCCGGTGTCGTGGTCGGACTCGCCGGGTTCCTTCGCGCCAGGCCATGCCTTCGCCACCCGGGCCGCCAACACGAACTCCTTGCGCAACGGGTGACCCTCGAACTCGTCCGGCAGCAACAACGGCGCAAGCCCCGGGTGCCCGGCGAAGTCGATGCCGAACATCTCGTGCGTCTCGCGCTCGTGCCACCCGGCACCGGCGTAGACCGGGGTGGCCGTCGCCAGAGCAGGTGCGGAACGCGGAATCCGCGTACGCACCAACAGGTGCGCCACCGCCGGCGCGCTCGACTCCTCCGACGCGGCGCCGAGCCGGGCGACGTGGCACACGACGGCGAAGCCCTGGTCGAGTTCGTCGACGGCGGACAACCAGTCGAAGAAGGTGCACCCCGCCTCGTCCCGCAGGACGCGCAGTGCCTCGACCCATCGGTCAGCGGGTACGTCGAGGGTGGGTGGACCGAAGCCCTCCTCGAGCCCGACCTCGACACCGAGCGCCGTCGCCAGCAGGTCCCGGGTGTCGGTGTACCAGGTCACGAGGTGTCACCCGGCCGAACGGGCCGCCTGAGCAGGGACGCCACGCTCCGCCACCGCGACGGGGCAGCGCCGGCACCTGCGTACCGTTGTTCGAGCGATTCCGCCGCGATCTTCTCCTGCAGCTTGACGATGCCCTGCAGCAACGCCTCCGGCCGTGGCGGGCACCCCGGCACGTAGACGTCGACCGGCACGATCTGGTCGACCCCTTTGGTGACGCAGTACGAATCCCAGTACGGCCCGCCGGAGTTGGAGCAGGAACCGAACGAGATGACGTACTTCGGCTCGGGCATCTGTTCGTACAGGCGGCGGATCGCGGGCGCCATCTTGTCGGTCACCGTGCCGGAGACGACCATCAGGTCCGCCTGCCGGGGCCCCGGCGCGAACGGGATCACGCCCAGCCTGATGAAGTCGTGCCGCGACATCGACGACGCGATGAACTCGATCGCGCAGCAGGCGAGGCCGAAGTTGAAGACCCACAGCGACCAGCGCCTACCCCAGTTGAGAACGAACTTCAGGGGTTCGGGCGCCAGCTTCTGCAGCGGCCCGACATGCGGCATCGGCAGGTCGAGCGGCTGCGCGGTCTTCGGAGTGTGCGGCGCCGAACCCGTTCCCTGGCCGGCGGGGGTCGTCACGTCCATGTCAGCACTCCCTTGCGCCAGGCGTAGAGCAGGCCGACGGCGATGAAGCCGAGGAACACGAACATCTCCACCAGCGTCGTCCACCCGAACCCCGGCGCGGCGAAGATCGTGGCCCAGGGGAAAAGGTAGATCGCGTCGACGGCGAAGACGACGTAAAGGTAGGCGAAGACGTAGTAACGGACATGACTCTGCGCCCAACCCGCGCCGACCGGATCGACGCCGGACTCGTAGGTGAGGTACTTCTCACGGGACGGGTTGGTGGGCCGGAGGAGCCGGTTGGCGACGAGAGCCACCGCGGCGAAGACCACGCCGAGAAGCAGAACGCTCAGCACGACCGTGTAGGTCGCGTAGTAGTCCGCGTTCATGCCCCTCTCCTTCACATCCGACGGCCGAGTCTAGTGTCGGGCGGAAGGGCGCCCTCAAGCTCCGCCCGCGCGCTTCGACACGCGCCTCCCTCCCCCGTGATCATGATCGTGATCATGAAGGTTTTTCGGTCCATTCGCGACTTTTCCTTCATGATCATGGACCCGGCGAGCCCGCTTCGCGACTCAGGCGGCGAGCGGCTCGGGCCACCGACCGCTGCGCCGCCCCGCGCGCGACCCCTACTCCAGGACGTAGATCTGGGTGTAGTCGGGGCTCCCGCCCACGGTGTCGACGATGACGTTCGCGACCTTCGAGCCGTGCAGCAGCGTCGTACCCTCCTCGCCGAGCGGCACCACGGGGAGGTACTCGTCCATGATCATCGCGTCGAGGCGGCCCCATTCGGCCAACGCCTTGTCGGCCGGCAGCCTGCTGATCCGGTCGATCTCGGCGTTGACGCGATCGACGTTCAGGAACGACGGGATCGGAGCGCCCGGCAGGTGGGCCTTCCGCCCGTCCAGGATCGCCGGGAGTACGGCGTCGCCGTTGGCCCAGTCCATGCACCACCTGCCCGAACGCAGGTTGACCGGCCGGGTGCCGTCGCTTGCGAGGTCGCGGGCGAGCGCCGACGGCGCCGGAACGGTCTTGACGGTGAAACCTGCCTTGGTCAGGGCCTTTCGCCTCACCTCGGCGATCGCGGTCTCGGTGTCGTCGTCGGAGGAGAAGAACGACAGTTCGAAGCCGAGTTGGCCGGCCTCCTCCAGCAGAGTCCGCGCGGCCGACGGGTCGCCGTTGCCTTTCCCCTGGTTGCCGATGGCGTCGTGGGCGAGCCACCCGGGCGTGGCCGAGGCCATGATGGTGGTCGCCGGTTGCCAGGTCAGCCCGGGAATCGATCCGGCGGCTTCGTTCTCGGCCTTCAGGGGCCACGCTTCGGCGACGGCCCGGCGTACCGACAGAGGAATCGTGCGGGTGTCCATCCACAGGTAGGAAATGCAGGGACTCGGCCCGACGACCAGTCGATTCTCGACGTCGGTACCGCGAATCACCGGGTAGTTGTCGGCCAGCAGATCGTTGTAGCTCAGCGCGTACTGGTCGTCGCCCTCATCGGTGATGATCCGTTGCTGGATTTCGTTCTCGTCGAGCCCGAACTCGAAGATGAACGTGTCGACGAACTGGTGCCGACCCGGGTCCATCGAAGCCGACCATTCCCGGTTCTTCACGAGGGTAAGGGTTCTGCCGTTCCAGTCGGCGGCGAATTTGTACGGGCCGGTTGCCAGCGGATGCCGGGTGTAGTCCTGACGGGTGTCCTTTGCCGCGGGAATCGGCGTGAATGTCGGAAGCGACGCGTAGTAACGCATCGACGGGAACGGTCTGCGCATCTTGACGATGATCGTCTTGTCATCCGGCGTCTCGACCGCCTCGAAGTCGCCGTCGTCGGCGTACGGGCCCGCATAGGTGTCGCCACCGAGGTAGTAGTCGAGTCCGTACGTCGGTCCGCCGGAAAGTTCCTGTTGGGCGAATTGCCGTGTGATGGCGTACGCCACATCGACCGCCTTGACCGGTGCCCCGTCCTCGTACCTCAAGCCATCGCGAAGAGTGAACTCCCACCGGGTGAAATCCCGGTTTGGCCGGCCGAGATCGGTGGCCATATCCGGCACCAGAACCGGGTTGCCGCCTTCGTACACCGTCTGGGTGAGACCCCGGGTGACCAACTTCATGATCGCCAGGGTGTCGAGTGGGGAGACCCTCGTGGGGTCGAAGGTGTGCGGCGAGTTGGCGGACAGAACGCGCAGCGTGCCGCCGGACCTGGCCTTGGCCACCTGCGGAGCGGGCGCCTCGGCGTGCGGGTCCTGCGCCTCGATGTAGGCCGTCGAGGTACGCCTCGGCTCAGGCGACCCGTCGCCGTTTCCCTGTCCAGGAAGCGGAAGCGCGCTGCACGCCCCGAGCGCGAGCGCCCATGCCGCAGCGACGACCACCACCGAGACTCGCGTCCGAGACCGCATCGAACGCCGCGTCTTGGGCCACATCGGACGCCGTGTCGAGCCCAGCGTCGGGCGACGTGTCGCAGGTCGCATCGATGGGGGCCTCCATCCCGATGGGCCGGAACGTACCCTGGGTGGCCGGACTTGCGGGTACATCCTCCGGCACGAAACACCGAGGGTTACAGTCGAGTCGCGTATTGCGATGTCCCAAAGTGCGGTGGCCCCCCCAACACCGAACAACCCGGACGTAGCATAGAAGCACGACAGGAGAGCGCGCCGCTCCCGAAGGCGGAGCCTCACCGCAACACGGTTTTGGGGACTAGCCCTGGCACGGCGCCCGAGGAGGTCGTTCGCCCGGTGACCAAACAGGTCCAGCAGGTCGACCGTGTCATCATCCGATTTGCCGGCGATTCCGGTGACGGCATGCAACTGACCGGTGACCGATTTACTCAGGAAACCGCATCTTTCGGAAACGACCTGTCGACATTGCCCAACTTCCCGGCGGAGATTCGCGCGCCAGCCGGGACACTGCCAGGCGTTTCGTCATTCCAGATCCATTTCGCCGACCACGACATCCTGACCCCTGGTGATGCCCCCGATGTCCTGGTGGCGATGAATCCCGCGGCGTTGAAGGCCAACCTGCCGGAGCTGCCCCGAGGCGCCACGCTGATCGTCGACGCGGACGAGTTCACCAAGCGGAACCTCAGCCGGGTCGGCTACACGGAGAACCCGCTCGACGACGGTTCGCTCGACGCCTACCAGACCCACGGGTTCAAGCTCACGAGCATGACCACCGAGGCGATCAAGGCCGCGCTCGGGCCGGACCAGGGCGGGTTGTCGCGCAAGGACGCCAGCCGGGCCAAGAACATGTACGCCCTCGGCCTGGTCTCGTGGCTCTACAACCGTCCGACGGATTCGACCCTGTCCTTCCTGAACGCGAAGTTCGCTCGCCTTCCCGCCATCCGCGACGCCAACATCGCGGCGTTCAAGGCGGGCTGGAACTTCGGTGAGACCGCCGAGGCGTTCGCGATCTCCTACCAGGTCCGGCCGGCGGAGATGAAGGCCGGGCTCTACCGCAACATCTCCGGCAACCTCGCTCTTGCGTACGGCCTCATCACGGGGGCCAACCGGGCGGGGCTGCCGATGTTCCTCGGCTCCTACCCCATCACGCCGGCGAGCGACGTCCTGCACGAGCTGAGCAAGCACAAACGCTTCGACGTGACGACGTTCCAGGCCGAGGACGAGATCGCCGGGGTGGGCGCCGCCCTCGGTGCCGCGTTCGGGGGCGCGCTCGGGGTGACCACGACCTCCGGGCCCGGTGTCTCGCTGAAGTCGGAGACGATCGGCCTGGGTGTGACGCTCGAGCTCCCGCTGGTGATCTGCGACATCCAGCGCGCCGGTCCCTCGACCGGGATGCCGACCAAGACCGAGCAGGCCGACCTGCTGCAGGCGATGTTCGGGCGTAACGGCGAGGCGCCGGTCCCGATCATCGCACCGCGCTCGCCGTCGGACTGCTTCGACGCCGCCATCGAGGCCGTACGCATCGCCGTGACCTATCGCACGCCGGTGTTCGTGCTGTCCGACGGCTACCTCGCCAACGGCTCCGAGCCGTGGCGGATCCCGGACGTCGCCGATCTGCCCGAGGTCAAGGTCGAGTTCGCCACCGAACCCAACCACGAGACCGAGACCGGCGAGCGGGTCTTCTGGCCGTACAAGCGCGACCCCGAGACCCTCGCCCGTCCCTGGGCGGTGCCGGGCACACCCGGCCTCGAGCACCGGATCGGCGGGCTGGAGAAGGCGGACGGACACGGCAACATCTCCTACGACGCCGCCAACCACGACCTCATGGTCCGCACCCGCCAGGCCAAGATCGACGGGATCGCGCGGACCATCCCGCCGCTGGAGGTCGAGGACCCGGGCAAGGACGCCAAGGTGCTCGTCCTCGGCTGGGGCTCGACGTACGGCCCGATCGGCGCTGCCTGTCGGACCCTGCGCGAGCACGGCACCCCGGTCGCACAGGCGCACCTGCGGCACCTCAACCCGCTGCCGCCGGACCTGGGCGAGGTGCTCAAGAGCTACGAACGCGTGCTGGTCCCGGAGATGAACCTCGGCCAGTTGGCCATGCTGCTGCGGGCCCGCTACCTCGTCGACGTGGTGACCTACAACCGCGTTCGCGGGCTTCCGTTCAGCGCCGCCGAACTCGTCGAGGCGATCGGCGAGCTCATCGGCTCACTCGAGGACGGCGACGATGCCGGCTCCCTGTCTGACCCGTCGCCCAACGGCCACGTCCGTCACGGCGTCGACGTGGAGGAGGACTGCAGACGCTCATGACCACCACCGATCTGCCGCTGCCCGGACTGCGGGGCGTCCCGACGGCTGACGCTCCGCAGAACCGCAAGGAGTTCACCTCCGACCAGGAGGTGCGGTGGTGCCCAGGCTGCGGCGACTACGCGATCCTCGCGGCGGTGCAGGGGTTCCTGCCCGAGCTGGGCGTCAAGCGGGAGAACGTCGTCTTCGTCTCCGGCATCGGCTGCTCGAGCCGGTTCCCCTACTACCTCGACACGTACGGCATGCACGGAATCCACGGCCGCGCCCCCGCGATCGCGACCGGCCTCGCCACATCGCGGCCGGACCTGTCGGTGTGGGTGGTCACCGGTGACGGCGACGGGCTGTCCATCGGCGGCAACCACCTGATCCACGCGTTGCGGCGCAACGTCAACCTCAAGATCCTGCTGTTCAACAACCGGATCTACGGGCTGACGAAGGGACAGTACTCGCCCACGTCGGAACTGGGAAAGATCACCAAGTCGACGCCGCTCGGCTCGCTCGACGCGCCGTTCAACCCGGTGTCGCTGGCACTCGGCGCCGAGGCGACGTTCGTCGGCCGCACGATCGACACCGACCGCAAGCACCTCACCTCGGTGCTGCGGGCCGCGGTGCAGCATCGGGGCGCATCACTGGTCGAGATCTACCAGAACTGCAACATCTACAACGACGGTGCGTTCGAGATCCTCAAGGGCAAGGACACCCAGGACGAGGCGGTGATCCGGCTCGAGCACGGCCAGCCGATTCTGTTCGGCCGCGACGGCGAGCTGGGTGTCGTCCGCGACCAGGCGTCCGGCGGGCTGCGGGTCGCGGCGGTGGCCGAGGTCGGGGCCGACGCCGTGCTCGTGCACGACGCCTACGGTGCCGACCCGACGACGGCGTTCGGTCTCTCCCGGCTCGCCGACGCGCAGACGCTGCACCACTCGCCGATCGGGATCTTCCGCCAGGTGGAGCGGCCGACCTACGACGATCTCGCCCGTGACCAACTGGCGAAGGTTCGGGCCGACAAGGGCCCCGGCGACCTGGCACAACTGCTCCAGGGAGCCGACACCTGGACCGTCGGCTCCAGCGCCTGACCGCCCACGCCTGACCGCGGATTCGGCATGGCCGGGCCTGAATGACCACGCTGAGCAGGCCCGTGGCAACTCGACCAGGCGTACTGCCCGTCGGACAATGACCACGCTGAGCAGGTCTGCGTACCTCGGAGAGGCGTCCATGCCTGGCCCAGGTGCCACTGGCATGCTCAGCGTGGTCATTGCCCGACGGGGGCGCCGCGCCTGAACGCCGGGCGGAGATCCCAGTCCGCGAGACCAGCGAGCCGACGATTCGTCTGATCAATCCGTCGTACGTAGTCTGCGACGTGTGGACGAGCAACGCCGGGGGTTGATCTTCGGTGTCCTCGCCTACGCGAGCTGGGGACTGTTCCCGCTCTACTGGCCGCTCGTCCAACCCGCCGGATCGGTCGAGGTCCTGGCGCATCGGCTGATCTGGTCGCTCGTCTTCGTCACCATCCTGCTGAGGATCCGCCCCCGCCCGGGTTGGTGGGCAGCCCTCCGGACCCGTCCGCGCAGTGTCGGCTACCTGTCCGCCGCCGCGCTCATCATCGCCGTCAACTGGGGCACCTACATCTGGGCCGTCAACCACGACCATGTAGTGGACACGGCTCTCGGCTACTACATCAACCCGCTCGTGATCGTGATGGCCGGTGTCCTGCTCTTCGGCGAACGCCTCAACCGCGCGCAGTGGACCGCCCTGACGATCGCCGCCGTCGCGGTCGTCATCCTCACCATCGACTACGGCCGGCCGCCGTGGGTGGCGTTCACGCTCGCCCTGACCTTCACGGCGTACGCCCTGTGCAAGAAGAAGGCCGCGGCCGGAGCGATGGAGAGCCTCGCCGTCGAGACCACGGTCGCGGGCCCGCTGGCACTCGGATATCTCGGCTGGCTGGAACTCACCGGGGCGGGTGCCTTCGGCCACACCGGCTGGGACAAGGCCGTCCTGCTGGCCGGCGCGGGCGTGGTCACCGCCATCCCGCTGCTGCTGTTCGCCGCCGCGGCCACCCGGGTCTCGCTGACGACGCTGGGGATCATCCAGTACATCGCGCCGACGTTGCAGTTCCTGATCGGCGTGCTGGTGTTCGCCGAGCCGATGCCGCCGGTACGCCTGGCCGGCTTCGCCATCGTCTGGCTCGCCCTCGCGATCTTCACGTGGGACGGCCTGCGACGGGGCCGCCGCGCGCAACTGGAAGCTGCAGGATCCGGTCCGCCATCGCGAGGAACAGCTCCCGTCGCCGAGCCAAACTGACCGGCGGCGCCCACAGGCCGCGTTCGAGCCCGGCGATCGCGGGATCCATCCCGAACCTCGCCACCCAGTGGTGCAACCACTTCGGATGCGGGCAGTAGCGGCGTTCGGCCGCGAACCATGTCACCAGCGCGTGCCGCATCACCTTGCTCAGCAGGTCGTGGAACAGCCACCCGTCGCCACGGCGAGCGCAGGTCGCAAGATCCCGGTCGTACGACGGCAACTCCTCCGCCAGCACGCTCCGCGACCGTTCGACGAGCGCCGGCGGAAATGTCGACAGCTGGGACCTGACCTCCGCCCCGGTGCCGGCGCCGTCGGCGAGCAGCGTGCCGTAGGCGAAGCCCGCAATGGCGTACAACGGGGTCGGGTACTCCACGCCCTCCCACCCACGTCCGGACCGCACATCGCTGGCCCAGCCGTCGAAGACTCGGCGGGTCTTGTGGGAGACGTCGACCTGGAATCCGCCGATGTCGAGCCGGTCGAGCACGAAACCAGGCTGGTGGAAAGTCACCGGAACGCCGCGGCCGGTGTGGAGCTTCTCGACCGGGCGATCCGACGGGGCGGGCGGGCCGTCCCGGTCCCACACCAGGACGATGTCGACGTCGGAGTCGGCGGTGAACCCGGTGAACACCGACCCCTGGCCGTAGGCGAAGGCGAGCCCGCCGAGGGCACGGTAGGTGGGTACGACCTGGCGAGCGATCCGGAGAGCGGTGTCCACCCACGTATCCTGGCGATCCACGCCGGTCCGCGCATCGGCAGGTCCAGGACAGGCCTCCGCAGGGCGCGGTGCGGCCCGGATACTCGACTCCACCGAAACCGCGAGTGGTCCGAAAGTTGACCCGCTTTCCAGGCGGGCACCTCCGAGTAGCTCCGAGGGCAGGAAAGGATGTCGGTCCATGACAGCAGCGGTGAAGGCGGTGAGCCGCAGTGCGACCCATTCGTTCAGCAAGGACGTCTGCGAGCGCGTCGAGCTGCTCGCCGGCCTCGGTGTGGCGGGTGACGCCCACTCCGGTGTGACGGTCAAGCACCGGTCGAGGGTGGCCCGCGACCCCAGCCAGCCCAACCTGCGTCAGGTCCACCTCATCCACGCAGAGCTCCACGAGGAGCTGGCCGAGGCGGGGTTTACCGTGGCGGCGGGGCAGATGGGTGAGAACGTCACCACCTCCGGCGTCGACCTGCTCGGGCTGCCGACCGGCACGCGGCTCCATCTCGGCGCGTCGGCGGTGGTCGAGGTGACCGGACTCCGCAATCCGTGTACGCAGTTGGACGACTTCCAGCCGGGCCTGCTCGCGGCCGTCCTGGGCCGCGACGAGACCGGCAAGGTCATCCGCAAGGCCGGCATCATGGGAGTCGTCGTCACCGGCGGTGAGGTCCGGCCCGGTGACGCCATCCAGGTCGAGCTGCCACCCGAACCGCACCATCCGCTCGACCGGGTCTAGACGGTATGCAGAGGAGCCCGGCCCTCATCCAGCGTCAGGTTGCTCCCGTTTCTGGTCGAGGATGCGTTCGGCCATCGAGACGAACACCTCGCGGCGGCGTTCGAGGGTGATGGGCAGCCACAGCGAACGCTCCAGCGACGCTATCCGGCTGTCCATCCCGAACCGCGCGATCCAGTGCTGCAGCCACTTCGGGTGCGGGCAGTACCGGTGCTCGGCCGAGAACCACGCGACGAGCGCGTGCCGCAGCACCCTGCTCAGGAGTTCGTGGAAGAGCAACCCATCGCCGCGGCGGGCCGAGCCGGCAAGGTCGCGTTCGTACGACGGAAGTTCCGCCTCCAGCACGGTCCGGGACCGCTCGATCAGCAGGGGCGGAAATGACGTGAGGTCGCTCCGTGCGGCGGCGGCGAGCCCGTTCTCGTCGATGAACATCCGGCCGTAGGCGAATCCCGCGATCGCGTAGAGCGGCATCGTGGAGTCAGAGTCCTCCCAACCCCAGCCGGAACGGATGTCCCGGATCCACCCGGAGAACGTCTCGTGCGACTTGTGGGAGACCTCGATCTGCTCGCCGTTGACCCAGAACCGGTCCAGGGAGAAGCCCGGATAGTCGTGCTGCAGCGGCTTGCCGGGGCCGTTGTGCAGGTCCGCCATCGCCTGGGAGCGCACCTTGGGCGGATCGCCGTCCCAGACCATGATCAGGTCGAGGTCGGAGTCGTTGGTGAAACCCGCGATGACCGGGCCCTGACCGTAGGCGAACGCGAGGCCGTCGAGCGAGCGATAAGCCGTGGTGACGCGGTTCGCGATCTCGAGAGCGGAGTCCACGCGCATATCCTCTCCACCGGAGCGCGTGGACGCGAGTCGGGGCCGATGCCGGCCGTCCGCGGTCCCAGGTCCAGACCAAGGTCCGGCCCAGGTCCGGCCCAGGTCTCGCCCGTGTGGAGTCCGCGCCCAGTCCGCACCACCCGCAACGGTGGTACGCACGCACGGTGACAAGGGTGCAGGCGTTCCGTCGGCGACGGGCGAGCGGGCTGGCTGAGCGGGCGGGCTGGCTGAGCGGGCGGGCTGGCTGAGCGGGCGGGCGGGCTGAGCGGGCGGGCTGAGCGGGCGGGCTGAGCGGGCGGGCTGGCTGTCGGCGGGCGCTGTCGACGGCCGGATTCCCGGCGGTCACCGGCCGTTCAGGTCCGCGCCGTGTCGCGCTTGTCGGAGTCACCTAGCTTCGGCTTCGGGATCGACCGCGGGTTCGCCGCGCCTCGAAGGCGGAGCGGCGCGCGGTCCCGGCCCTCGCTCGGAGCGCTCACGCCCGGCTCCGGGCACACCTTCGTACCTGTGCGGACCTGGAGTGTGTTCTGACATGAAGCGGCTCCTCCCCCTCCTTCCACGGCACGGCTCACGGAGCCGGCTCACGTGTGAGTTCCGGTGCGGCAACGCCTGCGACCACCCGGTGCCCAACCGGAGCGACAACCCGTACTTCGCAGACGTCGTGGCGTCGGCGCTGTCCAGGCGTTCGCTGCTGAAGGGAACCGCGGTCGGCGCGTTGGTGATCGGCGGCGCCGCCGGCGCGGCCGTGCCGAGCGCGGCGGCTGCCGCGAGTCCGACGGACGGCCCGCGCCCGAGCAACGGACGTGGCAGCGGCGGATCCCGGATCAGCGACCTCGCCTTCACCCCCGTCGCGCCGAACACCCGCGACGCGCTCGTCGTTCCGGACGGCTACGCGCAGGCAGTCGTGGCCAGCTGGGGCGACCCGGTGCTGCCGGACGCCCCGGAGTTCGACTTCGAGATCCAGACGGCGGCGGCGCAGGAGAAGCAGTTCGGCTACAACTGTGACTACGTGAGCGTGCTCCCGCTGGGGAGCGGTTCCCGGGGCGGCGAGAGGGCGCTGCTCGTCACCAACCACGAGTACACCGACGAGGCCCTGATGTTCCGCGGATGGGCCGACGGTGCATCGGCGTCCGAGGAGCAACTGCGGGTCTCGCTCGCAGCCCACGGGATGTCCGTCGTCGAGATCGAGCGGGTCGGACGCACCGGCCGGTGGAAGCTCGTCACTTCTGGCCGGCGGCCGTTCAACAAACGGGTCACCGCGACGACCGCGCATGTCATCACCGGACCCGCGGCGGGCCACGGCCTGCTCAAGACCGCGGCCGACCCGACCGGACGCCGGGTGCTCGGCACGCTGAACAACTGCGCCGGCGGCACCACGCCATGGGGCACGGTCCTGTCCGGTGAGGAGAACTTCAACCAGTACTTCGAAGCGTCCGGCGCCGTCGACCCTGCGCACGTCCCGGCATTCACGCGTTACGGTCTGCCGACGGCCAAGGCGGCGGGCAAGTCGTGGGCCAGGATCGACGAACGCTTCGACCTGACGAAGAACCCGAACGAAGCGAACCGGTTCGGCTGGATCGTCGAGCTGGATCCGTACGACCCGGAGGCCCCGCCCCGCAAGCGCACCATGCTGGGTCGGTTCAAGCACGAGGGCGCGGAAGTCACCTCGACCCGTGACGGCCGGATCGTCGCGTACCTCGGTGACGACGAGCGCTTCGACTACCTCTACAAGTTCGTGTCCCGCGACCGCTACCGGACGACCCGGACCGCCGCCGCGCACCGCCACAACATGAGCCTGCTCGACCGCGGCACCCTCTACGTCGCCAAGTTCACCGGCGACGGCGCGGACGACGGGGAGTACGACGGCACCGGCGAGTGGATCCCGCTGACGAGCGACGAGGAGTCGTTTGTCGACGGGATGTCGGTCGCGGAGGTGCTCGTCCACACGCGGCTCGCGGCGGACAAGGTAGGCCCCACCAAGATGGACCGGCCGGAGGACGTCGAGCGGAATCCGGTCACCGGCTCGGTCTACATGGCGTGCACCAACAACTCCAACCGCACGGCGGAGCAGGTCGACGAGGCCAACCCGCGGGCGGCCAACAAGCACGGTCACGTCGTCGAGATCGACGAGAGCCGCGGGGACGCGGCGGCGACGTCGTTCAGCTGGCGGCTGTTCCTGGTCTGCGGGGATCCGGGCGATCCGACGACCTACTTCGGTGGGTACGACAAGTCCAAGGTGAGCCCGATCTCGTGCCCGGACAACCTGGCGTTCGACGGTGCGGGAAACCTGTGGATTTCCACCGACGGCAACGCGCTGGAGTCCAACGACGGGCTGTTCGCCACCCCGGTGCGCGGGCCGGAACGCGGGCATGTCAAGCAGTTCCTGACGGTGCCGGTGGGCGCGGAGACGTGCGGACCGCTGGTGACCCCTGACCAGCGGACGGTGTTCGTCGCCGTCCAGCACCCGGGCGAGGTCGACGGCGCGACCCCGGAGGAGCCGGCGTCGAGGTGGCCGTACGGCGGCCAGCCACACCCGTCGGTCGCCTGCGTCTGGATGGACTGACCCGCCCTGCGCCCTCCCGCCTCGGTGATCATGAAGGCGTCCGGTACGTAGGGGCCCGTTCCCTTCACGGTCCGGTCCGCTTTCATGATCACGGGAACGACATGAGGACAGGGCGAGGAATGGGCCGACGAAACGGGGGCCGAGGAAGGGGCCGACGAAGCGGGGGCCTGGCACCGGCGACAATGCTGGCATGACGAACGTCGCCGGGCTGCTGCTCGCCGCAGGTGAGGGCGCTCGGTTCGGGCGGCCCAAGGCGCTGGTCGAGTTCGGCGGACAACTCCTCGTCGAGCGCGGACTCCGACTGCTGACCGCGGGAGGCTGCGCCCCGGTGCACGTCGTCCTCGGTGCGGCGTACGACGAGATCCTCGCGACCGCCGACCTCGCCGACGCGACGACGGTGGTACGCAACGACGCCTGGCCGACCGGCCTCGGGTCGTCGTTGCGAGCTGGACTGGCGTCCATGCCACCGGACGTCGGCGCCGTCGTCATCGCCCTCGTCGACCAGCCCCTCGTCACCGCCACGGCCGTCGAACGCCTTCGCGCTGCATACGCCGCGGGTGCGGTGGCGGCGGTCGCGACCTACGGCGAGCACCCTCGCCATCCGGTGCTCCTCGCCCGCGCTGTCTGGAAGGACATCGCCGAACTCGCCACCGGTGACGCGGGTGCCCGGGGATTCCTGCGGAGCCGGCCGGATCTCGTGACGAAGGTTCCCTGTGACGACGTGGGGTCTGCCGCAGACATCGACACACCGGACGACCTCGCAACTCTGCGAGACGACACGGCTGCGGACAGCTGAGAACACGCCCGAGATCAGTCCCGCTACAGGACCGACATACGGACGCTCTAAGGTGGGCAGCCCGCAGCGAAGGCATGCGCCATCGCCACAGGTCGACATGTCGCCTGCGAGGAGGACAACGAGAGACTGGCCACCTGGTTACGGCTGAAAGGCGGCAATGCTTCGGCGACGTACAGACGAATCAGCTGAGCCCACTTCCGCGCGTCTGAACCTGGACAGTCAGCGGGCTGCCGAACTGGACAGCTAGCGCGCATGGCACGACACGTCAGACTCCGGGAGCCCCGCCACCACTGGACCCTCATCTGCCTCCTGCTCGCCTCGCTCGCGGCCGTCCTCCTCGTCCACGGGTACGTCGAGAAGGGCTCTGACGGGCAGGGATACCTTGACGAGGCGTGGAGCAGCTCCACAGCGCCATCAGAACAGAGCTCATCCACCAGCCCGTTGCCGCTCTCGTACGCCGGTCCGATCCTCGACCTCAGCCGCTCGCGGCCAGCCCGGACCGGGATGCCCCACCGCACCATCGCCCTGACGTTTGAGGATGGGCCCGATCCCCGATGGACCCCGCAGGTCCTCGCCGCCCTGCGCCGACACGGCGTACGCGCAACGTTCTTCGTCGTCGGATCCAAGGCCGCGGCTCATCCCGAACTCACCCGACGCATCCTTGCGGAGGGGCACGAGATCGGCAGCCACACCTACACCCACGCCGATCTCGGCGGAATTCCCGGCTGGCGACGCGCCGTGGAGCTGACGCTCGCGCAGCGAGCGCTCGCCGGGACGACCGGGATGCACACCTACCTGCTCCGGCCGCCGCACACCTCGACTCCCTCGAGGCTCACGGGGCCGGAGTACGAAGCCGCGCGTGACGCGAGCCGGCAGGGCTACCTCATCGTGCTGACCGACCGCGACACGCGTGACGCCTCACGTCGTACGACGAAACAGATCGTCGCGGCGGCCACACCGAAGGCGGGTCGCGGCGCGGTGGTCCGCCTGCATGACGGCGGAGGCGACCGGAGCGCGGTGGTCGAGGGCGTGGATCGCCTGATCACCCGGCTCCAGCCGAAGAAGTACCGCTTCACGACCGTCTCCGACGCCTTGCATCTGCGGGAGGCCAACACTCCCGCCGGCATGGTCGACCGCTCGGCGGGCGCCGTCCTGGTAGGTGCGCAACGCGCCGGAAAGGTGGCAGCCGAGGGACTCACGATGGCCACGGTGGCTGCCGGCGTCCTCACCGTCGGGCGGCTGGTTCTCATGGTTCTGCTCGCCTGGCGCCACGAGATCGGCGTACGCAGGGCGCGCGCACGTGTTCTCCGGGCGCAGGCTCGGGCACTCCGGGCGCAGGCCCGCGCACTCCGCTCCCGGTCCCGCGCCGTCCGGTTGCGCACCCATGGCGCACGCACGCGCGCGGCCCGGGCGCGCGAGCGGGCGTACTCCATGACCACGAAGTCGCGCTACCACCCGCCGGTCTCGGTCATCGTCCCCGCCTACAACGAGGCGGCGGGCATCACGGCCACCCTTCGATCCCTCGTGGCGAGCGACTATCCGGGCGATCTCGAGGTGGTGGTTGTCGACGACGGCTCGACTGACAACACCGCGGCCATCGCGTCCAGGCTCGGCCTTCCTGAGGTCAGGGTGATCCGCCAGCGGAACGCCGGAAAGGCCTCGGCGCTCAACACCGGAATCTCGTACTCCCGCCACGATGTCCTGGTCATGGTGGACGGGGACACCGTGTTCGAACCCACCGCCATCAGGCGCCTGGTGCAGCCGCTCGCCGACCCGGAGGTGGGTGCGGTGAGCGGCAACACGAAGGTGGGCAACCGGCGGGGAGTCCTTGGTCGCTGGCAGCACCTCGAATATGTCATCGGCTTCAACCTCGACCGGCGGATGTTCGACCTGCTCGAATGCATGCCCACCGTGCCGGGGGCGATCGGCGCCTTCCGCTACGAGGCCCTCGCGAGCGTCGGCTGGATCAGCGACGACACGCTCGCCGAGGACACGGACCTCACCATGGCGCTCTGCCGGGTCGGCTGGCGGGTCGTCTACAAGCAAAGCGCCCGCGCGTGGACGGAGGCACCCGCCTCCTTGGCACAGCTCTGGCGCCAGCGCTACAGGTGGTGCTACGGAACGCTGCAGTCGATGTGGAAGCACCGCCGGGCCCTGTTCGAGCGGGGCCCCGCCGGCCGGTTCGGGCGGCGCGGCCTCACCTACCTCGCCGTCTTCCAGGTCGCGCTACCGCTGTTCGCTCCTGCCATCGACGTCTTCGCGCTGTACGCCGTGCTCTTCGGGCGGCCGTCGAAGGTGCTGGGGGTCTGGTTGACGTTCGTACTCCTGCAGATGGTCGTCGGTGGCTACGCGCTCCGGCTCGACCGTGAACGCCTCACGGCTCTGTGGACCATGCCGCTCCAGCAGTTCGTCTACCGACAGCTCATGTACATGGTCGTCATCCAGTCCGTCGTGACGGCAGTACTCGGCGCTCCCCTGCGCTGGCACACATTGCGCAGGGAAGGGACGTTCGCCCATTCCCAGGTGTCGGCCGTGCAAGTCCGGAGTCGCGGTTGACCGAGGCTCCTCCAATTGTCCGCTCTACCGCGAATGCGCCATTTAACCTGCACCCTCAATGAATTGCGAGGTCACAGAGTGTTGAGCAAGTCCTTTCTGTCATTACATATCTCCGCAGTCCTACCTTCCACCGCCTACACTGCTTCGCCGTGAGACGACAACCGCCTGGCAGGCACGCGGTCTTCGTCGACCACTCCGGACGCCGGCACCGCATGCTTCGACAGGCAGGGCGGATTGGCGGAGGCCTGGTGGCCGCGGCGCTCGTGCTGCTCTGCATAAGTCTGTTCACCGACTCCGATCCGGGCACGCCACCGTGGACCCTGGGCGAGCAGAAACCATCCCCGACTCCGAGTCCGGCGGCCCGCCCGCAGCGCGAGCGCGCGGATCAGCCGGCCAGCCGGGCCGGGCGGGACAAGGAGACCCAGAAGGCGCGCCCGTCGGCGACGGCCTCCCCGAGCCCGACGCCGACCTCCACCTCGCGTACGGGTGATCCGACCGGCACGCCGACTCCTACCCCCACTGCCACCGCCACGCCGACCAAGGCGTCGGGATCGAAGCCGGATACTCCGCCCGGGCGCGCGACTCGCTCGCCCGGACCGCCCGATCGCCCCTGACGTGCACCGCCACGTCCGGCTCCGCGAACCACGCCAGCACTGGGCCCTGCTCAGTCTCGTCCTGGCCGTGCTCGTCGGCGTTCTCCTGCTCCAGGGCTACGTGGAACGCAGTTGGAGCGACCTCTCGCCGGCACCACCGGAGCCGGGAGGTGAGACTCCGCCAGGGCACAAACGAGACGGCCGCCTCCTGGCCGACTCCGAGCCCGTCGTCGACCTCTCAGGCGCCCGGCCCGGCGCTGCGGCCATGCCGGCAGGCACGATCGCGCTCACCTTCGACGACGGACCGGATCCGCGGTGGACGCCGCAGATCCTCGAGGTGCTGCGCCGCCACCAAGCCCGCGCGACGTTCTTCGTCCTCGGCTCGAAGGTGGCGGCCCATCCGCAGTTGACCCGACAGATCGTGGCCGAGGGGCACGAGCTCGGCTCGCACAGCTACACCCATCCGGACCTCAGCCGGGTCCCCACCTGGCAGCGCGGGCTGGAACTCTCCCTCACGCAGAAGGCCATCGCCGGCGCCACGGGACATCACACACGACTGCTCCGACCGCCGTACGCCTCAGTGCCTTCCGCCATGACCGCACCGGAGTACGAAACAGCCCGGGCGCTGAGCCGGGATGGCTATCTCATCGTTCTGGCCAACCGTGACACCAAGGACTGGTCCGGTCGTACGCCCGAGCAGATCGTGGCCGCCGCGACTCCGCGCGGCCGCCAGGGCGCCGTAGTCCTGGTCCACGATTCCGGAGGTGACCGGGGCGCGACTGTCACGGCGGTCGACCACCTGTTGACCCGGCTGGATGCCGCCGGCTACCAGTTCACGACCGTATCCGACGGGGTGGGGCTGCCCGCCACGAGCCTGCCGGCGACACGCCCGCAGCGCCTCGCTGGCCTGACCCTGGTCGGAGCACAACTGGTGGGCCACGTCCTGGCAGCCGGTCTGACCGTCGCACTCGGCATCGCCGGCGCACTCACCCTGGTCAGGGTCGTTCTCCTCGTGGGCGTGGCCAGGCTGCATGCCCGGCGCGCCAGGCGTGCGCGTCGGAAGTGGCGGCGACAACTCCAACAGCGCCGACGCGTCATGCGACTCACCTTCCCCGCAGTCTCCGTCGTCGTACCCGCCTACAACGAAGCGGCAGGGATTGCGGCGACCGTCCGTTCACTGGTCGCCGCCCGCTATCCCGGCAGGGTCGAGGTGATCGTGGTCGACGACGGCTCGACCGACGGCACCGGACACATCGCGGCGCGTCTCCGCCTCCCCGGCGTGACCGTGATCCGCCAGGCTAACGCCGGCAAGCCAAGCGCCCTCAACACCGGGATCGCCCGCGCGAGATCCGGCATCCTGATCCTCGTCGATGGCGACACCGTCTTCGAACCCCACACCATCGAACGACTTGTCCGGTCGTTCGCAGATCCGCGGGTTGGTGCGGTGAGTGGGAACACGAAGGTTGGCAACCGCCGCGGACTCCTCGGACGCTGGCAGCACATCGAGTACGTCATCGGGTTCAATCTCGACCGCCGGATGTTCGACGTCTGGGCCTGCATGCCCACGGTGCCGGGCGCGATCGGGGCGTTCCGCCGGGATGCGCTTGCCAGCGTCGGCGGCATCAGCGACGACACGCTGGCCGAGGACACCGACCTCACAATGGCGATCTGCCGGGCCGGTTGGCGCGTGGTCTACGAGGAGAAGGCGCGGGCCTGGACCGAGGCGCCGAGCTCGCTTCGCCAACTCTGGCGGCAGCGCTACCGGTGGTGTTACGGCACGCTGCAGTCGATGTGGAAGCACCGAAGGGCCCTGATCGAACGCGGCCAGGCCGGCAAGTTGGGGCGTCGTGGGCTCACGTACCTCGCGCTCTTCCAGGTCGCCCTACCCCTCCTTGCACCGGCCGTCGACGTGTTCGCGTTGTACGGGCTCGTGTTCGGCGAGCCGGCGCGCGTCCTTGCCGTGTGGCTGGGCTTCCTGCTCGTCCAGGTCCTCGCCGGGGCCTACGCGCTGCGGCTGGATGGCGAGCGCCTACGGCCGTTGTGGAGCCTGCCCCTCCAACAGGTCGTCTACCGGCAGCTCATGTACCTCGTCGTCATCCAGTCGGTGGTGACGGCCCTGCTAGGTGCGCCGTTGCGCTGGCACGCGATGCGCCGGCAGGGGACCTTCGCCAGGCGCGAACCGCTCGCCATGCCCTGACCAGCCCCGTCCACGTCGTGGTCTCACGTCGTACAGGGGCCCCGGGGAACCCGGAGGACCCGGGGACCGGGTGACCCGGCAGCCCGGGGGGGCGGGCGACCCGGCAGCCCGGGGACCCGGGGCGGGCGGTAAATGACCACGCTGAGCATGCCCGTGTTCGCCAAAGAGGCGTCGACACCCGTTCCGGGTGCCGAACGCCTGCTCAGCGTGGTCATTTACCGCTCTCTCCTGACACATGTGTCAAGGGAGCCTCATTTACCGCACCCGATCGGTGGGTCAGTCGTCACCCCGTACGCGAGACCACCAGGTCGCACAGGCCGGCGAGCGCGTCACGCGCCGGTATGTCCGGAAGGGAAGGGAGCGTCGCGCGCGCCTCGTCGGCCCACTGCTGCACGATCGCCCGTGCCTGGTCCATCGCCGGATGCGCCCGGAGCAGCTTGAGCGCCTCCGCGTGCTCGTCGTCGTCGACCAGCGGCTTCGCCAGCAGGTCCCGCAGCCGCGCGTCGGCCGGGTCCCGCGAGCGCTGCGCCAGGAGCACCGGCAGCGTCGGAACGCCCTCACGCAGGTCCGTCCCCGGCGTCTTGCCGGACTGGTCGGAGTCGCTCGCGATGTCGAGGACGTCGTCGGAGAGCTGGAAGGCGACCCCGACCTTCTCGCCGTACTCCGTCACGACCGCCTCGATCTCGGCCGATGCGCCCGCGAGCTTCGCACCCAACCTGGCCGACGTGGCGATCAGCGAACCGGTCTTGTCAGCGAGGACGGAGAGATAGTAGTCGAGCGGGTCGTCATCGTCGGACGGCCCGAGCGTCTCGCGGATCTGCCCCTCCACGAGCCGCGCGAAGGTCTGCGACTGGATGCGTACGGCCTCGAGCCCCAGATCCACCATCCGGTCCGACGCCTTCGCGAACAGGTAGTCGCCGGTGAGGATCGCGATGGTGTTGTCCCACCGGGCGTTGGCGCTCGGAGCGCCCCGGCGCAACGCCGCCTCGTCCATCACGTCGTCGTGGTGCAGGGTCGCGAGGTGGGTGAGCTCGAGGACGACCGCCACCGGGGCGACCCCCGGCGCCTCGTGGTCGCCGAACTCCGCGGCCAGCACCACGAGCAGGGGCCGGAACCGCTTGCCCCCCGCCTCGATCAGGTGCCGCGCCGTCTCGGTGACGAAGCCGAAGTCGCTCGCGACGACGGTCGACAGCTGCTGCTCCACCTCGTCGAGTCGCGCCCGCACACGTGCGTCCAGGTCGGCGTCGACGAACGGAACGGTCAGCCCGGTCATGCTCATCGGCACACCTACCCTCCCGCTGAGGCTGCGACGCGTCGCCCGCCCCCGCGGTCGCCCGTCGCGATCCGCGGTCAGCCCGCCAGCTGCGAGGCCCGCGCCGCGAGCTGCAGGAGCGGCTCCGGCATCAGGCCAAGCACCACGGTAGCCGCGACTCCGATGGCGACGGCGACCGAGGTGAACATGCTGGGGACCGCGACCGTCGGACCTTCTGCCGCTGGTTCGTTGAAGAACATCAAGACGATGACGCGTACGTAGAAGAACGCGGCGACGACGCTCGCCACCACGCCGACGACGACCAGCGGCCACGCACCACCCTGCCAGGCAGCGCTGAACACGGCCCACTTGCCCATGAACCCGCTGGTCAACGGGATACCGGCGAACGCGAGCAGGAACAGCGCCATCACCCCGGCGACGAGCGGCGCCCGTTTGCCGAGCCCGACCCAGCGGGACAGGTGGGTCGCCTCGCCACTCGCGTCGCGGACCAGCGTGACGACCGCGAACGCGCCGACCGTCGCGAAGCCGTACGCCGCGAGGTAGAAGAGGATCGCCGAGGTGTTGATCCCGATGTCGTTGCGTACGCCGACGAAGCCGACGAGCAGGAACCCGGCATGTGCGATCGAGGAGTACGCCAGCATCCGCTTGATGTCGCTCTGCGTCAGGGCCAGGACCGCTCCGACTCCCATGGTGAGGATGGCGACGACCCAGATCATCGGCTGCCAGTCCCAGCGCGCGGCACCGAGCGCGACGTAGAACAGCCGCAGCAGCGCTCCGATCGCCGCGATCTTCGTACACGCCGCCATGAACGCGGTGATCGCCGTCGGCGCACCCTGGTAGACGTCCGGCGTCCACATGTGGAAGGGCGCCGCACCGATCTTGAACAGCAGCCCCACCGCGATGAGTGCGGTGCCGCCGAGCAGCAGCCCGTCGACACCGACCTTGCCGCCGATGGCCGCCGCGATGCCGGTGAAGCTGACCGTGCCGGCGTAGCCGTAGAGCAGGGCCATGCCGTAGAGGAAGAACGCGGAGGCGAACGCACCGAGCAGGAAGTACTTCATCGCGGCTTCCTGCGACAGCAGCCGCCGCCGGCGGGCGAGCCCGCACAGCAGGTAGAGCGGCAGCGACAGCACCTCGAGCGCCACGAACATCATCAGCAGGTCGTTCGCCGCCGGGAACAGCAGCATCCCGCCGACCGCGAAGAGGAACAGCGGGAAGACCTCGGTCTGCTCCAGCCGCCGGGCGAGGGCCTCCCGCTCCGCCTCCGTGCCCGGCAATGCCGCGGCCTGGCCGGCGAACGCCGTCACACCGCCGTCGACGGAGCGTTCGGCGACCAGAAGCAGCGAGACGATCGAGAGCACCAGGATGGTGCCCCACAGGAACAACGTGAACCCGTCGACGGCGATCGCACCCTCCGCGGCGAGCAGCTTGCTGCCGGCGAGACCGATCGTCGACACCAGGGCCGCCACGAGCGCGGCGAGCGACAGGATCACCTGGGCGGCGTAGCGGGTCCGCCGGGGCAGGAACGCCTCGACGAGCACGCTCAGGATCGCGACGCCGAAGACGATGAGCAGCGGCGCGACCTTGGCGTACTCGATCGTCGGCGTGCTGAACCCGGGTGTGGGCACAGGTGCCGCCCACCCGTGGCCAGTGGCCGAGAGAGCGGCAACCGGAGCGGCAAGCTCCTGGGCGAGGCTGATCGGTGTCACTTCTCACCTTCCGAAGGAGCCGTGACGGGGTGCTCGGGCGCCGGATCCGTGACGCCGACCCGTTCCATGGTGGAGTCGACGGCCGGCGAGATCACGTCCAGCGCGGGGCCCGGGAAGAGCCCGAGGCCGAGGATCAGGACGATGAGCGGTGCGACCGCGACGACCTCGCGGGGGCGGAGATCCGGCATGTTCGCCACCGCGGTCGCGGTCGGGCCGGTCATGGTGCGTTGGTAGAGGATCAGCATGTACAGCGCCGCCAGGACGATGGAGATGGTCGCGATCACGGCGGCCACCTCGTACCGCTGGAACGTGCCGGCGAGCGCCAGGAACTCGCTCACGAACGGCGCCAGGCCAGGCAGCGCCAGCCCGGACAGGCAGGCGAACAGGAACGCACCGGAGGCGACCGGTGCCACCTTGTCGACGCCACCGAAGTCGCCGATCTGCGCCGAGCCGCGTCGGGTGATGAAGTAGCCGGCGACGAGGAACAGCGCGGCGGTCGACAGGCCGTGGTTGAGCATGTAGAGCGTGGCGCCGGTCTGGGCGAGGCTCGTCATCGCGAAGATGCCGAGCACGATGACGCCGAAGTGGGACACCGAGGTGTAGGCGATCAGCCGCTTGATGTCGCGCTGCCCGATCGCGAGGACCGCGCCGTAGAGCACGCTGATCACGGCGAGCACGATCACCGCCGGCGTCGCCCACCGCGAGGCCTCCGGGAAGAGCTGGAGGCAGAACCGGATCATGCCGAAGGTCCCGATCTTGTCCAGGATCGCGACCAGCAGGACGGCGGTGCCAGGTGTCGCCTCGCGCGCGGCGTCGGGCAGCCAGGTGTGCACCGGCCACATCGGCGCCTTGATCGCGAACGCGACGAAGAAGCCGGCGAACAGCCACTTCTGCGTACCTGCGTCGATGTCGAGTTGGGTCAGGGCGCTCAGCAGGAAGGACGGCTCGCCGTTGGTCTGCGCGGCCGAGACGGCGTAGAGGCCCACGACGGCGGCGAGCATCAGGAGCCCGCCGACAAGGGAGTAGATGAGGAACTTCACCGCGGCGTAGGACCGGCGCGGCCCACCGTAGCTGCCGATCAGGAAGTAGATCGGGATGAGCGTCGCCTCGAACAACAGGTAGAAGAGGAAGACGTCCGTGGCGGCGAACACCCCGAGCGCCAGCGCCTCCAGCGTGAGCACCAGCGCGAAGAACGTCTTGACACTCCGGCTGCCGGACTCGGCGTCGTTCCATGAGGCGAGGATGACGATCGGCGTCAGCAGCGCGGTGAGCAGGAAGAGGACGAGGCCGATGCCGTCGACGCCGAGTGCGTAGTAGACACCGAACGCCGGGATCCAGCGGTGCTGCTCGACGAACTGCATGCCGCCGGCCGGGTCGTACTGCACGGCGATGATGAGCGCCAGCACCAGCGTCAGCCCGGCGACCG
Source organism: Actinopolymorpha sp. B9G3 (assembly GCF_040120725.1). Classification (NCBI taxonomy): domain Bacteria; kingdom Bacillati; phylum Actinomycetota; class Actinomycetes; order Propionibacteriales; family Actinopolymorphaceae; genus Actinopolymorpha; species Actinopolymorpha sp. B9G3. Next base: position 169,181 of record NZ_JBEEAB010000013.1, on the reverse strand, counting down.
CCGTCGCGACCTGCTTGGCCAGCAGGTCCCGGTCACGCGGGAGCAGCGCGATGAACACCGCACCCAGCGCCGGGAGCGCACAGGCGACGGTCAACCACGGCAACGTGATATCGGGAGCGACCAGGTTCACGACAACCTCACCATCACCATCGCCACCACAACCAGGGCGGCACCCCCGAACATCACGAGGGCGTACGAACGGACGAACCCGGTCTGGAACCTGCGTGCCCAACCGGAGAGCCCACCGACGAACGCGGCGACGCCGTTGACCACACCGTCGATCCCACGGCTGTCGAAGGCGACGAGACCCCGGGTGGCCTCCTGCCCGGGACGCATCAGCACGACCTCGTTGAAGGCGTCACCGTAGAGGTCCCGCCGGGCGGCGGTCGTGACCGGCGAGACCCGCGTGGGCGCGGTGACCGGGATGTCGCGGCGGGCCACGAACAGCACCGCGACGAGGACGCCGAGCAGGACGACGACGAGCGTGATCCCGATCAGCAGGGCCTCGGACAGCGGCGCCGGCAGCTCGACGTGCTGCTCACCGACGACCGGCTCGAGCCAGTGCACGATGCCGCCGCCGAGGTAGGCGAGCACCATGCCGCCGACCGCGCTCAGGATCGCCAGCAGCACCAGTGGGACGGTCATGACGCCGGGCGACTCGTGCGGGTGGGCGTCCTCACGCCAGCGCTTGCGGCCGAGGAACGTCATGGCCATCACCCGCGACATGTAGAACGCCGTGATGCCGGCGCCGAGCAGCGCGCAGAGCCCCACCCAGACGTTGAAGCCGAACGCCACCTCGATGATCTTGTCCTTGCTGAAGAACCCGGCGAACGGCGGGATCCCGATGATCGCGAGGTACCCGACGGCGAAGGTGACGTAGGTGACCGGGAGGTATCTCCCCAGCCCGCCGTACCGACGCATGTCCACCTCGTCGTTCATGCCGTGCATCACCGAGCCGGCGCCGAGGAAGAGGTCGGCCTTGAAGAACCCGTGCGTGAGCAGGTGGAAGATCGCGAACGCATAGCCGACCGGCCCGAGCCCCGCGGCCAGCATCATGTAGCCGATCTGGCTCATCGTCGACCCGGCGAGGGCCTTCTTGATGTCGTCCTTCGCGCACCCGATGATCGCGCCCATGAGCAGCGTGATCGTGCCGACGGCGACGACCGCGGTCTGGGCGATCGGTGCCTCGTTGAAGATCGCGTTGGACCTCGTGACGAGGTAGACCCCGGCGGTCACCATGGTCGCCGCGTGGATGAGCGCGGACACCGGTGTCGGGCCCTCCATCGCGTCGAGCAGCCAGGACTGCAGCGGGAACTGTGCGGACTTGCCGCACGCGCCGAGCAGCAGCAGCAGGCCGAGCGCGGTGGCGATCCCGGTGCCCGCCTCGGCGACGCCGCCGAAGACGCCGGTGAACGACGAGGTGCCGAACGTCGCGATCATCAGCATCACGGCGACCGACAGCCCGAGGTCACCGACCCGGTTGACGACGAATGCCTTCTTGGCGGCGGTGGCGGCGGAGTGTTTGTGCTGCCAGAACCCGATCAGGAGGTACGACGCGAGGCCGACACCCTCCCAGCCGATGAACAGCACGAGGAAGTCGTCGGCGAGGACCAGGACCAGCATCGCCGCGACGAACAGGTTGAGGTATCCGAAGAACCTCGACCGCCGCTCGTCATGGGCCATGTAGCCGATCGAGTAGACGTGGATGATGCTGCCGACCCCGGTGATGAGCAGGACGAAGCACATCGACAGCTGGTCGAGCAGCAGGCTCGCCTCGACGTGGTAGCTCGCCAGCGGGATGAACGTGTAGAGCTGCTGGCTGACCGCGCGTTCCTCGGGCCCGAGCCCGAGCATCGCCGCGAACATCACCGCACCGAGCGCGAACGACGCGATCGGTGCCGCGCAGCCGAGCAGGTGCCCCCACGGGCGGGCGGCCCGCCCGGCCAGCAGGATCACCGCGGCCGAGACCGCGGGGATCGCGACGACCAGCCACAGCAGGGAGAACGCACCGGTGGCGGCCGTCGGCTCCTGCGCCAGGAGCTGGTCCTGGGCCAGGAGCACAGTGCTCACGGAGGTGGTCACGTGGGTTCGCCTCTCACCGAATCAGAACTTCAACAGGCTCGCGTCGTCGACCGAGGCCGAGCGACGGGTGCGGAAGATGGTCATGATGATCGCCAGCCCCACGACGACCTCGGCGGCCGCGACGACCATCACGAAGAACGCCACGACCTGGCCTTCGAGGTTGCCGGCCTGCCGGGCGAAGGAGACGAACGCGAGGTTCGCGGCGTTGAGCATCAGCTCGATGCACATGAAGACCACGATCGCGTTCCGTCGAGTCAGCACACCGACCGCACCGATCGTGAACAGCAGTGCCGACAGCACGATGTAGGAAGTCGCGGTCATGGGACCTCCTTCGTCGGTCCCATGACCAAGGTGCCGTGCTGAGTGATGACCTCACTGCGTTCGCTCATGGCTTCGCTCCCGTCCCGCCGGCCGAGCCGTTGTCGTCGTGGCGATCGCCTGAGTCGGCGGTGGAACCGTCGTCGGCCGCGGACTCGTTCACCCTGCCGTTCGACGCCGACGCTCCTTCGTCGCCACCGCCACTCCCACTGGCGCGGGTGCTCCGTGGCGTGGGCGTACCGGTGTAGCGCTCGAGCCCCGGCACCTGGTGGGTGTAGCGCGACGGCTCCCGCACCGTGCCACGGGCGATGAGCACCCGCGACACCGACGACTCCGCGGCGCGCCCGTCGGGCAGCAGGGCCGGCGTGTCGACGGCGTTGTGCCGGGCGAAGGTGCCGGGTGCCGGTGCCTGGCCGGGGTGCCGGCCCTTCTCGGCATAGTCGCGGAAGCGACGCTCGGCGAGGTCCTTCTGCGACGGCTTCACTCCGATGCGTTCGCGGTGGGCGAGGATCATCGCGCCCAGCGCGGCGGTGATGAGCAGCGCGCTCGTCACCTCGAACGCGAAGACGTACTTCGAGAACAACAGCGCCGCGATGGCCGGCACGTTCCCGTCCGGCGTCGCGTCGGCGAGCCCGACCGGCTGGCCGAACGTGACACCACCGACCGCGGTGACGAGCAGGGCTCCGAAGATGATCGCGCCGATGATCGCCAGCCAGCGCTGCCCGCGCAACGTCTCGACCAGCGAGTCGGACGCGTCGACGCCGACCAGCATGAGAACGAAGAGGAACAGCATGAGGATCGCGCCGGTGTAGACGATCACCTGGACGGCGAACAGGAACGGCGCATCCTGGATCGCGTAGAGCAACGCCAGGCACATCATCACCGTCGCCAGCAGCAACGCGCTGTGCACCGCCTTGCGCACGAGCACCATGCCCAGGGCCGCCAGCACCGCGATCGGCGCGAGCACCCAGAACGTCACGGTCATCGGGCCGCCGCCTCGCTCTCGTCCCTGGCCGGCTCGTCCGCGGCTGGTTCGGCGTCGTTCGCAGACTCCGTACGCTCCGACCAGCCCGGCAGGCCGGCCCCGCGGTAGTAGTCCTGCTCGTCGTCGCCGATCCGCATCGGGTGCGGCGGCTCCTCCATGCCGGGGAGCAGCGGGGCCAGCAGGTCCTTCTTCTCATAGATCAGGCTCGCCCGGCTGTCGTCGGCGAGTTCGTACTCGTTGGTCATCGTGAGCGCCCTGGTCGGGCACGCCTCGATGCACAGGCCGCAGAAGATGCAGCGCAGGTAGTTGATCTGGTAGACGCGGCCGTAGCGCTCGCCGGGCGAGAACCGACCGCTGCCCGGGCCGCCGGTGCCCTCACCGTCGTCGGTGTTGTCGGCACCCTCGACGTAGATCGCGTCGGCCGGGCACGCCCATGCGCAGAGTTCGCAGCCGATGCACTTCTCCAGCCCGTCCGGATGCCGGTTGAGCTGGTGGCGGCCGTGGAACCGGGGGGCAGTGGGCCGCTTCTCGAACGGGTACTGCTCGGTGACGGGCTTGCGGAACATCGTCCGGAAGGTCACCCCGAACCCGGCGATCGGTTCCCACAGCTGCGCCATGACGCCGCGCTGCGGCTTGTCGCTAGCCATCGCCATGCTCCTCTCGTGACGTGGCTGACTGTCCCCTACCGTCGCCCGTGGGCGCGCTCTCGTCGCCCGGCGCCCCCGCGCCCGCGGTCACCGACACGGTGGCGGGTTCGAAGCCCGGCACCTTCTGTCCAGGCATCGGCGGGACAGGGTATCCACCCGCGAACGGGTCGAACTCCGGCTGGTCGGCTTCCTCGTCCTCGCCGGCCTGTTCCTCCTCGCGCTTGGCCGCGATCCAGTCGTAGACGAACGAACCCAGCAGGACGAGCACCACGAGGCCGGCGATGGCGTAGAAGAACTGCCGCTGGTAGCCGGCGCTCAGGGTCGCGCGCGCGGTCGCGACGAAGACCGTCCAGACCAGGGCGAGCGGGATGAGGAGCTTCCAGCCGAGCTTCATGAACTGGTCGTAACGCATCCGGGGCAGCGTGCCGCGCAACCAGATGAACAGGAACATGAACGCCATGACCTTGCCGAGGAACCACAGCAGCGGCCACCAGCCCTGGTTGGCGCCCTCCCACAGCGACAGCGGCCACGGCGCCCGCCAGCCGCCGAAGAACATCGTCGTCGCGAGTGCGGAGACGGTGACCATGTTGACGTACTCGGCGAGGAAGAACAGCAGGTACTTCATCGAGGAGTACTCGGTCAGGAACCCCGCGACCAGCTCACCCTCGGCCTCCGGCAGGTCGAACGGCGCGCGGTTGGTCTCGCCGACCATCGCGATCATGTAGATGAGGAACGACGGCAGCAGAACGACGACGTACCAGCTCGGCAGGTCGACCGTCACGCCGAGGATGGTCGCCTGGCTGCCACCCGCCTGCGCCTCGACGATCTGCGAGGTCGACATCGACCCGGCGTAGAGGAAGACGGCGACCAGCGCGAGACCCATCGCCACTTCGTACGAGATCATCTGCGCGGAAGACCGCAGGCCGCCGAGCAGCGGGTAGGTCGAGCCGGAGGCCCAGCCGCCCAGCACGATGCCGTAGATGCCGAGCGACGCGGCCGCCAGGATCAGGAGTACGCCGACCGGCAGGTCCGTGAGCTGCAGCGGAGTGCGGTGGCCGAAGATCGACACCTCCGGACCGAGCGGGATCACCGAGAACGCCGTGAACGCCATGGCCGCGGCGATGACCGGCGCCAGGACGTAGACGACCGTGTCGATGTTCTTCGGCCGGATCGTCTCCTTCAGCGAGAGCTTGATCCCGTCGGCGAGGCTCTGCAGCAGGCCGAACTTCCCGTGCACGTTGGGACCGACCCGGTGCTGCATGCGCGCCACGACCCGGCGTTCGAACCAGATGTTGAAGATCGTGATGAGCAGCAGGAAGACCGTGATGGCACCTGCTTTGATGAGAATGATCCACCACGGGTCGTTCCCGAACGCCGACAGACCTTCGTCGCTCATGAGGTGCCCCCTTCTCCTGCGGTGACCGCCCCAGGTGCGGTGGCGTCGGTGCCGAGGGCGCCGGGCGCGAGGTTGACGACGGCACCGGCGTCGACACCGAGCTGGTCGGGTACGCCCGAGCCGGCGGAGTTGGTCGGGATCCAAACGACCTGGTCGGGCAGGTCGGCGATCTCCAGTGGGAGGGTGATCGTGCCTCGCCCGTCCGAGACCGCGAGCCCCTCGCCCACCGCGACGCCGAGGTCCTCGGCCGTGCGGGCCGACACCCGGGCGCGGGCGGGACGCGCGGTGCCGGCGAGGTAGGGCTCGCCCTCCTGCAACCGGCCCTGGTCGAGCAGCTGGTGCCAGGTCCCGAGGACGGCTTGGCCGTCACGTGGCTGGGCCGACTCGGCCGGGCCGCGCCGAGGCGGCGCCGCCCGGGTGTCGTCCCAGGCACCCAGCTCGATGAGTTCCTGGCGGGCGCCCTCGACCGTCGTGAAGCCGAGCGGGCGCCGCATCTCGTCGGCGATCCCGGCGAGGACCCAGAGATCGGACTGGGTGTCGGCGTTCTCCAGCGCCTTCTCGAAGGGCCGCTCCCGACCCTCCCAGTCGACGAAAGTGCCGGCCTTCTCCGCGACGGCCGCGACCGGGAAGACGACGGAGGCGTGCTCGGTGACCTCGCTCGGTCGCTGCTCGAGGCTGACCACGAACGACGCCTTCGCGAGCGCCACCCGTGCGGCTGCCGGGTCGGGCAGGTCCGCGACCTCGACGCCGCCGACGACCAGCGCGCCGAGCTCACCCAGACCGGCGGCGGTGAGGATGGTGGAGGTGTCGCGGCCCGGCTCGATCGGCAGGTCACCGGCACCCCAGGCGGCGCTGAGGTCGACCCGCGCGGCGGCGTCGCCCACCGGCCGACCGCCAGGCAGGAGGTTCGGCAGGCAACCAGCGTCGACCGCGCCGCGTTCGCCCGCTCGCCGGGGCACCCAGGCCAGCCGGGCGCCGGTCGCCTCGACCAACCTGAGGGCCGCAGACAGTCCGCCGGGTACCGCGCCGAGGCGGGCGCCCACCAGGACGATCGCGCGTTCCTTCGGCAGCGCCTGCGCGCAGTTGAACCCCGCCAGGTCCAGACCGGCGCCGCCGCCGGCCAGGGCGGCCAGCACCCGCGCCTCGGTGCCCGGTGCGGACCGCAGCAGGGTGCCGTCCATCTTCCGCAGGCCGTCGGTGGTGTACGGCGCGACCGACCAGATCGCGGTGCCGTTCTTCTTCGCGGCCTTGCGGAGTCGGAGGAAGACGATCGCCGCCTCCTCCTCGGGCTCCAGACCGACGAGCAGGACCGAGGCCGCGTTCTCCAGGTCGCGGTAGGTGACCCCGAGTCCGGTACCCGCGACGGCGGAGGCGAGGAAGTCGCTCTCCTCCGTCGAGTGCGGCCTCGCCCGGAAGTCGATGTCGTTGGTGCCGAGTGCGGTCCGCGCGAACTTCGCGTACGCGTAGGCGTCCTCCATCGTGACCCGGCCACCGGGAAGGACACCGACCCGCCCGCCGGCCGCCTCGAGGCCGTCGGCCGCGACGCGGAACGCCTCGGACCACGAGGCCGGCTCCAGCTCGCCGCTCTCGGCGTCGCGGACCAGTGGGTAGGTCAGCCGGTCGGGCAGTGCGGCGTAGCGGAACGCGAAGCGTCCCTTGTCGCACACCCACTCCTCGTTGACCTCGGGCTCGTCGCCGGCCAGCCGGCGCATGACCTTGCCGCGCCGGTGGTCGGTACGAATCGAGCAGCCGCCCGCACAGTGCTCACAGACACTCGGGCTCGACACCAGGTCGAACGGACGGGACCGGAAGCGGTACTGCGCACTCGTCAGCGCACCCACCGGGCAGATCTGGATGGTGTTGCCGGAGAAGTAGCTGGAGAACGGCTCCTTCTCGTAGATGCCGACCTGCTGCAGGGCACCCCGGTCGAGCATCTCGATGAACGGGTCGCCGGCGATCTGCTGGGAGAAGCGCGTGCACCGGGCGCACAGGACGCAGCGTTCCCGGTCGAGGAGCACCTGGCTGGAGATGTTGATCGGCTTCGGATAGGTCCGCTTGACCTCGGTGAAACGCGACTCGCCGCGCCCGTTGGACATCGCCTGGTTCTGCAGCGGGCACTCGCCGCCCTTGTCGCAGACCGGGCAGTCCAGCGGGTGGTTGATCAGCAGGAACTCCATCTGCCCCTGCTGCGCCTTGTCGGCGACGGCCGATGTCAACTGGGTCTTGACGACCATGCCCTCGGCGACCGGAATCGTGCAGGACGCCTGCGGCTTCGGCATGCCGCGGCCGTTGCCCGCGTCGGGGATCTCCACCAGGCACTGCCGGCACGCACCCACCGGGTCCAGCAGCGGGTGGTCGCAGAAGCGGGGAATCGCGATGCCGATCAACTCGGCCGCCCGGATCAGCAGGGTGCCCTTCGGCACGCTCACCGGGATGTCGTCGATGGTGAGCGTGACGAGGTTCTCCAGCTCCGCCGACGGCGTGCCTTGGCTCTGGAGGGTCATACGGTCGCTCCTGCCGGTCTTGACTCGAACAAGGTCGCCGCGGCCGGGTCGAACGGGCACCCACCCCCGGTCACGTGCGCGATGTACTCGTCTCGGAAGTACTTCACCGAGGACGTGATGGGCGAGGTCGCGCCGTCGCCGAGCCCGCAGAACGACTTGCCCAGGATGTTGTCGCACAGGTCGACGAGCGTGTCGATGTCGTCCTCGCTACCCTTGCCGTCCTCGATGCGCTGCAGGATCTGCACGAGCCACCACGTGCCCTCGCGGCACGGCGTGCACTTGCCGCACGACTCGTGCTTGTAGAACTCCGTCCAGCGCAGGACCGCCCGCACGATGCACACGGTGTCGTCGTACATCGACAGGGCGCGGGTGCCGAGCAGGCTGCCGGCCGACACCATGCCCTCGAAGTCGAGCGGGACGTCGAGGTGCTCCTTCGTGAGCATCGGCACCGACGAGCCACCGGGCGTCCAGAACTTCAGCTCGTGCCCGGCACGGATTCCACCGGCCAACGAGAGCAGTTCGCGGAGTGTGATCCCGAGCGGACCTTCGTACTGGCCTGGGCGGCGCACGTGACCGGACAGTGAGTAGATCACGTGGCCCTTGCTCTTCTCCGTACCCATCCCGGAGAACCACTCCGGGCCGTTGGCCACGATGCCCGGGACGCTGGCGATCGACTCGACGTTGTTGATGACGGTCGGGGAGGCGTACAGCCCAGCCACCGCCGGGAACGGCGGGCGCAACCGCGGCTGGCCGCGTCGCCCCTCGAGCGAGTCGAGCAGCGCGGTCTCCTCACCGCAGATGTACGCACCCGCACCGGCGTGCACCACGACGTCGAGGTCGTAGCCGGTGCCGAGGATGTCGTGGCCGATGAAGCCGGCGTCGTAGGCCTGCTGCACCGCCTGCTGCAGCCGGCGGACGACGTGCAGCACCTCACCGCGGACGTAGATGAACGCCTGCCGCGCGCGGATCGCGTACGCCGAGATGATGACGCCCTCGACCAGCGTGTGCGGGCTGGCCAGCATCAACGGGATGTCCTTGCAGGTGCCCGGCTCGGACTCGTCGGCGTTGACCACCAGGTAGCGCGGCTTCTCACCGAGCGGCGGCAGGAAGCCCCACTTCATGCCGGTCGGGAAGCCCGCACCGCCCCGGCCACGCAGGCCGGAGTCCTTGACCATGGTGACGACCTCGTCCGGGTCCAGCCCGAACGCCTTGCGAAGCGCGCGGTAGCCGCCCTGGTCGGAGTAGGCCTGGAGGGTCCACGCGCGATCCTGCGCCCAGTTGGCGGTCAGCACTGGTGCCAGCGGATCGGTCATCGCCGCTTCCCCTTCCTGGCATCGCCGTTGGCGGTCCCGTCACGCTTGGCGGAGTCGTGGCCAGCGTCGACCTCGGCGATCTTGGACTCCGACTCGGCCCGTTGGGTGTCGGCCTGCTCCGCTGCCCGGGTGGCGGCGGCCGGAGTCGCCGGCTGGGTCGTCATCGCGGGTGGCTCTCCGGCGCCGCCACTCGGTGCCGCCCAGCCTCGCGACTCGGCGAGCCGCAGCCCGGCGAGCGAGGCGTCGCCGGCCGTCACACCTTCGTCGGCGCGTCCGTCGGGAAAACCGGCGAGCACCCGTTCGGCCTGCCGCCAGGTGCACACCCGGGCACCGCGGCTCGCCTGGACCTCGGTGCCGGCGCGGAGGTCGTCGACCAGCTGCCGCGCCTTCTCCGGCGTCATGTTGTCGAAGAACTCCCAGTTGACCATCACGACGGGCGCGTAGTCGCAGGCGGCGTTGCACTCGACGTGTTCGAGGGTGACCTTGCCGTCGGGCGTGGTCTCGTCGTTGCCGATGTCGAGGTGTTCCTTGAGTCCTGCGAAGATCTCGTCACCGCCCATCACCGCGCACAGCGTGTTGGTGCAGACACCGACGTGGTAGTCGCCGACCGGGCGGCGCTTGTACATCGTGTAGAACGTCGCGACCGCCGCCACCTCGGCCGCGGTCAGGTCGAGCAGCTCCGCACACACCTCGATGCCCTCGGGGCTGACGTGGCCGACCTCGCTCTGCACGAGGTGCAACATCGGCAGCAGGGCGGAGCGCGCCTGCGGATAGCGCGCCATGATCGCGCGCATCTCGTTCTTCGTACGCTCGGAGATCGCGGGATCACCCGGGTTCTCCGTACGCGCAGTGGTCTCGGCGCTCACCGGTCCACACCACCCATCACCGGGTCGATGCTCGCCACCGCGACGATGACGTCGGCGACCATGCCGCCCTCGCACATCGCCGCCGTGGCCTGCAGGTTGACGAACGACGGGTCACGGAAGTGGGCTCGGAACGGCCGCGTGCCGCCGTCGGAGACCACATGGCAGGCCAGCTCACCGCGCGGGCTCTCGACCGCGAAGTACGCCTGACCCGCCGGCACCCGGAACCCCTCCGTCACGAGCTTGAAGTGGTGGATGAGCGCCTCCATCGACTCGCCCATGATGTGCTTGATGTGGTCGAGGGAGTTGCCGAGGCCGTCCGGCCCGAGCGCGAGCTGGCTCGGCCAGGCGATCTTCTTGTCGGCCACCATCACCGGGCCTGGCGTCTTCTCCAGCCGGTCGGTCGCCTGCTCGATGATCTTCAGACTCTCTTCCATCTCCTGCAGGCGGATCCGGAACCGGCCGTAGGAGTCGGCGGTGTCCCACGTCGCGACCTCGAAGTCGTAGGTCTCGTAACCCCAGTACGGCTGGGTCTTGCGCAGGTCCCACGGGTAGCCCGTCGCCCGAAGCGGCGGACCGCTGATACCTAGGGCCAGGCAGCCGGTGAGGTCGAGGTGCCCGACATCGCAGAGCCGGCCCTTGAAGATCGGGTTCTCGTTGCAGAGTTCGGCGTACTCCTTGAGGTGTTTCTTGAACCACGCGATCAGCTCGCGGAGCTTCTCGATCGCATTGTCCGGCAGGTCCTGGGAGACGCCGCCGACCCGGATGTAGCCGTGGTTCATCCGCAGGCCGGTGATCAGCTCGAAGATGTCGAGCACCTTCTCGCGCTCGCGGAAGCCGATCGTCATCACCGTCAGCGCGCCGATCTCCATGCCGCCGGTGGCGATCGCGACCAGGTGCGAGGAGATCCGGTTGAGCTCCATCATCAGCACCCGGATGGTCTGCGCCCGCTCCGGCACGTCGTCGGTGATGCCGAGGAGCTTCTCGACCGCGCCGACGTACGCCGCCTCGTTGTAGAACGGCGAGAGGTAGTCCATCCGGGTGCAGAACGTGACCCCCTGGGTCCAGTTCCGGTACTCCATGTTCTTCTCGATGCCGGTGTGGAGGTAGCCGATGCCGCACCGGGCATCGGTCACCGTCTCGCCGTCGAGCTCGAGGATCAGTCGGAGCACCCCGTGGGTCGAGGGGTGCTGCGGACCCATGTTGACGACGACCCGCTCGTCGGCGGCCTCGGCGGCACCTGCGACGACCGAGTCCCAGTCCTGACCGGTGACTGTGAAGACCTGGCCCTCGGTGGTGTCGCGGACGCTGGCGTAGGGGTCCTGCCGCGCCTCGTCGTGCGTACGGTCCTGTTGCGTGGTCATCAGGTGTATGCCCTCCGTTCGTCCGGAGGCGGAATGGTCGCGCCCTTGTACTCGACCGGGATGCCGCCGAGCGGGTAGTCCTTGCGCTGCGGGTGGCCCGGCCAGTCGTCCGGCATCTGAATCCTTGTCAGGCCGGGATGGCCGTCGAAGACGATGCCGAAGAAGTCGTACGCCTCGCGCTCGTGCCAGTCGGCCGTCGGGTAGACCTCGACCACCGACGGGATGTGGGGGTCGGCGTCGGGGCAGGCCACCTCGAGCCGGATCCGCCGGTTGTGGGTCATCGACAGCAGGTGGTAGACCGCGTGCAGCTCCCGGTCCTTGTCGCCCGGGTAGTGCACGCCCGAGACCCCGCTGCAGAACTCGTAGCGCAGGGCGGGGTCGTCGCGAAGATTGCGTACGACCTCGACGATGTGCTGGCGGCGGACGTAGAACGTGATCTCGCCACGGTCGACCACGACCTTCTCGATCGCCTCGTCGAAGCTCGGAGCGCCCTCGTCACCCAGCACCTCGGCCAGGCGGCCGGCCACCTCGTCGAACCAGCCACCGTAGGGCGGGACAGTGCCGCCGGGAAGGGCGACGGTGCGGACCAGCCGGCCGTAACCGGAGGTGTCGCCGCTGCCCCGCACACCGAAGGCGCCGCGCCGGACGCCGAGGATCTCCGGCGGCGCCGGCTCGTGCTTCTCCGGCAGCCGGTCGTCGGCTGTCTCGTCCGGAACCTGGTCCGGTGTCTCAGCGCCACTCATCGGAGCAGCCCCTTCATCTCCGAGGTGGGCGCGCTCTCCAGCGAGAGGCGCTCCTGCTCGGCGAGCAGTGCCTGCTTGTTGACGCCGAGCTTCTCGTTCTGGATCTTCTTGTGCAGCTTGAGGATCGCGTCGAGGAGCATCTCCGGCCGCGGTGGGCAGCCCGGCAGGTAGATGTCGACCGGGACCACGTGGTCGACGCCCTGCACGATCGCGTAGTTGTTGAACATGCCGCCGCTGGAGGCGCAGACGCCCATCGACAGCACCCATTTGGGGTCACCCATCTGGTCATAGATCTGGCGCAGCACCGGGGCCATCTTCTGGCTCACCCGGCCGGCGACGATCATCAGGTCGGCCTGCCGCGGCGAGGCGCGGAACACCTCCATGCCGAACCGTGCCGTGTCATAGACCGGGCCACCGGTGGTCATCATCTCCATCGCACAGCACGCCAGCCCGAATGTCGCGGGCCACAGCGACGCCTTGCGGAAGTACCCGACAAGACCCTCCACCGTGGTGAGGAGTAGCCCTGAGGGCAGCTTTTCTTCGATGCCCATGTGCGATCAACAGCTCTCTTCCGAACGACTGGATCTGGCTGGCAGACGACGGCTCACGGTCAGTCCCATTCGAGACCTCCGCGCCGCCAGACATAGGCGTACGCCACGAACACGGTCACGATGAACAGCACCATCTCGACGAGACCGAAGATCGCCATCTGGTCGAAGGCGACCGCCCACGGAAACAGGAAGATGATCTCGATGTCGAAGATGATGAACAGCATCGCGGTGATGTAGTACTTCACCGGGAAACGGCCACCGCCGGCCGGCTGCGGTGTGGGCTCGATCCCACACTCGTAGGAGTCGACCTTCGCGCGGTTGTAGCGCTTCGGACCCATGACGGATCCGGCCACCGCGGAGACGACCGCGAAGCCGCCGCCGAGTAGCAGCAGCACGAGAATCGGCACGTAGAGGTTGTTCACGCCGGCCCGCTCCCCTTTCTCGCCGTGCTGTGATGTGCCCGCACACAGGTGTGTGGCGCCCACCGACGCGGCGGCGTTGGCGCGACGCCCGCGCGCACGCCGCGCCGGCTGCCGAGCTCAGACCGGCTCGCCATCCTAGGGCCCCCATCTCTCATGCGTACCCACCCCCTAGGCCGCGGGTGTGAGTTTGCACATCGCGTTGATGATCCGGTCGTGTGCGTCGCCGCCCCGTGGATCGGTCAGGTTCGCCAGCAGCTTGATCGTGAAGCGCATCAGGAGCGGGCGTGGCAGACCGTGCCGGGTGGCGATCTTCATCACCTGCGGATTCCCGATCGCCTTCACGAACAGCCGGCCGAGTGTGTAGTACCCGCCGTACCGTGCTTTCAGCGCCTTCGGATAGGCCGCGAGGACCCGCTCCCGGTGCGGACCCGCCGGCCGTGCGAGCGCCTGGGCGATGACGTCGGCGGCCAGCTCGCCGGACTCCATCGCGTAGGCGATCCCCTCACCGTTGAAGGGATTCACCATCCCGCCGGCGTCGCCGACGAGCAGCAGGCCGGCGGAGTAGTGCGGCTGGCGGTTGAAGCCCATCGGAAGCGCCGCGCCGCGTACCGGGCCGACCTGGTTGTCCTCGACGAAGCCCCACTCCTCGGGCATCCCGGAGAGCCATGCCCTGAGCAGGGCGCGGTAGTCGGCGCTCTTGAATCCGGTGCTGGTGTTGAGCAGGCCAAGCCCGACGTTGCTGGTGCCGTCGCCCATGCCGAACACCCAGCCGTAGCCGGGCAACAGGTTGCTCTGGTTGGGCGTACCGTCCCAGAGCTCCAGCCACGACTCGAGCCAGTCGTCGTCGTGGCGGGGACTGGTGAAGTACGTACGCACCGCGACGCCCATCGGGCGGTCCTCGCGGCGCTGCCGGCCCACCGCGACCGAGAGGCGCGAGGAGTTGCCGTCGGCCGCGATGACGAGCGGCGCGCGGTAGGTCGTCTCCGTCTCGGCGCCGTGCGGCTTGGCGGTGACGCCGGCGATCCGGCCGGTGTGCTCGTCGACCACGGGCCCCGTCACCGCGGTGCGTTCGTGGAGGCGGGCACCGGCCTTCTGCGCCTGCCGGGCGAGAAGCTCGTCGAAGTCGGTGCGCTTGCGGACGAGCCCGTTGGTGGGGTGCTCGGCCAGGTCCGGCCAGGGCAGCTCGAGTCGCATGCCGCCGCCGTAGATACGCAGGCCGTGGTTGTGCAGCCAGCCGGCTTCAGGCGAGGTGTCGATACCCATCTTGACCAGCTGGGTGACGGCACGAGGGGTGAGCCCGTCGCCGCAGACCTTCTCGCGCGGGAAGGCGGTCTTCTCGAGGAGCAGTACGTCGAGCCCGGTGCGCGCCAGGTGATAGGCGGTCGTGGCACCGGCTGGTCCTGCTCCGACGACGATGACATCCGCGTCGTCGTCGATGCTCTGGCGGCTCATCATTCCTCGTACCTGGTGAGGAGTTTGTCCGGAACCCCGTGGGTGACGCCCCTTTGCGAACTTGTGAATGCCTTCACGAGTCCACGCAACGCACAGTCTACGGCGTGGCCGGGGGCGGCAACCGGCGCCCCCGCAGGCGGGGACATGCGTGCTGACCTGGCGATTTACGTGACGTCGACCTTGCTAAAACGATCGGCGGCGCTGGGCCGCGAAATGATCACGCATGCGTGATCATTCCCAACGATGCGCGGTAAAGATGTCGCGCATCGTTGGGAATTGCCGGGTGAGGTCAGGACCGAGCCTCAAGGCGTGCCATCAGAACGGTGCAGATTGATACCATCACGCTATGGCCATGACGCTACGACTCCCGCCCGAGTTGGAAGACGAGCTTCGCGTCGCCGCAGAAGAGGATCGACGCAGCCTGCACCAGACAGTGCTGCTCGCGATCGAGACCTGGCTGGCCCTTCGCGAGACCGAGGAGATCAAGGCCGACCCTGACACGTTGCGCGCTCTTGCCGAAGCACGCGAGGAGGTCAGGAAGGGTGAGGTTGTCCACGGTGTCGATGCCGTTCGCGCCCTGCTCAAACAGCGCCGGGCGTCGTGAGCCAGGCCTACGACCTGGCTGTCACCTCACGCGCCCGCCGCGCCCTGACCGACGGACTTCCCCACGCTGTGGCGACGGCTGCCGTGGAATTCATCACCGGGCCGTTGGTGGAGAACCCGCAACGCGTCGGCAAGCCCCTTCGCGAACAACTCGCGGGCATCTGCAGCGCCCGACTGGGCCGGGAATGGCGCGTCCTGTACGAGATCGACGAGGCGAAGCACACCGTGACCGTGCTCGACATCCGCCACCGGGCAAGCGCCTATCGCCCTCGCTGACGTGACCACCCAGGTTGTTGGAGCTTCACCGGCATCTGTGCCGACATCTGCGCCGACGAACCTCCAACAACCCGGGTGGGTGGGTCGTCGTACCTGCTCACCGTCCAAGATCATCAGCGGGAAGTGGGCGATCGATCCACGTCGCGCTGACCCACCTCCCACCGATGATCTTCGTGTCAGGGGCGGCGGGCGCGGTGGAGGGCGACGATGCCGCCACTGAGGTTGCGCCACTCCACACCCGCCCAGCCGGCCGCGGCGAAGGTCTGCGCCAGATCCGCCTGCGCCGGCCAGGCCCGGATCGACTCGGCGAGGTAGACGTAGGACTCCGGATCCGACGACACCCTGCGGGCGAGCGCCGGCACGGCCCGCATGAGGTACTCGAGATAGACCGTACGAAAGGGCCTCCACACCGGCTGGCTGAACTCGCACACCACCAGCCGGCCACCCGGACGGGTCACGCGGAGCATCTCCCGCAGCCCGCCCTTCACGTCGACGACATTGCGCAGCCCGAACGACATCGTGACCGCGTCGAAGCTGGCATCCGCGAACGGCAGCCGGACCGCGTCACCGACCACGAACGGCAGGTCCGGCCGGGCGCGTTTGCCCGTCGCCGACATCCCCCACGAGAAGTCGCAGGGGACGACGAGCGCGGCACCGGCCCGGCCCAGCGGTTCACTCGACGTACCCGTCCCCGCGGCGAGGTCGAGCACCCTCTCGCCCGGCCGCGGATCAACGGCGCGCGTGACCGCCCGTCGCCAGAGCCGGTCCTGACCGAGGGAAAGGATGTCGTTCGTCACGTCGTACCGCTCGGCCACGTCGTCGAACATCGCCGCCACGTCACGGGGGGATTTAGCCAGAGATGCGCGAGCCACGTGTCCAACCTCTCACGACCTCCTGGGGGCGAGCGCGACGCCTGTGCCGATCGACCTTCTACGCTGTGGAGCCGTGACGCAATCGCCGGTTCTCCGCGAAGACAACGCCGCCGACGCCGTTCCACGGCTCGTCGTGCGTACGACCGAGATCCACGATCGGGTCGATCTGCTGCAGACCCTGGCCACGACCGAGGCGACCGCGTGGGTGCGGCGGGGCGCCGGGTTCGTGGGGCACGGCGAGGCGGTCCGGCTCGACGTCTCCGGCCCCGACCGGTTCGAGGTGGCGGTGCGCTGGTGGTCGGCGGTGGTGGGGACTGCCGCCGTGCGCGACGAGGTGGGCGTGCCGGGCACGGGCCTGGTGGCGTTCGGGTCCTTTGCGTTCGCGGACGAGCCTGGCCAGTCCTCGCTGGTCGTTCCGCGGGTCCTCCTCGGCCGCCGCAACGGCCGGACCTGGCTCACGACGGTGACCGTCGAGCCGGCCCTTCCTGGCGTACCGTCGCTGGACACCCTGGGCACTGCGGTTCCGCCACCACGCCCGCCGCGCGATGTGGCCTTCGCCGACGGTGCGCTCACCGGCACCGAGTGGGTGGGCGCGGTCGCCGACGCCGTCCGCCGGATCGGTGCGCACGAACTCGACAAAGTAGTTCTCGCCCGCGATCTTCTGGCCGTCGCCGGGGAGCCACTCGACCTGCGGTGGCCTTTGCGCCGGCTGGCCGAGCGCTATCCCGCGTGTTGGACCTACGCCGTACGCGGGCTGATCGGCGCGACACCCGAGCTGCTCGTGCGCCTGGACAACGGCCTGGTCACCTCGCGGGTGCTGGCCGGCACGATCCGGCGAAGCGACGACGACGCGCACGACCTGGCGTTGGCGGCGTCCCTGGCCCGGTCGAGCAAGGATCTGGAGGAGCACGAGTACGCCGTTCGGTCGGTGGCTGACGCGCTCGCGCCACACTGTTCGAGTGTCAACGTGCCCGAGTCGCCGTTCGTCCTGCACCTGCCGAACGTCATGCACCTCGCGACCGATCTCGCCGGCGTCCTCACCGACTCCTCGACGTCGCTGCAGCTCGCCGCCGCGCTCCATCCGTCGGCGGCGGTGTGCGGTACGCCGACGCCGGTGGCGCTGCGGCTGATCGCCGAGCTCGAACGCATGGACCGCGGACGCTACGCGGGTCCCGTCGGGTGGATGGACGCGACCGGGAACGGCGAGTGGGGCATCGCCTTGCGGTGCGCCCAGCTGGATCCGGACGACCCGACCCGGCTGCGCCTCTACGCCGGCTGCGGCATCGTGGCCGACTCCGTACCCGAAGCCGAACTCGCCGAGGCCCAAGCCAAGCTGGTCCCCATCCGCGACGCCCTCGACTCGTGATCATGATCGTGACGATGAAGCTTTTCGGGTTCTATGGCCCCTCTTGCTTTCACGACCCGGTCTCGCTTCATGATCACGGCAGTGCCGTGGTCAGCTGCACGATCATGGAAGTGCCGGGCTCAGCTTCATGACCACCAGGCCTGAGGTCGCGGCCATCCCGGACGCGGCCGACGCATGACGGCGAGACCAAAGGCGACCGGGGCTCGAGGAGTTCCGCTGCCGCGCGGGCGGGAGACCCGAGTGCTCGGTGTGTTCGCGCATCCCGATGACGAGACGTTCTTCGCCGGCGCGACGCTGGCGGCGTACGCAGCGGCCGGCTGCACAGTGCGCCTTGTGTCGCTCACCGCGGGCGAAGCGGGCATCGTCGGCGTCGCGGCCGCACGCGCCGCCGCCGGCGAGCCGGATCAGGTCGCGATCGACGCCGCCGCGGACCGAGGTGCCGCGCGATACGCACACGCCTGCCAAGCCCTGGGAGTCAAGGACTCTGGCGTCATCGGCGGTCGGCGATGGCGGGACCTCGGGCCCGTGCCGGTGCCGGGTTCCCGGGCGGGCCCGTTGGCGGCTTCGTCGGCAGAGCCCTTGACGGGTACGCCGGCGGAGCCGTCGACGGTGCGTTGGCGGAGGCCGGCGCGATCGCCGCGATCGTCGCCTGCGTCAAGCAGACCTTGGCAGAGGTCTCACCCGACGTCGTTCTCACCGTTTCCGACGACGGCGTGACGGGCCACCCCGACCACATCACCTGTCACCGAGCAGTCCGCCAGGCGCTCGGCCTGTTCGCGGCGGAGGGCCGCAAGATTCCGTTGACACTGGGTGGATGCGTACGCACGAAGGATGTTCGGGCCGCGTGGGAACGCCTGGCGCTGCTGACGCCGACCCGCCCACTCGGCGAGGGCGGGATCCGTGGCTGCGCGAGGGAGGAGGACCTCGTGGCACTCCAGTTCACCGAGCCCTCCGTCCAGGCGAAGCGAACCGCGCTTGACACGTACGCACCCGGACTCGGAACGCAGCCCCTCGACGCGCTCGTCGCGGGCCAGACATCGGTCGGCGACGGCGTACTCCTCCGCGCGATCGCCGAGGTGGCCGGGATGGACCGCGAGTTCTTCCAGCCTCTTGTTCATGGGCGAGGCTCCGCCCAGACGACGGTCAGGAGCTAGCTCGCGAACGCGTCACGCACGTCGTCGGCGTGGTGCTCCCACCACGACAGGAGCGCCGATTCGGAGAAGAAGAAGCGATCGCACCGCAGGTCGCCGAGCTCGTAGTGCCGGCTGAGTTGCCACAGTGCGCAGAGCTGGTTCCACCACCAGCGGTGCACCGCGTCGGCGAACGCAACCGCGTCCACCGGTTCCACCGCGCGATACCCACGCACGAACGCCGCCACCCGATCCAGGTCGACGCAGTGCCCGTCAGCGTGGGAGAAGATGTAGACCGCGGCGCGGACCACCTCGCTGGGAAGGACGCCCACCCTCATCCGGTCCCAGTCCAGGACGGCCGAGACACGACCACCATCCCAGAGCACGTTGTACTGCTGGAAGTCGCCGTGGATCCACCCTGCCGGTCCGACGCGCGCAGCGTCATCCGGCCGGCGGCACACCTGTGCCTCGATCGAGGCGCGGCGGGTCAGGAGGAGACCGCGCGCACGTTCGTCGAAGTCGTCACCTTCGCCGCGCGACCGCCGGCCATCGATGAGGGCGACGTATCGGTCGATGGCCTCGCACACCACGCCCGGATCCTTCGTGTCCGCCAGCACGAGCGGCGGGGCGGCGGGCAGGACGGACGCAAGCAGGACGTGGACGTCACCGAGCACCCGCCCCAATGCCTCGCACCGCGCCAGGTCCAGCTCACTGCCTGCGCGGTGAACCCCAGCGGCCCAGGCCGAGACGGCGAACAGGCCGGCCGGGTGTTCCAGCAGTGTGTCGCCGTCGGCCAGGGCGGCCGGGCCCGGGACTGGAAAGCCCTTGGCGGCAAGGGCGGAGGTGGCCGCGTGGTGGCGCCTCGCCTGGTCGGCTCCGACGTCGAGCAGTTGCTTGACCGCGTACACACCCGCCGGCGTGCTTACCCGCCAGTTCCGGTTCATCGTGCCAGTCGTCACGGGTTCGACGGTCGACAGCTCACCCAACCCGAAGGCGGTCACCACGTCGGCGAGGATCCCGCGCTCGCGATCGCTCACAGCGTGGCCGTCGCCCGTCAGCGCTCCCACACGGTCGTCTTCACCCCTCAGTGCTCCCCCACCTTGGCCGCTGCCCGTCAGCGCTCGCACCCACTCGGGTCCTCTCCCACGACTCGGTTCAGGGTGCCGGTGCGTTCATCGCGTTCGTACCTACGACGGGCATTGATGGCGAGCTTGCGTTCCACCTCCGCGCCCAGGTCGACTCCGGTCATCCGGGCGAGCGACAGGAGATAGAGGGCGACGTCGGCGAGTTCCTCTCCGAGATGGGGCTCCTTGCGCCGCCAGGCGTCGAACGCCTCGGCGACCTCCCCCTGGAGCAGACAGAATTCCAGCGGTACGTCGGTGACGTTGAACCCCTTGGCCACCTTGTTGTCCCACACGCGCTGTTGTGCTGTCGCGAACTCCACGGTGGCTCCTCGCACGCTGACGGACAGGTCGCCGTCACGGTAACGGACCAGACGTCGAGGAGGTACGAACGGACGGGAGCGCGCTCGAGCTCCCCGGCCCGCAAGCACGGCCGCCCACCGCGTTCCGGCGAGCGCACAGAAACGGTCGGGCGAGGACAAGACTGCCCACCGTCATACCGATACCGAGATAGACCGGTGCCAGGTGCCAGAGGTCGGTGTAGCCGATCAGCCAGTGCACGATGACCGCGGGAGCGAACCCGGCCGTCCCGGCGCACGCCAGCGACCACCACACCCAGGACTCCCCGCGCCGCCAACCCCAGAGGGTCAACGCCGTGATCGCCAGAGCCGCCGCCATCAGCGCCCCGCCGAAGCCGGCCCGGTCGTGCGCGATGAACGGCATCAGGCGGGGATTCTCACCGTGGAGAGCGTGGGCATCGGTGAGGAGGAACTGCAGGTCGGTGGGGACGAACACCGTGGTGAGACCCACGACCGACACCGTGGCGCCGCCGACGAAGAGCCCGAATCCGGTGACGATCAGGAGGAGCTGTCCGACGAGCGCCCGGCGCCGAAGCCGCTCGGGACCGTCCGGATGCAGCCTCCATCTGGGTTCCGGCGGGCGCCGCCAGGTCGCGAGCAGGAACATCGGGAACAGCACCACGGTGACGGCCGTGTGCAGCGGCTCCACGAATCCGAACGCCAGGAAGTAGAACAACGTGGGGAACCCGACCAGACCTGAGGCGAGGTAGGCGTTGCGGGCCCACGGCCAGCCCTTGCGGATGCCGCCCGCGGCAAGGCCCACGTACAACGCTCCGATCGCCACCATCGTGCCGGCCATGGTGATCCGGTCGTGCTGGAGGAACGACACCAGGTGGTGGTTGATGGCATGCAGGTGCGTACGGTCCGCGCCGAGAAAGTCGCGGTCGTACCACAGCAGCACCGGGCCGAGCGTGATCGCCGCCGCGCCGAGCCCGGCGCCGATCATGCCCATCCCGACGAGCAGGCCCCACCACCAGGCCGGCCACCGCCGAGGATCGAGCGGGATGTCGCGCAGCCCAGGAGCCGGCCGGGTGGAGGTCGCCGCCTCGATCACCCGCTGGAACCAGCCAGGCCCGGCGGCGAGGAGGACAGCGGGCGTGGCGAGCACTGTCGTCGTCCGGTCCGCCAGCGCCTCGACGGCGGCCGGGATGGACGGATCGGCGAGATGGCGCACCTCGGGGTCATCACCGGTCCGGACGTCGCCGATGCCCGCGTCCACGGTCCCGACGTCCACGGCGCCCACGTCGCCGATGCCCACGTCCACGGTCCCGACGTCCACGATGCCGACATCGCCGGTGCAGACGTCTCCGGTGAGGATGCGGTCGACCTGCGGCGCCAGGGCCGACGCGACCTCCGCTTCGGACGTACGCACGAACACTCGACAGCGGTGGGGAGACGTCGCATCCGCCACGGCACGGCGTACCACCGGCAGGTCGTCTGGACCGACCGAGCCGATCTCGATCACGTCCGCGCCCAACACTGGCAGCGCTCTGAGGGCGTCCCGAGCCACTTCTGGTGGGACAACGGCGCCCAGCCGTCCGGCCATGTCCGGCGGTGGCGGCCTGCGGTCGACCATCCTCGCGACCAGCCAGGCGCCACCCGGCAGCGTCGTCAGCGTCGCCAGGCCCCGAAGGGCCGCACGCTGCGACCGCCGCAGTCCCAGTGAGGCGGCGATCGTACGCAGCGGATGGTAGGTCCAGTCCGGCATGGCGCACAGCGTGACACAGGTGGTCAGCCGATGATCAGCGCCCAGACACCAGCGAGCGCGATCCGATCCCGTGTCGGTCGCACCCGTGCGCTCGAGAGCACGCGGTCATGGACGCGTGGACGGGCGCTCGGGTGCCGCGGCAGACGCGTACTCCCTATGCCGCGAAGGTGTAGACCGTCAGCGAGATCCCGACGTAGTGCACGATGAACGCCGCGATCGTGCAGGCGTGGAACACCTCATGGAACCCGAACCAACGCGGCGACGGGTTCGGTTTCTTGGTGGCATAGATGATGGCGCCCGCCGAGTAGAGCAGACCACCCACGACGATCATCGTGACAATCGCGGCGTTGCCGCGGGAGAAGAAGGCCGGCAGCCAGAACGCCGCCGCCCAGCCGAGCGCGACGTAGACGGGTACGTAGAGCCAGCGCGGCGCGCCAAGCCACAGCACCCGGAACGCCACGCCGACCAGCGCGCCGGCCCACACCAGCGTCAGCAGCAGCTGGGCACTCGGGCGGTCCAGCAGCAGCAACGTGAACGGCGTGTAGGTGCCCGCGATGATCAGGAAGATGTTGGCGTGGTCGAGCCGCCGCAGGATCGCGAGAGCGCGCGGCGACCAGTGGCCGCGGTGGTAGAGGGCACTCACCCCGAACAACAGCGCCGCCGTCACCGCGAAGATGGCCGACGCGATCTTCGCCTTGGCCGTCGGCGCGAGCAGCACGATGACGATTCCGGACGCCACCGCCAGCGGGAACGTGCCGGCGTGCAACCACCCGCGAAGCTTGGGTTTGACCGTATGCGCGACGTCGTGGACTGCGCCACTGATGTCGGGCAGGTGCATGCGGGCCTCCTTGCGTTGCGCGCTGATCCTGTCGCTCCTGATCCGGACGCGGCACGCCCAGACAGACCCGTGTCCTACTCCACCCGCGAGCCTGCCTGAACGCCGAGCGTCCGGAGCCACCGGGTCCGTACCGACACTACGGGCCCCAACGAATGTTTACTCACCTGCGTTCCACTGAAACCTGCCCATCCTGGACTCGGACCATATGGGTGGGCGCGATCGTCTCCGCGAGATGCCGGTCGTGGGTGGCGACGAGGAGGGTTCCGTCGTACGCCGTCAACGCCTGTTCCAACTGCTCGACGGCCGGCAGGTCGAGGTGGTTGGTCGGCTCGTCGAGCACGAGCAGGTTGGCCTGCCGGGCCGCGAGAAGCGCGAGGTCGGCGCGGGTCCGCTCGCCGGGCGAGAGTGATCCGGTCTCACGCAGAACGTCGTCGGCCCCCAGACCGAACTTCGCCAGCAGGCTCCGCGCCTCGGTCTCGTCAAGCCCGCCGGCCGCCTGGCGGAATGCGTCGAGCAGGCCGGCATCGGCCGCCACTCCCCGCCGCACCTGGTCGATCTCGCCGACGACCACGCCTCGGCCCAGGCTGCGTTCGCCGATGGTCGGCGCGAGGGTGCCCAGCAGGACGGCGATGAGGGTCGACTTGCCGCCGCCGTTCGGCCCGACGACTAGGAGCCGGTCACCGTAGCGGACGTCGAGGTCGACCGGACCCAGCCGGAACGCGCCCCGCTCGACGACCACGCCCGCGAGTTCAGCCACCCGATCGCCGCTGCGGGTCTGCTGGTCGAGGGTGAGCCGCAGCTCCCACGGCGTCCGCGGTTCCTCGACGACCTCCAGCCGCTCGGCGGCCTTGAGCGCGCGGGCCGCGCCGGCGCCGGTCGCTTGGCTCTTCTGGACGTGAAAGTGCTTGAGGTACTTGTCGTTGTCACGTGGTCGGCGTTGTGCGCTGGCGGCCCCGGCCCGGGCCCACTCCTGTTTCCGGCGCGCCTCGTCGAGCAGGTTGGCACGCTGAGCGGTGTACTTCTCGTATGCCTCCTGGGCCTGGGCGCGGGCGCGTTCGCGTTCTTCGACGTACGCCGCGAACCCACCGCCGTAGAGGTGGCCCTGGCGGGTGAACTCGTCGATCTCCAGGACGTCGGTCGCGATCCGCTCGAGGAACGTCCGGTCATGGGACACGACGACGAGGCCACCCTGCCGGCGGCTCAGGAAGTCCTCGAGCTGGGAAAGGCCGGCCAGGTCGAGGTCGTTGGTGGGCTCGTCGAGGAGGAGTACGTCGAAGCGGGCGAGCAGCACCGACGCCAGCGCCAGCCTCGCCAGCTGCCCGCCGGAGAGGGCGGTGACGGGATCGTCGAACCGGTCGGGGTCGAGCCCGAGTTCGGTGAGGACCGCCGGCGCTCTTGTGTCGAGGTCCGCGGCACCCAGGGCGAGGTAGCGGTCGAGGGCGAGGGCGTACCTGTCGTCGGATCCTCGTTCGCCCGCGGCGAGTGCGGTGGTGGCCGCGGTGAGCTCGGCTTCGGCGTCGGCGACGCCCGTCCGTCGGGCGAGGTAGCGGTGGACGGTTTCGCCCTGGCGCGCGTCCCGCTCCTGGGGAAGGAGGCCGACGGTGGCAGCGGCCGGCTGGCGTACGACCGAACCGGTGTCGGGCGCGAGCTCGCCCGCCATGATCCGCAGCAGGGTCGTCTTGCCGACGCCGTTGGGTCCGACAACAGCGACCCGGGCGCCGGGTGCGATCGTGGCGGAGATGGCGTCAAGGACGAGTTGCGGTCCAAGGTGCAGCTGAATATCGCGTACGGCGAGAGAGGACATGCGGAGCGACTCCGGAAGGCGACGCGGCCGGATCGACGCGATGGTCTGGTACACGCGGATCCGAGCCAGGGCTGAGGCGGCCAGGCGTCGGCGGACTTCCTGTCAAGCCACCTGCGTGCGGCCGCAGGGGTTCTCCCGGAGTGCGGGAGACGGACAGGTGCCCGCGTCGCTCAGTCATCCATCGGTCGGAGGGCCTCCGTTGTCGGTGAGTCAGCCTCGCCAAGCCTAGCCTGCCCCACTCACGAACCGCCGCCTGTCCCGTGATCATGATCGTGATCATGAGGGGTTTTTCGTACGTATGCGCCGATTTTCCTTCATGATCATGGCCGCCGCGTGGATGAACGGATGGCAGACCAGGGCCTGTCTATCGATCGCCGAAGCGGTAGTTGGTCACGTCACAGACCGGGCGATAGCCGACCGCGGCGTAGATCTTGTTCGACGTGGGGTTGGCGAGGTCGGTGTAGAGCGAGCACGCAGTCGCGCCGGCGTCGAGCGCGGCCTGGCTGACACCGGCGACGAGTGCACTCGCATAGCCACGACCGCGCTTGTCCGGCGGCGTGTAGACCGGCGCGACCCGGACGACGCCGCCTGCGGGGTTGGTGGCACCGACGTACGACACCGGTTCGCCGCCGTTCTCCCACAGGTATGCACGTCGCTCGCCCACCCGCAGCTCGGCCCGGCGTCGCTCCAGCGCTCGTTCTTCCTCCGAAAGCGGCCCGACCGCGTGTCGCTCCGCCGGACCGGCCTCCGCCGGACCAGCCCCCACCGACCCGGCCTCCACCTCGAGGTGGAACGCCTCTCCCCACGCGGCGATCAGGTCGATGTCCGCCTTGGTCGCGCGGCGCATCGACCCGGTCGGCTGCACCGGCGGGCGTACGACGTCCAGCCGGTAGATGCGCTGCTGCATCCGTACCGTCACGATCTCGTCGGTCCGGCGTTCCCACTCCGTCGCGCAGGCCGTGGCGGTGGCCGACGGCCCGATCACTCCCGACGCGTCGGGGCAGGCCGCCAACAGCGCGTCGACGGCCAACTCCGCAGCGCCAGGCGGCAGCGAGGAGACAGTCACCGCGAACGGAGGCGTACGCATGGCTGCCCCGACGACCGCGCCGGTGTCGTCGAGGACGGTGAGGTAGGTCGCGGGCGCGGGATCGGTCACCGCACCTGACCGCCGGCCGAGGACATTGGTGATGATCACGCTGTTGAGGACCGGATCGGCACTGAGGAACTCGGATGCGGCCGCCCAGAACTCTCCAGGGTCCGATGTCGTCTCGCAGCGCATACGCCGAAGCATGACCTGGGATCGCGGTGTCGATCAACCAGGTTCTTCGTCGGCGGAGCCACCGAAGCCAGCGGAGCCAGCGGAGCCAGCGAGGCGGGCGGAGAGGCGGGGCGGGATTCAGCGGAGGCTGGCGACGGACGTCCGGACGGCCTGGGCGAGGCGGGTGTGCAGGTCGCGGGTCCGGGACCGGTCCGTGCGTACCTCCACGATCCGCAGGCCCCGCGACCGCGACATCGCGGCCTGGAGCTCGCGCCGGGTCCGCACCAGCGTGTACGGCGTGCGCGTCGCGTCGGCGAGCGCCTCCAGGTCCACGCCGTGCGGGGTGCCGAAGACCCGCTCGAACGCATCCGCGTAGGCCGGCTGCCCCTGCTCGAGGGTGGTGAAGATGCCGCCGCCGTCATCGTTCACCACCACGATGGTGAGGTCGGGGCGTGCTTCGTACGACCCTCGCACGAGCGCGTTCGCGTCATGCAGGAACGTCAGGTCCCCCACGATCGCGTACGCGGGTCCGGTCCGGTGCACGAGCGCCGCACCGATCGCCGTCGACAGCGTTCCGTCGATGCCGGCGAGCCCCCGGTTGCCGATCACCTTCCGGTGGTCCCGATGCGCGATCCGGCCTCCCTCGTCCACCAGCCGGTTCGTCCACGGCGCGCCCGCCAGGTCGAGGTCGCGGACCGGGCTGGACGACCCGGCCACCAACAGTCCGCCTCCGGGCACCGCGGCGGCGACGTCGCGGGCCACGTGCAGGCCACTGAAGGCCGGCTCCCGGGCGAGTACCTCCTCCACCGCGACCCGTGCGCACTGGTCGGCGGAGAGCCACGCCGTCAGCCAGTCGTCCGGCTCGCGACGTCCGGCCCCGTCGACGGTGCCTTCGAGGGCGACCGCCGCGCTGACGCGGTACGCCTGGTGGCCAGGATCCGGCCACGCCGGACGCCGGCCGGCCACGACGAGCATCACGTCATCACGGGTGATGAGCTTCGTCACCGCCCGGGAGAGGGTCGGCCAACCGTAGACGACAACGCGCTCGATCGCCTGGTTCAGTGGGGTGCCCGCGTCGAGCAGCAGGCGGTACGGGCCGAGGGCGTTCGGTCCGGAGCGGGCGCCGCTGGTGGGTTCGGCGAGCAGGGGCCACCCGGCGGTCTCGGCGAGCCAGCGGGCCTGGGCGTCGGCGCCGTCACCGGCGACGACGACGGTGCGCGGGCCGCGCTCGAGCCAGGCGATCTGTTCGGTGGCGAGGCGTTCGATCCGGGTCCAACGACCACCGTTCGCCCGCCCTTCCAAAGACTCCGGCCAGTCGGCGACGGCGCCCGGATCGGCCGCAGTCGCATCATCGCCCGGATCCGGGACGAGCGGCTCCCGGAACGCCAGGTTGAGGTGGACCGGCCCCGGGTCGCGGTCGCGAAAGCCGCGGGCGACGGCGAGGGCACGCGCCACGAGCCCGCGCCAGTACGCATTCTGGCCGGGCCGGAGTTCCGGTGCCCCGACCTCGTGGAACATCCGGACCGCCGAGCCGTAGAGCTTCACCTGGTCGGTCGTCTGGTTCGCCCCGACGCCACGCAGCTCCACCGGCCGGTCGGCGGTGAGGACGACCAGCGGAACACCGGAGTGGTGCGCCTCCAGCACCGCCGGATGCAGGTTGGCGGCGGCGGTTCCCGACGTACACACGACGGGCACGGGCCGGCGGCTCACCTTCGCGAGGCCGAGCGCGAGGTAACCGGCCGCCCGCTCGTCGATGCGGACGTGCAGGCGGATCTGCTCCCTGGCGTCGGAGGCGTGGAACGCGAACGCGAGCGGCGCGTTGCGCGAACCCGGTGCCAGCACCGCCTCGCGGACCCCACTGCGCCAGAGCTCGTCGACGAATACCCGAGCGAGCGCGGTGGAGGGGTTCATGCCAGGGCCTCCACGGCGGCCAGCCGGTCGATCCATCGGGCGTGGGTCGTGGCGTCGGCAGCTACGGCTCCGAGTAGGTCAGGATCGGGATCGGTGCGCACGACCGAAAGCGCACCGTCGACCGGTACGAACGAGTCCGCCACCACGTCGGCGCTCAACAGCTGCGTCGTGGCCAGTCCGCAGGCGTACGGGAGATCCGGCAGCGCCGCCGCCAGCGCCACGCCGGTGGCGAGTCCGATCGACGTCTCCAGCGCGCTCGACACCACGACCGGGAGCCCGATCTGCTCGACGATCCGAAGGGCGGCCCGGATCCCTCCTAGCGGCTGCACCTTGAGGACGGCGACGTCGGCGGCGTCCAGTCGGGCTACCCGGTAGGGGTCCTCGGCGCGGCGGATCGACTCGTCGGCGGCGATGGGTACGCCGACCTTCCGGCGTACTTTCGCGAGGTCCTCGACGCTGGCGCACGGCTGCTCGACGTACTCCAGCCCGCGCGCCTCCTTGTCCAGGCGTCCGATCATGGTGACGGCCGTGTCGACATCCCAGGCACCGTTGGCGTCCACGCGGATGTGGCCGTCCGGACCCAGCGCCTCGCGGACAGCCTCGACCCGGGCGAGGTCGTCGTGTTCGGTCTGGCCGGGCTCGGCGACCTTGACCTTCGCGGTCCGGCAGCCGTTGCTGGCGGCCACCACCGCCCGCGCACGGGCGGGATCGACCGCGGGAACCGTGCAGTTGACCGGGATCCGGTCGCGGAGCGGCTTCGGCCAGATGTCGTAGGCCGCCTCACGCGCCGCGCGCAGCCACGGAACGCAGGTCGCGTGGTCGTAGTCCCAGAACGGGCTGAACTCGGCCCAACCTCCCGGGCCCTGGACCAGGAGCCCCTCGCGTACGTCGATTCCGCGGAACGTCGCGCGCATCGCCACCGCGAAGACGTGGATGGCGCCGTCTCCACGGATGATCATGAAACGTACCCTCCGTATCTGTCGCGCATCTGTCGCGCCGGACGGCTCCGCGAAACCTGTGACGGAGTGTCACGGGAGTGGCTCGTAGCCTAGCCCTGTGGCTTCCAAGATCGGATTCCGGCTGGTCGTCGTCGACGAGGCGGGCGATGTGGGCGACGCGGCC
Organism: Actinopolymorpha sp. B9G3; assembly: GCF_040120725.1. NCBI lineage: Bacteria > Bacillati > Actinomycetota > Actinomycetes > Propionibacteriales > Actinopolymorphaceae > Actinopolymorpha > Actinopolymorpha sp. B9G3. The sequence continues at coordinate 140,173 of NZ_JBEEAB010000013.1, read as the reverse complement.
CGGAGCGGCGCGTCCGTAACCCACCTGCAGGACGCCCTCGCGGCGGCGCTGGCGGGCGGCGGCCCGGCCGTCGCCCCGGTGTCGGCCGGGGGCGGCGTGGAGCAGATCCGTTCGATGCTTCGTACGGACGAACCCCTCGAACGCGACGACATCGCGGTCGTCCTACCGACGTCGGGTTCCACCGGGGAGCCGAAGGGCGTGCTGCTGCCCGCGTCGGCGTTGTTGCACTCGGCGCGGGCAACGCTGGAGCGGTTGGGTGGTCCAGGTGTGTGGACGCTCGCGTTGCCGGTCAGCCGGATCGCGGGTCTCCAGGTACTGGTGCGGTCGCTGGCCGCGGGGACAATGCCTGTCCCGCTGGTGGGGCGGTTCACGCCGGAGGCCTTCCGTGCTGCGACGGCCGCGCTGCCGGCAGTGGGTTCGGTCCGGCGCTACACCGCGTTGGTGCCGACCCAGCTGGTACGCCTGCTCGACGCGGGGCCCGTGGCGGTCGACGCGCTCCGGACCTACGACGCGGTCCTCCTCGGCGGTGCGGCGAGTGCGCCTGCCCTGCTGCAGCGGGCGCGGGACGCTGGGGTGCGGGTGGTGACGACGTACGGGATGACCGAGACCTGCGGCGGCTGCGTCTATGACGGGCGCCCGCTCGACGGTGTGCGGGTCGACCTCTCGCTGGCGGCTGGGGGACATGGGCGGGTGCGGATCGGCGGACCGGTGGTGTTCGCGGGCTACCGGCTGCGTCCCGACCTCACGGCCGCGGCTCTGGCCGACGGCTGGCACGTGAGCGATGACCTGGGCCGGTGGGGCGGTGACGGCCGGCTCGAGATTCTCGGCCGGCTCGACGACGTGGTGGTCTCGGGCGGTGTCAACGTGCCCTTGCTCGCGGTCGAGCGGGCGGTCGCGTCCGTGCCCGGCATCGCCGAGGTCGCCGCGGTCGGGCTGCCGGATCCCGAGTGGGGTACGCGGGTGGTGGCGTACGTCGTCCTGCGTCCCGGCGCCACGCCTCCCTCGCTCGCCGACGTCCGGGCCGTGGTGGCGGCGAGGCATCCCCGGGCGTACGCCCCTCGCGAGGTCATCGTCGTCGACGCTCTCCCCCTGCTCCCGTCCGGGAAGCTCGACCGCGCCGCCCTGCTCCCGTGATCGTGATCGTGAAGGTCTTTCGGCACATGGGCCCCGTTTTCCTTCATGATCATGGAACGTTTCCTGGCGACGCGGCCTCACATGCGTCACGGGCGGCCGGCGCGGGTCACCTGTCCCGCAACGGGTCCCGCCACCGCAGCCCTGAGAATCTGCTGAAATCCGCATCGCGGGAGCACAGCTCGAAGCCGTGCTCGATGGCGAGCGCGGCAAGGTGTGCATCGGAAACGAGGTTTCCACCAGTTCCCAGGTCGTCGAGCAGACCACGCAGGATGGTGGCGTGCCGCGAGCCGGGCTGCGGAATGACCACGTTCTCCCGCTGGAGCCAACCATCGACCAGGTCCATCGCCGTCTCGACCGGGAGCGGGTGTGCGAACACCTGCGGCTTCGTGACAAGTCGTACGAATCCCAGCAGGACGAGCCACGGTAACCCCAGGACGTCGGCACCGTTGAGCTCTGCCCCCAGCCAGTGGCGAGCGCGCTCATGCTGCGGCGACGCCTTGTCGATCGCATAGATCAACACGTTGATGTCGACGAGCTTCATTTGCGTAGCTCGAGCTTGGCGAAAATCGCCTCGTCTTCGAGGTCGGAAGCGAGGGCTCCTGCCTTGTCGAGGTTGATCCCAGGTCGGACCTCGAGGGCGAAGGACGGCAGCTCGTAGGGCTCCTGCGAGCGCTGTCGCGGAGCAAGCCCACGACGCACGGCAGCATTGACCGCTTCCTTGAACGAAATGCCATGCTCCCGGGCGAATTGTCGCAGTCCGGCCGCGACGTCGTCGTCCAGAGTGACCGTCGTACGCATGCCAGCATCATAGCTGTCGGCGTTGTGCTGTCATGATGACCGCGATGCGGCATCACTGGCGGCCGGCGCGGTCCCATGCCTCGTGGGCCGTTCGCACCCGCGTCCACAACGCACGCCGCACGTCCTCGTCGACGTCGGACAGCCGAAGCCCGAACTCCTCGTGCAGCAGCGCCGTCCACTCCCGCTCCTTCACGACATCCCGGCTCGACCGCCCGCCGGCATCGGCCCGGGTCAGTACGCAACCCCGCAGCGTCAGCGCATGTTCAGCCCACCGACGTTGGACGACGAGCTTCTGGACGAACGACGACTCCGGCGACGTCGACAGGTACCGGTGCATCGCCGCGAAGGCCCCGAGCGGAACCGGCGTCACGTCGAAGTCGAACCCCGCGATCGACGCGTGCGGATCATGGTGGAACCGCCAGAACGGCCCACCCACCTGCTCGAGCCGGTACGCGAACGGCCCCTGCACCAGCGGGCCTCCCGCCACCAGCGGGATGGGGTCGCGGTATCCGTCCCCGAGGCCGACGTCGGGGATCCACGTCTCGGAGCCGATCCTGACCAGGAGCACCATGTGCGCGCCCCACGCCGGTGGGTCCACGCTCGGGTCGATGGGCGCGCCTCGCGCCAACGCGACGTCGAACCCCAGGCTCAGCAGGAGGGCCGCGAAGGAACCGTTCAGGTGGTAGCAGTAGCCGCCTCGTCCGGTGACGATCCGATTCGCCGACTCCCGCGGGTCGATCGTCGTCGGCCGGCCGAGCTGGATCTCGAGGTTCTCGTACGGCACCCGGTCGAGCTGCGCGTGGTGCAGCCGCCGGAGCAGCGCGGACGAGGGTGGTCCGGGCAGCTCACCGGCTGCGAAGCCGAGGTGGCGCAGGTAGCGGTCGCGGAGATCGACGTCGAACGCCTGGAGTTTCACGTGCCCGAGCCTGTCATACACGCCTGGTCGCTGATCCTCTCGGCGACGGGGGCGCGGTCGCCTCGGATGACGCTGTGACCGGACACCACACCGGCCGCGGCGAGGGATCGCCAGCTCAGACCGCATTGGCGATACAGCCGCACCGCTGGCGCGTTCTCGGCGGCGACCATCAGGGCGGCCCTGCCGTGCTCGGCGACGAGGGTGTCGAGCACCAGTCGGAACGCAGCGGCCGCGTATCCCTGCCCCTGCAGCTGCGTACGCACGACGACTCCGGCGATGTAGCCCACGTCCGGCGCCGACCACGCATCGGCCGCGACAGCGGCGAGGATGCCGTCGGACGGGACCGCACCCGCCCATCGGCGTACCCCCGCGAGCCCCGGTCGGGCGTACGAGCCCGGATAGGTCTCGGCCAGGAGTTCGGCGACCGGTGCGGACCACGACCAGTCGAGCCACCGCGCGACCTCGGCCGGTTGCCGGCTGCCGCCCGCCGTCCGGATCGCCGGGCGGTCGGTCTCCATCCAGCCGAACGTACGAAGGAGAGCGAGCTCGTCGATCCGGTCGGCGACCGCGGCCACGAGATCCTTCGAACCGATCAGCCGGAACGTCGTGCCGACCTCAGCCAGTACGTCACGGACGAGCGGGGCCACCTGGTCGGCCGGGCCGTGGATCGCGAGCCGGTCCCGGCAGGAAAGGAAGGGGGCCGCGACCGCGACGGCGTCACCGCGCCGCCAGGCACGCACCCGCCGCACGCCGTGACCTGGCCGTCGACCTGGCCGTCCCGGTGGCAGGCCCTGGCTCGCCCACAGCAGCAGTCCGTCGCCTGAACAACTGCGCCGGAGTTCGGCCATCGAGGTGATCTCGTGCGACATCTGCATGAACATACCTTATTCGACAATTTCATGCAGGCAGCGGATCTCGACCAGCGCTCTCTGACCCGGGAGGGGCGAGGCACAGATCGGCTGAGAGACTCGCTCCTCGTGGCGACCCCCGCTCAGTGGTTCGAAGGCGCACGACTGCGTACCCTCCCGGCATCCGTCGCGCCAGTCCTCGTCGGCTCCGGAGCGGCCGCGGCTGCGGGTTCGTTCGTTGCCTGGAAGGCGGTTCTCGCCCTGGCGGTGGCGCTCGCCCTGCAGGTCGGCTCGAATTACGCGAACGACTACTCCGACGGGATCCGCGGCACCGACGACCACCGGGTCGGCCCACAACGCCTCGTCGGCTCCGGAGCGGCGGCACCGGCTGCGGTCAAGGCAGCGGCGTACGCCTGCTTCGCGGTGGCGGCAGTCTGCGGACTCGTACTCGCCCTCACGACCGCGTGGTGGCTCCTCGCCCTCGGCGCGGTGGCGATCGGGGCGGCGTGGTTCTACACCGGCGGCCGACGCCCGTACGGCTACCACGCGCTCGGCGAGGTCAGCGTCTTCGTGTTCTTCGGGCTGATGGCGGTGGTCGGCACGGCGTACGTCCAAACGCTCCGCGTCACCTGGCCGGCGGTCGGCGGAGCGATCGCGATCGGGTCACTCACGTGCGCGATCCTGGTCGCGAACAACCTGCGCGACATCCCGACCGACGCCGCGAGCGGGAAACGCACGCTCGCGGTGGTGCTCGGTGACCGCCGGACCCGACTGCTGTACGCCGGCCTGCACGTCGTGGCGTACGCCGTCGTCGTCGTTCTCGCGCTCACCACGACACCGTGGGCACTTCTCGCCCTGCTGGCGCTGGGACTGGCGCGGCGGCCCCTCCGTCAGGTCCTCCGCGGGACCAGCGGGCGGGACCTGGTGGCAGTCCTGCGTGACACCGGTCTCGCCGAACTCGTCTTCGCCCTCCTGCTCACCCTGGCTCTCGCCCTGTCCGCCAACACCCCGTGATCATGATCGTGATCATGAAGGATTTGCGTACGTAGAGCCCAAGACATAGATGTCACCGATCTCAAGACACAAGAGATGCGCGCATGGGCCCGATTTCTTCATGATCATGGGCGTCGGAACAGGGAGGCAGCCCCGCGCGGAAGGCGCAGCTCCCGCCGTTGAGACGATGCAGGCTCAGTCGCGCTCCGTCGGGTCGTGAGTGGTCGCGCTGGTCCCCATCTCGTCCGCAGCGTCGGTCTCCTCGTCGGCGTGGGTGACGGCCCGATGCTCCTGGAGGCGGCGAACGTACTCCGGATTGATCTGTTCGCGGTCGATCTCGCGCGGATCCTCGCCGGGGGTCGCGTCCTCCTTCGTCCACCTGTCGGTGCCTTCGGGGTCGTGACGGGGATTGTCGTTCATAAACGATCGGTACCCCGAGGAGCGCCGGGATAACCGGCGGTGGGGACACCGGAGCGGAGCGTCTGGGAGACCTCGGCGCCGCAACCCGCCCCCGGCGACGCACAGCTGCCCCTGCCCGCCCACCGGAGAGCCCACCCGCACAGCTACCCGACCCGCACAGCTACCCAACCCGCACGGCACATCGCCTACGGCGTCATCCACTCGCCCGTGGCGCCGAACCTCTCCAAGACCTTGGCGTACGGCTCGAGGTCGAGGCCCTGCCGCGCCACCCACGAGTCGTCGTAGTACGTGTGCGCGTAGCGGTCCCCGCCGTCGCAGATCAGCGTCACCACACTGCCGCGGTCCCCGTCCCGGAGCATCCGCGCGACCAGCGCCAGCGCGCCCCACAGGTTCGTGCCCGTCGACCCGCCCGCCCGCCGCCCCGTCACCGCCGCGAGATACCGCATCGCCGCAAGCGACGCCGCGTCGGGTACCCGCATCATCGTGTCCACCACATCGGCCACGAACGAGGATTCCACTCGCGGCCGCCCGATCCCCTCGATCCGCGACCCCTCCGCCGTGCACGACGGGTCGTCCTCACACCAGCCGCGGAAGAACGCCGAGCCGTCCGGGTCGACGACGCAGACCTGGGTGGCGTAGCGGCGATACCGCACGTACCGCCCGATCGTCGCGCTCGTGCCACCCGTGCCCGCCCCGACGACGATCCACCGAGGGATGGGGTGCGGTTCCGCGCTCAGCTGCTCGAAGATGCTCTCGGCGATGTTGTTGTTGCCCCGCCAGTCGGTGGCGCGTTCGGCGTAGGTGAACTGGTCCATGAAGTGGCCACCGCACTCGTCGGCGAGCCGGCGCGACTCGGCGTCGATCCCGCGCGGGTCGTCGATCAGGTGGCAGCGCCCACCCTGGAACTCGATCAGGGCGATCTTCTCCGGGCTCGTCCACGCCGGCATCACCGCCACGAACGGCAGCCCCAGAAGGCGGGCGAAGTACGCCTCGCTCACGGCGGTCGAGCCGCTCGACGCCTCGATGACGGTCGTCCCCTCCCCGATCCAGCCGCTCGCGAGCGCGTAGAGGAACAGTGACCGCGCCAGCCGGTGCTTGAGGCTGCCGGTGGGATGGACCGACTCGTCCTTGAGATAGAGCTCGATGCCCCACTCCGGCGGCAGCGGGAACACGTGGAGGTGCGTGTCGGCGCTGCGGTTGGCGTCGGCCTCTACCCGGCGGATCGCCTCGGCGACCCAGGCGCGGTCGGGCGTCGGGCGTTTCGCCGTCCGTACGCCGAAACATGACATGTCAGCAGGCTAACCCCGGGGCCGGTGCCCGCCGGGACTCCAGCAAATGACCACGCTGAGCATGCCTGCGGCGCGTCAGCCACGCCGTCGCCACTCCGCCAACCCGCCAACCCGTCGCCACCCCGCCAATCCGTCGAGCCCAGGTGCTCCGGGCCGCTTCCGGAAAGCCCTCGCCCGATTCGTCCGCCCGCAGCCGAGGATGAAGGCGGCGGCTTTCGTACGCACGAGCGTAGGAATGCGACCCGACCCCCTCGAGCGATGGGAGCTCCGGTGGCACGCGGCGACACCTTCCCGGCCGAATGGCGGACGTTCACCGACAACGAGACCGGCGTCGAGGTGCGCCAGCTCACCCACCACAAGGGCCACAGCCATCACCCCTACTTCACCAACCCGGGGTGGTACGACGACGGGCGGAAGCTGCTCTTCGGCTCCGACCGTGGCAACCGGACGAACCTCTTAGGCGTCGACCTCACCTCCGGCGAGATCACCCAGCCGACCGACCTCGACCAGCCGCCGCATGGACGGGATCGAAGTGGCGCGGCACCTCCAAAAGGTGCGGACCTGCGTACCGCATGCGAACCGCCTGCGACGAACTTCTCTCCGACCGCGACGCCCTCACCCGCCGACTCCTCGGCGCCGTCGACCGCTCCCGCTGATCCCGCGCGGCGCTTCGAGACGGGCTCAGTCGATGTCTTCCTTGCGGGTGGCGGCATCGATGCGTCCCCGCACCGAACGGATCCCGCCGGAGAGCGCCCGCCCCGCCTCGACTCCCTGCCGTCGCAGCAGCAACCAGGACAATCCGGACGTGAACAGCAGGGCCGGAAGCGCGACCAACCACGGTGAGGTCTCGCTGCCGAAGAGCAGGTAGAGGATCCCGAAGCACGCCGCGAAGATGGCGAGCCGGAGAAGTGTGTAGACGAGGAAGGTACGCACGACAGTCGCAGCGTACGTCAGCCGCTCATCGCGCCCGCTGAGGGCCCCGTTCCACAGGCGCACCGCGGCCGGCGCCGATCCCCGGTCCACCGAGGTCCCGGGCCGGCGATCAGCCGGTACCCACGGCGCCGACCAGCTCCGCGAGCAGACTCGGTTCGATGTTGCCTCCCGACACGACCGCGACAACCGGGCCGGCCGGCAGATCCGCGGCATGCGCGAGGTAGGCCGCGGTGGCCACCGCACCACCTGGTTCCGCGACCAGCCGGGACCGCACCGCCAGGGCGCCGACCGCCGCCCTGATCGCGTCGTCGGACACCGTGAGCACACCGTCGACCCGCGCGCGGACGTGCTCCCAGGCGAGCTCACCGACGCAGACGCGGAGTGCGTCGGCGATCGTCCGGTACGTACGTTCGACCGGCCATGTCCGCCGCTCGCCCACCCGCATGCTCTCGGCCAGGTCGCCGGCCAGCTCAGGTTCGCACGCCACGACTCGCGCGTCCGGCCGGAGCGCCTTGACCGCGGTCGCTATGCCGGACACGAGACCACCGCCACCGACCGGCACGAGCACCGTGGCGACCTCGGGCAGGTCCGCCATGATCTCCAGCCCGATCGTGGCCTGCCCGGCGATGATCCGCGGATCGTCGAACGGGGGAACGTACGCATACCCGTGCGCGGCCACCAGCTCCGCCACCCGTGACTCCCGCTCGGCGGGGGGCACGAGGATCACCTCTCCGCCGAGCGCCCGGGTCGCTGCGACCTTGACCGGCGGACTGGTGTCGGGCATGACGACGTACGCCCTGGCCCCGAAGAGCCGCGCCGCCATCGCCACCGCCTGGGCGTGGTTGCCCGACGAGTGCGTGACGATCCCCCGCGCCCGCTCCGCCTCGGCAAGCGTGCCGACCGCGTTGAGCGCGCCGCGGATCTTGAACGCCCCGATGACCTGGAGGTTCTCCGGCTTCAGCCAGAGCGGCCGGGTGGGGTCGCGGTCGGCCCAGGGCGCCGGCACCAGGGGGGTCCGGACGACCCTGCCATCGATCCGCTCGGCGGCGGCACGAACCTCGGCAAGCCCCACCAAATCCTGTCTTTCGCCCATGTCGTGACGCTACCGGCCGCGCCGCAGGGCGGCGCGCTGGACAGGTTCACCCCACCGCGGGATGGCGGCTACGCTCGTGCGCAGGCTTTGTCGTACGCCGCATGTGAGGAGGGTTCCGGGTGCCCCGAGTGCTGCCGGTCCTGGTCGCCATCGTCCTGGTGGTCTTCTGCCTGGTCGACCTGGTGCAGAGCCGCCGCGAGGACGTGCGCACCATGCCGCGCCCGCTCTGGGCGCTTGTCATCGTCTGCGTACCCTTCCTCGGTCCGCTCGGCTGGCTCCTCGCCGGCCGACCACGGGCGGGCTCGCAGTCGCGGCCGACGTCGCCGACCATGGTCGCGCCCGATGACAATCCCGAGTTCCTCAGCCGCCTCAAGGAACGCCGCCTCGAGGCCGAGGACGAACGCCTGCGGCAGTGGCAGGCCGATCTCGAACGCCGCGAGCGCGACCTGGACCCTCGCGAGGACAGGAGCGACCCGAGCGACCCGGCGGGCTGACCACGGATCACAGGTGACACCTCGGGTCGGGCGCTCTACTCTCACCGGATGACTGGCGAGCATGTCGCGCGGCCGACCCTTCCGGAGAAGGTGTGCACCCGCGCCGCCGAGCTTCTCAGCCGACATGTCGGCAAAACCGCCGCGGTGGTCGGCCAGCAGATCCTCAACCATGACGGCCATGCGTTCGTCGCCCGGGTTCTGCTCGACGACGGATCGCCGCTCGCCAGCGCCGTCGTGAAGATGGCCCACCGCGGTGACAACGACGAGTTCGACAAGGACGACGCGGATCCCTACGGCCCGGCAGCAAGACTGTGGAACGAATGGGCCGGCCTGGAGTTCCTGTCGTCCCTGCCCACGCCGTGCACGGCCGTACCCGCGTTCTACGGCGGTGATGCCGCGCTGGGTTTCGTGGTGATGGAGGACCTCGGCGCCGGGCCGAGCCTCGCCAACCTCCTGCTGGGGACCTCGGCCGAGCAGGCGCGTGCCGGACTGGACGGATATGTCGACGCGCTGGCGGAGGTCCACCTGGCGACCTTCGGACGCACCGAGGCCTACGACGACCTCCGCGCCCGCCTCGGCACAACGGCCCCGGCGCATCACGGCTTCTCGGCGGCCAAGTGCCTCGGCGATTTGACGACACCACTCGGCACCCTCGATCCGACCATCGACCTCGACGGCGACGTCGCCGCGGCGGTCGCGTGGATCGACGCGATCCTGGACGATCCGGGACCGTGGCGGGCGTTCAGCCTCAACGACTGCTGCCCCGACAACAACCGGGTCGACGAGCACGGCAGGCTGCGGTTGTTCGACGTGGAGTTCGCCGACGCCCGGCACGCCCTGCTCGACGTGGCCTACCTGCGCACGACGATGCCGACCTGCTGGTGCGTACGACGGCTCCTGCCGGACCTCGCCGAGGACCTCGTGCAGCGCTACCGCGACCGGCTGGCGGCGGGTGGGCGGGCGACCTCCGACGCCGACTTCCACACCGCCCTCAACGCGTGCGCGGCGTTCTGGGCGCTGCTCAACGCCAGTTGGCATCTCGAGGCCGCCCTGGAACCCACCGGCGCCGACCGGTCCCACTGGGATGCGTACGACTTCACCTTCGGCTCGCGCCGGCAGATCTTCCTGCAGCGGTTGGCCGAACTCGCCGACGCGGCGGACCGTCAACCGGAGCTTGCGGCCCTGCGCAGCCGCCTCGCCGATCCAGCCCGTGCCGCCGCCCGGCGTGCCTGGCAGGTCGTCGATCCGCTCCCGCTCTACCCTGCGTTCGCGGGTGGAAAGACGTAGCGTCGGCCGCGTCCGCTCCCCCCGCGCCAGCAACGGCGACGGCGACGGCGACGGCGACGGCGATGCGAACCGCTACTTGCCTGTGTAGGAGTGGAAGCCGCTGATCAGGAAGTTGACGCCGATCAGGTTGAAGAGCAGGGCGGCGTACGCCACGAGCGCGATCCACGACGCGCGGCTCCGCCAGCCGGCCGTCGACCGGGCGTGCAGGTAGGCGGCGTAGCAGACCCAGGTGATGAACATCCAGGTTTCCTTGGGGTCCCAGCCCCAGTAGCGTCCCCACGCCGCGGCGGCCCAGATGGCGCCGGCGATGAGGGCGAACGTCCAGACCGGGAACGCGAAGGCGTTCAGACGGTACGCCGTCCGCTCGATCGTGGCCGCCGGGGGAAGCTGCGCGACATAGCCGCCCCCTCCCCTGCGTTCCTGCCTGGCCTTGACGATCTGCAGCACACTCGCCACCGCGCCGAGGGTGAGTACGCCGGTCGCGGTGATCGCCGCGGAGACGTGGATGACCAGCCAGTACGACTGGAGCGCGGGGATGAGGCCCGAGACCGGGAGGTAGAGAACGGTGATGGCGATGCCGAGCACGACCAGGAGGAACCCCACCAGCGGAAGGGCGAGGAACCCGATCCGGAGCCGCCGCAGCGTCACGAGGTAGGTGACGGCGATGACCAGGCTGCCGGTGATCGCGAACTCGTACAGGTTGCTCCACGGAACCCGCTCCGCCGCCACGCCGCGCGACACCACGCCCCCACCCAGCAGGATCGTGCCGAGGATGGTGAGCGCGAGGCCGATCCGGTGGAACATCGCCGTACGGAGCGACTGAGCGCCCGCCGCTCCGTCTCCACCGCCAGCATGAGCGTGAGCGGGACCGGTGTCGGCGGGACCGGCGTGAGCGGGACCAGGACCCTCGCCAGAGCGACCAGCGTCCGGGCGTTCGAGCACCGCAACAACGGTGTCGCCGCCCCTGGCGTCGGTCTCCGTCGCGAGGGCGGCGCCCGAGGACTCGGCCGCGCGGCGCTTTGCCCCGGAGCGGCTGGTCGCGGCGTCCGGTGCCGTACGGCGTTCGCGAAGGAACGCCCACTCCGCCGCGTGCGCCACCATCGCCAGCGCGAGGACGACTGTCGCCGAGTGGACGAGGTTGTCCGACAAAGCAGCGAGCGCGCTCACTCCTGCTCCTCCCTGACCGGTGCCGCGCGAGCCTGAAGTCCGGCGGCGAGCTTGTCGATCTCGATCGCGAGGTCGCTGGCGGTGCCCCCACTGTCGGCGCCGCCGTCGCTGACGGCCCTTCGACCGTCCGCGCCGTCGCCCCCCGCACCGGCAGCGCCGGCTCCGCGCGACCCCAGGCCTGGTTCGGCTCGATCCAGCCCGGCGACCGCGACCACCGTACGCCCGCCGTCCTCGGTCAACCGGACCCAGACCCGGCGGCGACGTACTACAAGGGATAGTAGCAAGCCGCCGAGGGCGAGCACCGCGCCCACCAGCGCGACCGGCTCGCCGGGGTTACGGCTGACCTGCAGGTTGACCCAGCGGGCGTACCCGTCGAACGTGATGCTGCCCGCCCCATCCGGCAGCTCCGCCCGCTCGCCGGGCGTCAGCGCCAGCCGGAAGGGCTCACCGGGCGCCGACCGGAACTGCGTCAACGTCCTGGTCTCGAGCCGATAGACCGACTGCGGCACGCCAGAGTCCAGTCCGAGGTCTCCCCTGTACGCCGTGAGGAACACCGACGGCCGCAGCGCATCCGGGAACGCCGACACCGGGCCGCGTTGCGGGTCCACCACCGCCGTCGGAAGGAAGAAGCCCTGGAAGCCGAGCTGCTCGGGCCGGGCGTCGGGCACCTTCACGACCCCGGTCGAGGTGAACCGCCCGTCCTGCGGCAGGAACGGCACCGGGCCGGAGAACGCCACCTCGCCGTTACCGTCGCGCACGGTGAACCGCGGTGCGTAGCCGTGCCCGATCAGGTGAATCTGTGCACCGTCGACCCGCAACGGATGGTTGACACTCAGGTCGTACGACTGCTTCGGCGCCCCCGGCCGCTCGGTGTAGGTGAGGGCGGCGTTGAACGCCCGGACCGAGCCGCGCTGTTCGCCCCGCGTCTCGAAGCGCACCCGGAAGTCGTCGACGGTCAGAGCGAACGGCGGCAGCTGGTTGTCCCGGAAGAGTCCGCCACTCTGGTAGCCGTCGTACTGCGTCACCGTGTTGGCAAAACCGTTTCCGACCACCACCAGTGCGGTCCCGCGGAAGCCGAAGAGACTGCCGACCGCGACACCGACCAGGACCACCACGATCGCGACGTGGAAGACCAGGTTGCCCACTTCGCGCAGGTACCCTCGCTCGGCCGCCACCGAGTCGGCGCCGCGGTCGACGCGATAGCGCAACCCACGAAGCTCCTTCGCGGCTGCGGCGAGCACGTCGTCGGGCGCCCCGCTGGTTGTCCAGCTGCGATGCTCCGGCAGCCGGTCGAGATGGCGCGGAGCCCCCGGCGGTCGCGACCGCACCACCCGCCAGTGCAGCGCTGCCCGCGGGATCACGCATCCCAGCAACGACACCAACAGCAGAAGATAGATCGCGGCGAACCACGCCGACCCGAAGACGTCGAACAGCTCGAAGCGTTCGTACCATCGGGACAGTCCGGGGTTGGCACGCACGAAGTCCGCGACCGCGACCGGGTTCACCTGCCGCTGCGGGATGATCGAGCCCGGTATCGACCCGAGCGCCAGCAGGAAGAGCAACAACAAGGCGGTACGCATGGACGTCAGCTGCCGCCATGCCCACCGGGACAGCTCGAAGGGACGCAGCGGCGGCGGAGCGTCATTGCGCGCCGTCTCGTCTCGCACCTGCGTCTGCGTCATCCGCGCCTCACCTCCGCTCCGTCCCACGCATGGCCGCATCCTCCACGGGCCAACCTCACAGCACCGTCGAGAAGTCGCTGATCCACTGCCGCATCGGCCCGATCACGCCGTTCCAGGCCCCGGTGACCATCAGCAGTCCGACGACGACGAGCAACGCACCGCCGGCGCGGGTCACCCAGACATGGTGCCGGCGGACGAACGACAGTCCACCGAGCAACCGGCGGAACCCCACGGCCACCAGGACGAACGGCACCCCGAGCCCGGCCGCGTACGCAGCCATGAGCAAGGCACCCCTGCCGGCGGTCGCCTCGTTGACCGCCAGCGTCGCGACGACACCGAGCGTCGGCCCGATACACGGCGTCCATCCCAGGCCGAACAGCACGCCCAGCAAGGGTGCCGCGCCGAGCCCGACGGCTGGCACACCATGGACTCGCCAGTCCCGCTGCAGCCAAGGGACGAGCCCCAGGAAGGCCAACCCGAGCACGATCGTGACCACACCGAGCACCGCCGTCAGCACACCGGCGTTGCCGGCCAGGAACGTCCCCAACGCTCCGAACAACGCACCCGCCGACACGAACACGATCGCGAACCCAGCAACGAAGAGCAGCGCCCCAGTTGCCATCCGTCCGCGCGCACCTGAGGCGAGGTCGGCGCCGGAGAGACCGGTGACATAGGACAGGTAGCCCGGCACCAACGGCAACACGCACGGGGAGAGGAACGACACCAACCCGGCAAGCAGCGCCACCGGGATCGCCAGCATGAGCGAGCCGTTCATCGCGACGTTGGCGAAGCCGTCACCTACCGACCCGGCCACTGGTCCCATACTGAACCCGGAAGCCCCGACGGAAACGACGGTGGCGGGATTCACCCGGACTCCTCGACATCGGTGGCGAGCTGTTCCAGGGTCCGCTGGCTGAGGGTGCCGAGGACGCGGGCCGCAACCCGGCCTTGACGGTCGATCACGAGCGTCGACGGGATCGCGCTGGGTGGCAACGTCTCACGGAACCCCAACAGCTGTTCGCCGTTCGGGTCGTAGACGCTCGGATACGTCACCTTGAACGTCCGCACGAACGCACGCGCCGGTCCCGGGTCGTTGTCGCGGGTGTTGACGCCCAGGAACTCCACGCCGGTGGGCTTCAGCGTCCTCGCCGCCGCCACGAGATCCGGCGCCTCCTTCCGGCACGGCGCGCACCACGAGCCCCAGACGTTGAGCACGACGACCTTGCCGTCGAAGTCGGCGAGGCTGATCCGCTTGCCGGACAGGGTCTTTCCGGCGAGGGCAGGCGCGGGTTGACGCTCTGCCGGCGGGATGGTGGTGACCGTCCCACTGCCGGAGACGAACCGGGCGTTGGCGTTTGCGGAACCGCCACCGGTGCCGTCGTCACTCCCGCCACCTGTGCAGCCCACCAGCAGAACCAGCCCGATGGCCGCGGCGACGATCCGGGCCAGGACAGGCACCGCCGGACCGATTGCCTTCCGTGAGGGGCACAGCCGGAGCAAGGCCGTGCGGACGCGGGCTGGGTAACGCAACACTCTCATGCCCCCGCGACGAACTTCCGCGGCGTGGCGGTCACTGGCAACAGGTCGGCCGCCGGCTCGGAATAGTCAACGGACACAAGCCGATCTGCGTCATAGGTGAAGGTCGTGAGACTGGCAAGGGTGCATTGACGCTTGCGAGGATCGTGCCAGAGCCGGCGTCCCTCGACATAAGACCGCAGTGTCCAGATCGGCAGCTGGTGGGAGACCAGCACCGCTTCATGCCCTTCCGCCGCCCGCCGGGCATCGCCCAACGCACCCAGCATGCGTACGACGATCGCGCGGTACGGTTCGCCCCACGACGGCTGGAACGGATTGCGCAAATGCCGCCAGGACGACGGTCGGCGCAACGAGCCGTCACCGACGCCGAACGTCCGGCCCTCGAAGACGTTGGCCGCCTCGATCAGCCGATCGTCAACCGTGACGGGCAGCCCGAACTCCGCGGCCAGCGGCTCGGTCGTCTCCTGCGCGCGTTCCAGCGGAGACGACCGGAGATGTACGACGTCTCTGCCGGCGAGCGTGTCGGCCACCCGCTTGGCCATCTTCCGGCCCAGTTCGGACAGCCGGTAGCCCGGCAACCGGCCGTAGAGAACCTTGCCTGGATTGTCCACCTCGCCATGCCGCAGCACATGGACGAGCGTACGTGGTGGCGTCACCGGCGCTCCCACCCGTTCTTCTTGGTCGGCTCGTGGTTCCTCGGACAGCTGGTTCTCGGTCGGCTCTTACTTCTCAAGCTGGCTGGTCCAGCTACTTCTCAGGGGCTTGGGCAGCCGCCGCCGCGCGGGCGGCCACCGGTGCCGCGGCCGCGATCCGGTCGAGAGCGGTGGCGTCGTGCGCGGCGCTCACGAACCACGCCTCGAAGACACTCGGCGGCAGATGGACGCCACCCTCGAGCATCGCGTGGAAGAACGCGGGGAACCGGTACGCCGCCTGGCTGCGGACCTCCGCGAAGTTGCGCACCCGGGGCAACTCGTCCGGGTCGACGAAGAAGACACTGAAGAGATTTCCGGCGTACTGCACGAGGTGCGGAACGCCTTCCTTGGCAAGGGCGGTGCCGACGATCTCGCCCACGGCGGCGGCGGTGTCGTCCAGCCGGGTGTAGACGTCAGGGGTCGCGAGCCGGAGCGTGGTGAGACCGGCCGTCGTCGCCACCGGGTTGCCGGACAGCGTGCCCGCCTGGTAGATCGGGCCGGCCGGCGCCAACTGCGCCATGTAGTCCGCCCTGCCGCCGAACGCCGCGGCCGGGAAGCCACCACCCATGACCTTTCCGAACGTCATCAGGTCGGGTGTCACACCGTCGATTCCGTACCAACCGGACCGGCTGACCCGGAAGCCCGTCATCACCTCGTCGGAGATGAACAGGGCCCCGTGTCCGCGGCAGGTCTCGGCGAGGAAGGCATTGAAGCCTTCCTCGGGTGGAACCGCTCCCATGTTGCCCGGCGCCGCCTCGGTGATGAGGGCCGCGATCTCGTCGCCGTGCTCGGCGAACACCGCACGCACGGCCGCACGGTCGTTGTACGGAACGACGACGGTGTCCGCGGCCTGCGCCTGCGTGACACCGGGTGTGTCAGGGAGGCCGAAGGTCGCGACACCCGAACCCGCCGAAGCGAGGAGTGCGTCGACATGGCCGTGGTAGCAGCCCGCGAACTTCACGATCTTGGTGCGGTTCGTCACGCCTCGCGCCAACCGGATCGCCGACATGGTGGCCTCGGTTCCTGAGGACACGAACCGCACCGACTCGACCGGCGTACGACTCACGATCTCCTCCGCGAGTTCCACCTCGGGCACGGTCGGCGTGCCGTACGACGTGCCGGCAGCCACAGCCGCGGTCACCGCCTCGACCACCTCCGGGTGTGCGTGGCCGAGAATCATCGGCCCCCACGAGCCCACGAGGTCGACGTACTCACGCCCGTCGGCATCCACCAGATAGGGGCCGTACGCCCGGGTGATGAACCTCGGGGTGCCGCCGACGGCCCGAAACGCGCGCACCGGGGAGTTGACACCCCCGGGCGTGACTGCCTGTGCGCGCTCGAACAACGACCGCGACGTGAGCGGCTCCTGTGCGGTCTGAGCTGGGGTTTCAGCTGGGGCGGTGGCGCCCGGGACAGGGGTACGAGGCTCGGTCACCGCGTCATTGTCTCTCCTCCGAAAATTTCGCCGACAAGGGCGTCGACCCGTATGTGATCTCGGCCGTAACCACTCGCCGTTCCCGTCGTTGAATCGGCGATGGGTTCGGGGTTCAAAGAGGCGTGGCCGCGACGTATGGTGAGTCGTGAGCTACGGGAGGTCAGGATGACACGGGGGACCGCTGAAGGGCACCGGCGGTGCAGCGTGCGGCCGTATTACGTTGTCGGCCCACCAGCCGCTATCGTCTCGATGACGGATCGACCTATGTCAACCTCGAATTCGTCGACGAGCTCGACCA
The DNA here is from genome assembly GCF_040120725.1 of Actinopolymorpha sp. B9G3. NCBI lineage: Bacteria > Bacillati > Actinomycetota > Actinomycetes > Propionibacteriales > Actinopolymorphaceae > Actinopolymorpha > Actinopolymorpha sp. B9G3. Next base: position 123,158 of record NZ_JBEEAB010000013.1, on the reverse strand, counting down.
CACCCAAAAACGCCTTTCGTAGTCCGTAAGGCCACACGGCCGCGGTCCCGCGACTGGCTCGGCGCCCTCACCCCCCCGGGCGCGCCGGGCCTCCTCGGCCGCCGCGGCGCCTGGTTACCTCCCCCCCGACCGGGCGCCGTGGCGGCCCCTCCATGTCCGGGGTAGGACTCCTCCGCGTCAACCGCACCTAGCCCGTTCGCGTCAACCGCAACCGGCCCCGTCCGATCAGCCGCACCAAACTTGTCCATGCAGCCGCACCGGCTCCTCGCACGTCACCCGTGCGGATCCACTCCACGTCGGCGGAGCGGCGTCAGCTCGGCTTCACGGCTCTTCCCGGCTCTTCCCGGTGCAGCCGCGGAGAATGACCACGCTGAGTACGCCTGTAGGAGCCGGAACAGGTGTCGACACCTTTCGAAGGTCCACACGCATGGGCAGCGTGGTCATTCTCGGGGCGCCGACCGGCTACCCCTGCCAGTCATAGCGGGGCGCCGTGATGGCGTACTCCCTCAGATACGCGAGCTTGTCGCCGCTCCGGCGGGCGACGGTGGCGCCCTCGAAGCCGCCGAGCTCACCGTCGTAGCGGCACTGGAAGTCCCACTCGGCGAAACAGGCGTCGCTCGTGGCGTCGAGCGCAGTGATGTCCCACCGGGTGACCCGGTTGCCGGGGGCGAGCCACCCATCGATCCACCGGGCCACCTGGTCGATGCCACGGTAGACAGGCCCGTACGACTCGATCACCACGCACGCGGGGTGGAGGGTGGCGAGAATCGCGTCGCGGTCGGCGGCGAGCCAACCGTCAAAGTACGCCCGGACGAGCCGCTCGGGCATGCCCTGCGCCATCGGCCCACTACACCCGACGCAGCAGGCGGGCGGCCTCGACGGCCCAGTACGTCAGCACGACGTCGGCGCCGGCGCGCCGGATCGAGGTGAGGATCTCGAGGATCGCCCGCTCCCGCTCGATCCAGCCCTGGGCGGCCGCCGCCTCGACCATGGAGTATTCGCCGGAGACGTTGTATGCAGCGACCGGAACCTGCACCGCGTCCTTCACCCGGCGTACGACGTCGAGGTATCCCAACGCCGGCTTGACGATCAGCATGTCGGCGCCCTCGGCGACATCGAGCGCGGCCTCGCGCAACGCCTCGACGGCGTTGGCCGGATCCTGCTGGTAGGTCTTGCGGTCACCCTCCAGGCTCGACTCGACGGCATCGCGGAACGGGCCGAAGAACGCCGAGGCGTACTTCGCGGTGTAGGCCAGCACGCCGACGTCTGTGTGGCCGGCGTCGTCGAGAGCAGAACGGATCGCGCCGACCTGGCCGTCCATCATGCCGCTCGGACCCACCAGGTGGACCCCGGCGGCGGCCTGGGCAAGAGCCATCTCGGCGTAGCGTTCGAGGGTGGCGTCGTTGTCGACCTGACCGTCCGGCGTGAGCACCCCGCAGTGGCCGTGGTCGGTGAACTCATCGAGGCAGAGGTCGGCCATCACGACGGTGGCGCCACCCACCTCGGCTGCGAGCTCGCGGATCGCGACGTTGAGGATGCCGCTCGGGTCGGTCGCGCCGCTGCCGATGGCGTCCTTGCGTTCGGGAACGGCGAACAGCATCAGCCCACCGACGCCGGCTTCGACCGCCTCGACGGCGGTCTTGCGCAGAGTGTCGAGCGTGTGTTGAACGACGCCCGGCATCGACGGGATCGGCATCGGTTCGACCGCACCCTCACGGACGAAGAGCGGCAGGATCAGCGACCGCGGATCGACGTCGGTCTCGGCGACCAGCCGACGCATCGCGGGGGTCGTACGAAGCCGCCGCGGACGGATCTCGGGGAATCCCATACCTACGAGGCTAGCGCCCGTCTGTTTCGTCCAATGTGTCAGACGTCGGCCCGCAAATGACCACGCGGCCCATGCCTGTGGCAACCGGAGAGGCATCGACACCGCGCCCGGGTTCCACAGGCATGGGCAGCGTGGTCATTTGCGGCGATAGCGGGCGCGTTGTCCCGGCCCAGACAAGCTCTGCTCGTCTTCGTCCGAGCCGAGCCGGGCCGGGCCGGGACGCGCCGGGTCGCGCCGAGCCGCGCCGCTACGTGCGCTACTTGGGCCGCCGGCGGGCTCCGGACTTGCGCTCGGACGGCTTCGTCACCGGGTCACCGGCCTCGATCTGCGCCGCTCGGCGCGCGGCACCGAACTCCGCAAGCGCCTCGGCCAGAGCCTCGATCGACGGCTGTTCCGGCTTCACATCGACCCGGAGGCCGTGTTCGCCGGCCGTCGCCGCGGTCTGCGCGCCGATCGCCGCGATCACCGTGGTGGCGTGCGGCTTGCCGGCGATGCCGACCAGGTTGCGTACCGTCGAGCTCGACGTGAACGCCACCGCGTCGAACTTCCCGGTCTTGATCGCCTCCCGGATCGGTGCCGGCGGAGGCGCCGCACGCACAGTCCGGTACGCCGTCACGTCGTCGACTTCCCAGCCCAGCTCGACCAGGCCCGCGACCAACGTCTCGGTCGCGATGTCGGCCCGCGGCAGGAAGACCCGGTTGATCGGGTCGAGCACCCGGTCGTAGGGCGGCCACTCCTCGACCAGCCCACGGGCTGAGTGCTCGCCAGTCGGCACCAGGTCGGGCTTGATGCCCCACGCCTGGATCGACTCGGCGGTCTTGTCCCCCACCGCGGCGATCTTCAGGCCGGCGAACGCCCGGGCGTCCAGGCCGTACTCCTCGAACTTCTCCCGCACCGCGCGGACGGCGTTGACCGACGTGAACGCCACCCACTGGTAGCGACCCGTGACGAGTCCGGTGATGGCGCGGTCGAGCTGCTGCGGATTGCGCGGCGGCTCCACGGAGATGGTCGGCACTTCCTCGGGCACCGCGCCGTACTGGCGGAGCAGCTTCGACAACACGCCGGCCTGCTCGCGTGTGCGCGGCACCAGCACCCGCCACCCGAACAGCGGCTTCGTCTCGAACCACGACAGCTTGTCGCGAAGCGCCACCGCCGAGCCAACCACCATGACGAACGGACCGACCAACCGGGACGCCTTCACCTCTGACGCGAGGGTCTCCAGGGTCGCCTCGACGGTCCGCTGGTCCGTCGTCGTACCGCTCGTCGTCACCGACACCGGCGTCGACGCGTCGCGGCCGGCTTTCATCAGCAGCCCGGCGATGTCCTTGAGTCCCTCGGTGACTCCGGTGAGGACCAATGTCGCCGAGCCCTCCGCGAACAGCTCCCAGTCCGGCTCGCCGGCCGTGACGTCGACGACCCGTGCCTCCCGGACCTTCGCCGTCGTGAGCGGCGTGCCCGCATAGGTGGGTACGGCAGTCGCGATCGGCAGGCCCGGCGTCACCTCGAACGGCACATGATGGCGTACGAACGCCGCCACGTGCTCGGCCGCGTGCCCGTCGAGAAACGGGTCACCGGCGTACATGCGTACGACGTGCTTGCCGTCCTTGGCGTGTTTGGCCAGCACGCGGCCGGCCTCCGCCGGAGTCACGGCGTGCTCGGTCAGCTCGATGCGTTCGGCGTCGGAGCTGACATGAGCCGTGACAAGCGCGTCAAGCGCTTCCAGCTCACCAGCGACGACATCCGCCCGCCCGAGCAGCTCCTTGGCCCGGCCAGTGACGAGCGCCGGATCACCCGGCCCGACACCTACGAACGACACCGAGCCCTGGCCCTGCTTGCCCACCGGATCGACCCCCTGGGCCCTCTGAGTTTTCTTTGTGGTCTGCTTCTTCGCGGTCACGTGACGCGTTCCTCGATCAAACGGTTGGCACCCTCGGTGAGCAGAGCGGCCGCAAGGGCACGCCCGAGCTCCTCCGCTTCTTCCCGAGGCCCCGATGTGGACAGTCGGACGGTTGCGGAGCCGTCGACGGCCGCCACGACGGCGTGGAGGGAGAGGTTGTCTCCGTCCGCCCCGGCGATGGTGTCGGCGAATGCTCCCATGGGCGCGCTGCAGCCCGCACCCAGTGCTGCCAGCACTGCGCGCTCGGCCGTCACCGCGGCCCGGGTGCGCGGGTCGTCGAGACCGGCGAGGACGCGCACCACATCCTCGTCGGCGTTCCGGCACTCGACCGCGAGTGCGCCCTGCCCGGGGGCCGGGACGAACTCGGTCGGGTCGAACGTTTCGGTGATCTCGTGGGCGCGGCCGAGCCGGGTGAGACCGGCGCGAGCGAGAACGACGGCGTCGAGCTCGCCACTACGTACCTTGCCGATCCGGGTGTCGACGTTCCCCCGGATCTCCACCAGCTCGAGGTCATCCTTGCCGCTCGATCGGAGCAGCGCGAGCCGGCGCGGCGAGCCGGTGCCGACGCGGGCACCAGGCGGCAGGGTCGCGAGCGTCAGTCCGTCGCGCGCGACGAGTGCGTCCCGGGGGTCTTCCCGGGTGGGTACGGCGGCGATCGCGATCTCGTCGATCGGCTGCGTAGGCAGGTCCTTCAGCGAATGGACGGCGACGTCGATCTCGCCCCTCAGCAGGGCATCGCGCAGGGCGCCGACGAAGACACCCTGACCGCCGATCCGGCTGAGCAGACTCGTGCGATCGCGGTCGCCGTCAGTGGTGACCTCGACCAGCGTCGTGGCGACACCCGTCCGCTCCAACGCGTCGGCGATCGTGCGGGTCTGCGCCAGCGCCAGTGCACTGCGCCGGGTCCCGATCCGCAGAGCCGTCATGGCGTCCCCTCCTCGTCCTGGGACGCGGTGGTCCCGGCAGACGCGGTGGTCCCGGCAGACGCGGCGGGCGTGGCGGCCTCAGCAGACGTGGGGATCTCGGCGACCTCGGCCGGCTCGACCGGTTCCGCGCTGGTGAACGCCTCCACGGCTGCGGAGTCGAGGGCGAAGAGCTCCCGCAGCGCCTCGGTGTAGGACGTCTCGACCGTACGCTCGGCGAGTTCCTTCACCCGGATCGTCGGGACGTGCAGGAGCTTGTCGACCACTCGGCGTACGGCCCAGGCGACCTCGGAACGCGCGGTGTCGTCGAGGTCGGGCATCCGCAGCGCCAGCCGCCGCAGCTCGCTCTCGACCACGTCCGCGGCCATGCTCCGCAACGCCACGACAGTGGGTGTGACCGCCGTCGCGCGCCGGTTCGTGACGAACTCCGCGACCTCGGCCGCGACGATCGCGCGTACGGCATCGACGTCGACGGGGCTTCCGGCTCCCGCCTGCGTACCGGCGAGGCCGGCCAGGTCGACGAGTGTCACCCCGGGAAGGTCGGCGACGGCCGGCTCGACGTCACGCGGCATCGCGAGGTCGCACACGACGAGAGGCCGTCCCGGCCGCTCCGCGAGTGCGGCGCGGAGCGCGTCGGCGGGCAGCACCGTGCCCACCGCTCCGGTGCAGGAGACCACGATGTCGGCGGCCGCGAGCTCGGCGGCGATCTCACCCATGCCGACCGCCTGGCCCGCGACGTTGCCGGCGAGCCGATGGGCGCGTTCGGGGGTACGGTTGGCGACCACGACGCGAGCGTCGTAGTCGCGATAGAGCGTGGTCGCCGCCAACGCGGCCATCGAACCGGCACCGACCACCAGCGCCCGGCGCCGGCTGAGATCCGCGAGCACCTGGGCGGCCTGGTCGAGCGCCGCGGTCACCACGGACCGCCCCGCCCGGCCGAGGTCGGTCTCGGTCTGCGCACGCTTGCCCACGCGGAGGGCGTGCTGGAAGACGGTGTTCAGGGTCGAGCCGATCGTCTCGGCATCCTGCGCGGAGCGCAGCGCGGCCTTCACCTGGCCGAGGATCTGAGTCTCGCCGACCACCATCGAGTCCAGCCCGCACACGACGGAGAACAGGTGGCTGACCGCACCGTCCTCATAACGTACGTACATGTGGGGGGTGAGGTCAGCGGCCGACAGGTCCGCGTGCCGGGCGAGGAGCTCCGCCAGCTCCTCCACGCCACCGTGGAACCGCTCGACCTCGGCGTAGACCTCGATCCGGTTGCAGGTGGACAGCACCGCCGCCGCGGCGATGTGCTGACACGCGACCGCGTCGGCGAGGAGCTTGTCGAGCAGCTCCGGCGCCGGGACCACCCGTTCCAGGAGGGCTACGGGTGTGCTCCGGTGGGAGAGGCCGACGACAAGGATGCTCATGGGATGAGGGGTCCCCTCTCGGCAGAGAGTTCGTTCTCGGGCGGTTGTTCGTTGTCCCCCGTACGTTTACCGGTTGCCGCGAGGCCGGTCGTTGCGTCGGTCGGCAGAGTGGAGCGTTCGGCAGCGGACACACCCTGGCTGGGGGCCCGCCCGTTGTCCAGCGGTACGCCGTCGATCCGCGCGAGGCGTCCCGGCGTCGACAGGGCCTTGCGTTGCTCGTGGTAGGCGAGGATCTGCAGCTCGGTGGACAGGTCGACCTTGCGTACGTCCACACCGGGCGGGACGGTGAGCACCGTCGGTGCGAAGTTGAGCACGCTCGTGATCCCCGCCGCGACCATCCGGTCGCACACCTCCTGGGCCGCGGTGGCCGGCGTGGCGATCACGCCGATCGCGACGCCGTAGTCCTGGACGACCGACTCCAGCTCGTTGTACGCCTTGACGACGTGCTCGCCGATCCGCTCTCCCACCCGCGCGGGGTCCGCGTCGAGCAGTCCGACGATCCCGAATCCGCGGGAGGCGAAGCCTGAGTAGTTGGCGAGGGCGTGTCCGAGGTTCCCGATCCCGACGATCACGACCGGCCAGTCCTGGGTGAGCCCGATCTCGCGGGCGATCTGGTAGCGGAGGTACTCCACGTCGTACCCCACCCCGCGAGTGCCGTACGAACCCAGGTAGGAAAGGTCCTTGCGCAGCTTCGCGGAGTTGACGCCGGCGGCCCGGGCGAGCTCCTCGCTGGATGCGGTCGCGATGCCACGGTCGGCGAGTGCGGTGAGGGCGCGCAGGTAGACCGGAAGCCGGGCGACGGTTGCCTCGGGTATCCCACGGCTCGGGCGGGCCCCGGTGCCGTGTGGACGAGGGGGACGAGGCGAACTCACTTCACTCCTGTGGTCGGCGGGCGCCGCGACGACGGGGCGACGCCCCGGCGGATCGGGACTGCCCCGGCCGGCGCCAGCCCGATTGCACTGCCCAGCCTAGGACTTTGTGAACGTGCGAACAAAATCGAGCGCGCGGGCTACCTGATGCTCGAGGAGCATGGGTTCATGATCAGGAGGCAGAAATGGGGGTTTTCCGGGACGGAAGGCCCCCATTTCTGCCTGTTGATCATGAACCGGCCTCCGTAACGACGACTGCCGCGACCATGGTCAACAGAGGCCGGGCCAAGCCGAGGTCAGAGGCCGAGGCCAGCCGAAGGTCAGAGGCCGAGCCCAGCCGACGTCAGAGATCGAGCCCAGCCGAGGTCAGGCGAGTGCGGCGCGGAGTCGGGCCTCGTCGACGCGCCAGAAGTCGTGCTGGCGGCCGTCGACGAGGGTGACGGGAATTTGCTCCCACCAGCGCTGGTAGAGCTCGTCGTCGCTGGTGATGTCGATCTCCGCCCAGTCCACACCGAGATCGCCACACACAGCCTCGATCGTGGCCCGCGCATCGTCGCACAGGTGACAGCCCGCCTTGGTATAGAGCGTCACTCTCGCCACTAGGTCGTCCGTTCCATGCCGTCGCCTGTTCCTGCCTGGCGCCCGTCCCAGCCTGGCGCCCGCTCCGCCTGCAGACCGTTCCGCCTGCAGACCGTTCCGCCTGCAGACCGTTCCACCTGACGCCCGTTCCACCTGACGCCCGTTCCACCTGACGCCCGTTCCACCTGACGCCCGTTCCACCTGACGCCCGTTCCACCTGACGTCCGTTCCACCTGACGCCCGTTCCAGCCTGCCAGGTCATGCCTGGGGTCGCCCCGTTCCGCCGACCGGCGTCGAGACCGTGCTCAGGCCTCAGCCGACGCTGGTCCCCCGTGGGCGGCGTCGTCCGGACCCGCTGCCTCCGCCCCCATATCGGGGCGTTCCGGATCGGGGGGTTCCGAAGCCGGCTGGACGAACCGCAGCCGCGCCTTCGCCACGGTGCCGGACACCGATCTCGGCAGCGCGTCCACCACCGCGACAACGCTGGGCCGCTTGAACCGCGCCAGCCGACTGTTGCAATAGGTGAGTACCTCCTCCGGCGTGACCTGGCGGCCCACCCGAGGCACGACATACGCCTTCACCGCCTCACCGGTCAACGGGTCGGGCATCCCGACGACGGCCGCCTCGGCGACGCTGTCGAGTTCGACGATGACGTCCTCGACCTCGCGGGGATAGACGCTGAACCCGGAGACGGTGATGAGCTCCTTCAGCCGGTCGACCAGCACGAGGTCGCCATCGGGATCGAGATAGCCGACGTCACCGGTGGCGAACCAGCCCTTCTCACCCGGTGCACCGGCACCGTCGGGCCAGTAGCCGGAGAAGAGGTTGTCACCGCGTACCAGGATCTCGCCGGGTTCGCCGGGCTCGACGTCGTTGCCCGCGTCGTCGACGATCCGCAGCTCGATTCCCGGTAGTGGGGCGCCGACCGACCCGGGTTTCACACCGGCCGCAGCGCCGGCTCCGGCCGAACACAGCGTGCTCGTCACCGTCGGCGCCGCCTCCGTCAGGCCGTAGCCCTCCTGGACGACCAGCCGGGTTCTTTCCTCGATGTCATGGCGTACGGACGGAGCAAGGGGCGCCGCGCCCGACACCACCAGGCGTACGCCGGCGAGTCGTCCGGCCAGGTCCTCCTGGCGGGCCCAGCTGGCCAGCACCTGCGGCACCACCGGAAGCTGGGTGATCTTCTCCTGGGCAATGAGGTCGAGGGTGGCCGCGGGATCGAACCGGTCGACGAGTACGAGCGTCGCTCCGGCATGTGCCACCATTCCGAGCACGCCGTTGAGTCCGTAGACGTGACAGAGCGGCATCAGTCCGAGAACCACGTCCTCGTGGCGCATCGGCGGCGGTTCGATCGCGGCGATCTGGTCGAGGTTGGCGCGTAGGGCGCGATGGGTGAGCATGACAGCCCGGGGCGCCCCGGTCGTACCCGACGTGAACAGCACGACGGCGAGGGTCTCCGGGTCTGCAGGCGGCACGACCGGCGCGCTCGACGCGGAGGCGAGAAGCTCGTCGTAGTGGCGCTCGCCCGCCTCGGCGGGGGTACCGACTGGGACCACCAACGTCGGGTCCGCGTCGTGGGCGGGATCGCGGTCACGCACCGCTGTGCGGACGGCGGCGATGCTGGTCGCGTCGGTCAGCACCATGCGGGCTCGCACCGAGGTGAGCGCGGCGGACACCTCGTCGGCGCCGCTGGTCGGGTCGATCGGGACAGCGACCAGGCCCGCCCTCAACGCACCGAAGTAGGCGGAGACGAACTCCACGGAATTGACGAGGGCCAGCGCGACCCGGAACCCGGCGACCAGACCAGCGCCGGTGAGCGCGGCCGCGGCAGCGTCGACGGCGGCGTCGAGCTCGGCCCAGGTCATCCGCCGGGCCCCGCAGACGAGGGCGACCCGATCGGGGTGAGCTTCGGCAGACTGCCGGACCAGCGCGGCGAGGTTGGTCACCGGCGTGCCCCCGTCGTGAAGTGCCCGGCCGCCTCGCCGGGCAGGACTTCCCCACTCGCGGGCTCCCACATGGTTACCGCCGCTGTCAGGCAGCCTCGGTGGGCTCGTTCCGATACCACGTCGGCGAGTCTGGCATACATCGAACGGCCGTGCGGGACCATGCCGGGCGGACCGAGGCGGACCGAGGCGGACCGAGGCGGACCGGACCTGCGACGCCGCGACTGACCGAGGCCGAACGGCCGACGTCGCCGACGCCGGACCGCCGACGTCGCCGTGGCCGGCCGACGCGGAGCCGGCCGACATCGCGGAGCCGGACGCTCTAAGCTCAGTCCACATGACGCCCGCGGAGGATGCGCGCAACGCCTCGTCCACCGGCCCTACAGACCTGCCCGGTTCGCAGCCACCTGGGTCCAAGTCACCCAGTTCGAAGCCAGCCAGGTCCGGCAAGACACGCAGGTCCACGTCAGCCGGGTCCACGTCAGCCGGGTCCACGTCGCCCGGTTCGAAGTCACCCCGTTCGAAGTCACCTCGTTCGCAGTCACCCAGCCCGACGTCACCCGGCTCGACGTCACCCGGCTCGACGTCACCGGAGTCACCGAAATCACCGGAGTCATCCAGCTCCGAGGCACTGGTCCAGCCGCTGAACGAGCCACCTGCCGGCGCGGCGTTCTTCGATGTGGACAACACGTTGATGCGCGGGGCGTCACTGTTCTATCTCGCCCGCGGACTGCACACGCGCCGGTTCTTCTCGACCCGCGAGATCCTCACCGCCGGCTGGCAACAACTGCGGTTCCGGGTCGTGGGATCGGAGGATCCCGACCACATGCAGCGCGTCCGCGAGCAGGCGTTGGCGTTCATCGCCGGGTGGCCGGTCGCGGAGCTTCTCGAGCTCGGCGCCGAGATCTTCGACGAGGGACTGGCGACAAAGGTCTGGCCCGGCACGGCCGCACTCGCCCAGCGTCACCTCGACCACGGCGAACCGGTCTGGCTGGTGACCGCCGCGCCGGTAGAGATCGCGCAGCTCATCGCCGACCGGCTCGGCCTGACCGGCGCGTTGGGCACCGTGGCGGAGTCGGTCGACGGTCTCTACACCGGCCGGTTGGTCGGTGACCTCATGCACGGGTCAGCCAAGGCCGACGCGGTCCGCGCGCTCGCCGAGGAGAAAGGCCTTGACCTCAGCCGCTGCTCGGCGTACTCCGACTCGGCCAACGACGTGCCCATGCTGTCGCTGGTGGGCACGCCGTACGCCATCAACCCCGACCGGCGACTCCGAAAGCACGCCCGCGCCCGCGGCTGGCGGATCCGGGACTTCCGGAGGGCTCGTCGCGCTGCCAGGGCCGGGCTCGTCGCCGCCGCACTCGCCGGCGCCATCGGCGGAGCCGCTGCGGCTGCGGCGGCACTGAAACGCGGCAGCGTGCGTCGTACGGGAGGAAGAAGCCGCCCAGACCGCCGAACTACCTCCCGAGGGTGATCGTGCATTACAGAATGTTCCCGTCACGCCGGAACTTCCCTACGATGCGTGGTGGCAGGAACGGGTTCCGGCGAGCGGAGCTCGTGGGGGGTTTGAACGAACGCTGCGTAGGCCGAAACTTTCCCTGCTCGGGGGGCGGGAGCACACACTGATGCCGCACACCGAACGACCGACTCGTGCCGATCGAGCGGGTGTCGCCGAGCTTCTCGCACTCGTCCGCACGGTGCTGGCAGAGACGCTGGACCCGGGCCTGCGCCCGGTGCCCGTCCCCGCCGCGGAGGGCTCGTCCGCCGCAGGTCGGTCGAGCGCGCTCAGGTGGGCATCCTCCTCCTCGTCGTACGCCCCCGGCGACCACGGCTGGATGCTGCAGGCCTCCCATGGCGAGGCGGCGAAGGCGCGCACCCGGCGGGGCCAGCTGGCTTTCCAGCGTTCCGGCGTACGTGACGCGGGTGCACGCGAGGCGGAGGAGAACGCCCACACCACGCGGATGATCGCTCTCGTCGAGCTCGCCAAGAAGGGCGACGCGGAGGCGTTCGGGCAGCTCTACGACCACTACCTCTCCACCGTCTACCGCTACATCTACTACCGCGTCGGCACCCACGCGCTCGCCGAGGACCTCACCAGCGAGACCTTCCTGCGGGCTCTGCGCGCTCTGTCGTCCTTCCGCTGGCAGGGCCGCGACTTCGGCGCCTGGCTGGTCACGATCGCCCGCAACCTCGTCACCGACCACTACAAGTCCGGGCGGTTCCGGCTCGAGGTCGCGACCGGCGAGATCCTCGACTACGACTCCGCCGCCGACGGCCCCGAAGACGACGTTCTCTCCCGACTCACCAACGAAGCGCTCGTCCAGGCGCTCAAGAAGCTGGGTGCCGACCAGCAGGAGTGTCTGGTCCTGCGGTTCCTCAACGGGCTGTCGGTGGCGGAGACCGCGCAGGTGCTGGCCAAGAGCGAGGGCGCCGTCAAACAACTCCAGCTGCGTGCGGTCCGTAACCTCGCCAAGCTGCTTCCCGAGGGCATCCGATGACCGGCCACCGAGAACAGGTTGTGAACATATGCACACGATGCGTATCAGGTCGTAACTCTCGAGGCCGCTGCTCGTTGAGCGAGATGTCCGGAACGTCTGAGGTGCGAAGTGTTGAGATCGCCCTCTCAACGCTTCAACCTCTGCTCCGAGGAGACCCCCGATGACCTCTCTCCTGGCCACTCGCCGGCGAGCTGAGGCATTCGCGCGCCTCGTCGAGGGGTCGAGGCGCTCTCATGACCCCAACGTCGCCCCGCTCCTCGAGCTGGTGGCGATGTTGCGGCCGGCGGGAGTCCAGCCTTCGGAGGGCTTTCGTACCTCATTGCGAGACCGACTGCTCGCCGTGGCGGCCGAACGCCCTCAGGATGCGATGCCGGACGCCCTGCCCATCCCTGCCGCCCGGTCTGCGGTACGCACGCCCACCCGCCTGCGGGTGGTGGCGGTGGCCGTATCGGTCGCCCTGGCCGGGGGCATGGTGGGAACCGCGGCGGCCGCCCGAAGTGCGTTGCCGGGCGAGCTTCTCTACACCATCAAGCGCGGACTGGAGCAGAGCGAGGCGGCGGTCACGACCAACTCCGAGTCCCGCGGCCGGCAGTACCTCGGCCAGGCCACCACGCGGCTGACCGAGATCTCCAGCCTCACCGACCAGTCCGTACGCCCCGGCGACACCGACCGCCTCGCACTGAGCCAGTCGACCCTGGACGACTTCGCCCATGACGCCCGCCAGGGCGGCAACCTCCTGGTCGAAGCCTCTCAGCTGAACGACAGCCCAGAGCCGCTCGTCCGGCTCCGCGAGTTCGTGGCCGCCTCCCGGCCGCAGCTCGAACTCATCCGTGAGGCGCTACCCGCTGAGGCCGGTGCCGCATATTCCGACGCGCTGGCTGTCCTGGACCAGCTCGACCAGCGGGCGCTCGAGCTCTGCCCGCAGTGCAAACCCGGCGCGGATGATCCTGACGGCGTGCTCGGCAGGCCGGCCGGCGGAGGTTCGACCGACACCGGGACCGCCGGCGGCGACACCGACTCGACGCCGGACGACACCGCCACAGCGTCGACGGAGCCTGGCTCCACCGCAACGGGTGAGCCAGCTCCAGAACCGACCAGGGCCAACCGACACTGGTTGCAGTTGCCACTTCCGTGGCCGATCGACCCCCGGCCGGGCCCGACCATCAGCGTCGGCCTGCCGGGACCACCGGCACCTGGCCAAGGAACCGAGGTCTTAGCGATACCGCTCCCGAATCCGACGTCGTTGCCGTTGCCGCTCCCTGCTGAGCAGCCACAGCCGGCGTCGTTGCCGTTGGAACTGCCTGCGGATCCCGTGCGGACCGTGTCGCTGCCCTGGCTGCTGCCTGGCGGGATACCCGAGCCGCTGCTGCCCACCGGTGCGCCGCAGCCCGCGCCGACAGCGGATCCGAGTACGTCCGCGACGCCGACTCCAGGCCCCACTCCCACAAAACCGAACCCGACCGATTCGCCGACGCCGGGCCGGACCGAGCTGCCGTCCGAGGTGCCACCGATCCTGCCGTCCCCCGACGACGAGGAAACCCCCACGTCGGGAGGCAGCATCTTCGACGACCTGTTCGGCCCACTGCTGCCCGGCTGAGCCTGAGCGTTCCGGGGCCGGGCTGCGGTTCGGACTCCGCCGGGTCAGAAGGCCTCTGGACGGTCGAGCAGCAATGCGTACAGCGTGTGCTGGATGGTTTCGCGTACCTGGTCGGTGAGGTCGAAGACCAGCATCGGGTCGTCGGCGGCCTCGGCGTCGTACCCATCGGTGGGGACGGGTTCGCCGAAGGCGATGATCCACTTAGACGGCAACGGCACCAGGCCCAGCGGGCCCAGCCACGGGAACGTCGGGGTGACCGGACAGTACGGGACGCCGAGCAGCCGGGCGAGCGGCTCGATGTTGCCGAGCATCGGGTAGGCCTCTTCGGCTCCGACGATCGAGCACGGCACGATCGGCACGCCGGACCGTAGCGCAGCCGCCACGAAGCCGCCGCGACCGAACCGCTGGAGTTTGTAGCGTTCGGAGAACGGCTTGCCGAGACCCTTGTAACCCTCGGGGAACACCGAGACGAGTTCGCCCGACCGCAGGAGCCGCTCCGCGTCCTCGGAGCACGCCAGCGTCGTCCCGCCCTTGCGAGCGAGCTCGGAGATGAACGGCGTACGGAACACGAGGTCGGCACCGAGCATGCGGATGTGCCTGCGCGCCGGGTGGGTGTCGTGGACGGCGACGTGGGTCATGAGGCCGTCGAGAGGCAGTGTTCCCGAGTGGTTGGCGACGACGAGGGCACCGCCGACCGGTGGGATGTTCTCGATGCCGCGGACCTCGGCGCGGAACCAGGTCTGGTACAGCGGCCGGAGGATGGCCAGGAGGACGTTCTCCGTGAGATCCGGGTCGAATCCCAGCTCGTCGACCTCGTAGTCGCCGGTCAGCCGGCGCCGGGCGAACTCCAGGCCGGACGAGACCTTGGCTTGCCAGTCGTCACCCAGAGCGCGGGCGGCCACGTCCTGGGCGAGCAGGCTCAGAGTCTCCGCGATGACACCGGACGCGGACCGCGATTCGCCACCGCCGGCGGAGTCCTGCGTGCCTGATCGGGACCGCCTGCCGTCGCCGTCACCACCGGAGTGGTGCGTCCTGATCGGGATAACCTTCGCCTCGGACGAGTCAGCCATGGCGTTGTGGTACCCCGTTTACTCGCTCCCGCACACCGAGGAACTCTGCGGCCTGCTCTTCGGCGTTCCGAATCCGCCGGGCGCTCAGCATGCCCGCCTCGTGCGCTGCGACGAAGGCGTTGAACGCCTCCGGCGTCGTGTAGGTGGGCTTGAAGCCCAGCTCCTCACGCATCCGCGTGGTGTCGACCCCCCGGCCGTAGGTGAGGTAGGACAACTGCTCGGGCGTGAAGTCGGCGACCCGGGCCGCCCGAAATGCCTGGCCGAACGTCGCCACGGCGAACGCCGGAACCGGCGCCGACGGGCGTCCCATCCGCCGGATCGCCTGCGAGAGCATGAGAATCCGGTCGCCGGCGATGTTGAAGGTGCCTGGTACGTCGCTGATGGTGGCGAGCCGCAGAGCCTCCAGCAGGTCGTCCTCGTGGACGAACTGCAGCCGCGCGTCGAACCCGAGCACGGTGGGAACGACCGGGAGGGTGAAGTAGCGGGTGATCGGGGTCCGTACGCGCGGGCCCACCACGTTGGCGAACCGCAGCATGCTCACGACGACGTCGGGCCGCCGCCGGGCGAACCCGCGCACGTAGCCCTCGACTTCCACCGCGTCCTTGGCGAATCCCGACCTTGGCAGGCCGCGGGGTTCCATGTCCTCGGTGAACATCGCCGGATCGTTGGGCGAGGCGCCGTAGACGGCGGTCGAGGACTTCACGACGACCTTGCGTACGGACGGCAGCCGCTGGCAGGCCGCCAGCAGCTGCATCGTTCCGATGACGTTGATCTCCTTCATCGTCGCCCGACCACCGGCGTGCGCCGGTGCGGCGAGGACGTTGAGATGAACCACCGTGTCGACGTCCTCGCGGGCGAGCACCCGCGAGACCACGGGACTGCGCAGGTCGACGCGGACGAACTCGGCCGTGCCCAGGTCATGCCTTGGGGGTACGACGTCGACGCCGAGCACGCGGTCGACCTCCGGGTCGGCGGCGAGCAGGCGCGCGAACCGGCTCCCGAGGTCGCGGGAGACACCAGTTACCAATACAACGCGCGCCATCTGCGCCTCACCCCGTGGTGGACAGGTTCGACCTTACGGTGCACGCGATCAATCCCTGCTGCGGCACGAAGAGTTGCTACTTCCCCAGACGCCTACGCTGGACGCGGGTCTTCTTGAGGAGCTTACGGTGCTTCTTCTTGGCCATTCGCTTGCGACGCTTCTTGATGACAGAACCCACGCGGAACCCTTTCGGATTGTTTCGTACCCCGACGATTGCGCACCCGAACGCAGGACTTCCGGACCGTTTCCGACCGGCGTATGCGGGAGGTGGACCGACGCGCCCTCACAGGGTACAGCTCACCGTCTGGCCGCTCCCCCGCGCTGCCTGGTGTCGACGTACGGCCCTGGCCCGTCCCGGCCGCGCCGCCGCCCGGGTCCTACGTCCTCACCCACCCCGGCCCGCCACCAACCCGTGATCATGATCGTGATCATGAAGGTCTTGCGGGTCCATCGCCGACTTTCCTTCATGATCATGGACCGGGCCCAGGGTCAGGTCGATGGGGCGGGCCAGGTCGATGGCGCGCAGGGCAGTGATGGTGCGGGTCAGGGGTGGTCGGCGTCGAGGCCGTGGAGGGGAAAGACCGCTCGTCGGGTCGTACGAATCGTCCGGTCGATCTCGTCGCCCGGGTCGTAGCCGGCGGACCAGTCGGAGTACGAAGCGGACTCGCCGTCCGTCATCACCACGGGGGCGGTACGCCGGCACTCGACGGCCACCTGTTCTCGCCAGGTGGCTGGCGTCTCGGTCTTCGGATCGAGTGGACTCCCACCCGCGATGGCGAGCAGGTGGCTCCAGGTCCGCGGCACGACGTCGACCAGGGCGTACCCCCCACCGCCCGTCGCCACCCACCGACCCTCGCACAGCTCGTGCGCGAGTGCGTGCACCGCGAGAGCGGCGGCCCGCTGACCGTCGACCGACAGCGCGAGGTGGGCGAGCGGATCCAGCCGGTGGCTGTCGCAGCCATGCTGGCTCACGAGCACCGTCGGCGCGAACGCACGTAGCAGCGGCGGCACGACCGCGTGGAACGCCCGCAGCCAGCCGGCGTCATCCGTACCCCCTGGCAAGGCGACGTTGACAGCCGACCCTTCCGCGTCCGGACCGCCCGTCTCGGTGGGAAATCCGCTGAACCACGGGAACAGCGTCCGCGGCGTCTCGTGCAGGCTGATCGTGAGGACCCGGGGGTCGTCGTAGAACATCTCCTGTACGCCGTCGCCGTGGTGCACGTCGAGGTCGAGATAGGCGACCCGCGGACATCCGGCGTCCAGCAGCCACGCGATCGCCAGCGCAGGATCGTTGTAGACGCAGAACCCGCTGGCCGCGGCGGGCATCGCGTGATGCAGGCCGCCCGCGACGTTGACCGCGTGCAACGCCTCGCCGGTCCAGACAATCCGCGCCGCCTCGACACTCGCGCCGGCGATGTGGGCCGACGCCTCGTGCATGCCGGTGAACGTCGGGTTGTCCGACGTGCCGAGGCCCGCGTCCAGGTCTGTCAAGTCCGGGTTGACACTGCTGCGTTTGACCGCCTCGATGTACGCCGGTGCATGAACCCTGGCGAGCAGGTCCTCCGACGCGACAGGTGCGGCCACCCGCCTGAGCCCGTCGGCCCCTTCGCCGGCACCGTCGCCGCCTCCGGAGCTGCCCGGGCCGTGGATGAGTCCCAGCTCGCTCGACAAGGCGACGGTGAGCTTGACGCGGATCGGTGCGAGGGGATGCATGGGCCCGAAGTTGTAGGCCGTCAAGTCCTCGTCATAGACCAGTCGCGCGGATCCTGTCATGGTGTCCAGCCTGCCCCAGTACCCCGCCGGTGCGCGAGGTGACCCCGGTACTTCCGTGCGGGGTCAGGACTGTGCGGCGTCAGGACTGTGCGGCGTCAGGGCTGCGCGGTGTCAGGCCAGGTGCGGGCGAGGAGTGCCGCACCGACAACGCCGGACTCGTCGCCAAGCTCCGCGGCCACGACCGTGGGCTTCCGCTGGAACGTCAGGCTCTCGCGCAGCGCGGCACGTACGGGCGCCAGGAGTTGCTCACCGGCGAGTGCGAGGCCACCGCCGACGACGACCGTGTCGGACCCGAAGACGGTCACCGCACTCGCCAGTGCTCCGGCGAGTGCGTGCGTGGCGTCGGCGACCACTGCGACGGCAGCGGGATCGCCGGCCGCGGCCCGGCGCATGACCTCCGCGGCGGACAGGTCTGCCGTCGAGGTTCGTTCCTGGTAGCGGCGTACGAGGGACGTCGCCGACGCGACCGTCGCCAGGCAGCCACGCTGCCCGCATCCGCACGCGTCACCATCGGGGTCAACGACGACATGGCCCAACTGGCCGGCGTACCCACCACCGCGAAGCAGGCGGCCGTCGGCCACCACGCCGGCACCGATGCCGGTACCGAGTGTCACCAGAAGCAGGTCGGAGCTGCGACGTCCGGCGCCGACCTGCCATTCGGCAAGGCAGGCGGAGCGTACGTCGTGGCCGAGCGTCACCGGTAGCCCGGTCCGCGCGGCGAGGAGGTCCCGCACCGGGGTGTCACGCCAGCCGAGGTTGGCGGCCAGGACGGCGACGCCGCGGGGTTCGTCGATGATCCCGGGTACGGCGACGCCGAGGCCACCGATCTGCTCATCCTGGCGCAGTGCCTCGACGATCTCGGCGACGGCGGACAGGACGGCTTGGGGGTCGCTGCGATCAGGTGTCGGACACCCGGCCCTGGCCAGGATCCGCCCGGCGTCGTCCACCAGCGCCGCCTTGATGCGCGTACCGCCGACGTCGACCCCAATGACCCCTTCGTACGAACCAACCACGCTCACGCCGGCCATCCTGCCGGCGGACGCCGACGCTGGCGACCCCGGAGGGCTCGGTCCGAGACAGCAGGCGGTCCGAGACAGCAGGCGGGCGAGACAGCCGGCGGGCGAAACGGCCACGGACGGGCGACCGCAGCGGGCGTGGTGGTCCGGGCGGGACGGTCGTCGGTGGGTCCTATAGTCCGGGCTCATGGACCAGCCGCCAACGAGCCCCGCATCCCGCTATCCCCTGCTGCACGCTCCCCAGCGCTGGGCATGGGCGGGGCTCGACGCGCAGTTCTCCACGGAGTTGCCGCCCGACGGGCTGGTCCAGAGCATCCACATCGTCGGCTTCGTGGGCGAGATGGTCGTGGTGTGCCGGACGGACGGCGGCGACTGGTTCCTGCCCGGCGGCACCCGCGAACCCGGCGAGTCGGTCGTACAGACCGTCGACCGGGAGATCGCCGAGGAGGCGGGCGCGCGGCGGATCGGCGCGTTGCACTGGTTCGGCGCCCACCACTGCGTCGGTGACGGACCCGAGCCCTACCGGCCGCACCTGCCGCACCCGGAGAAGGCCTGGCTGTGGTGCCTGACCGAGGTGGTCCTCGACTCCTCGCCCACCAACCCACCCGACGGTGAGCATGTCGTGGAGGTACGCGCCGCGACCGTCGACGACGCGTCCGACCTGCTCCGCACCAACGAGGACTGGTATCCCGAACTCCTCGCGCTGGCCTGCGAGATCCGCGCCGCGACGACGCGACCCTGCGATGACACTGACCTGTCGGAGATCCCTCGCCGAACGACGTAGAGCAGTCAAAGCACGCAGCCCACGGCCGGCTTCCGGCGAGCGTGATCAGCCAAGCGGGCGGCCAGCGTGATCAGCTTGATGAGCGAAGCGGGCGAACCATGTCGGCCTTGACGAGGCGTGGATCAGACGGATGAGGAACCTGCTCGCCGGTACGCACGAAGCCGCAGCGCGCGTAGAGACGTTCGGCCGGAACATTGCCGTCGGTCACCCTGAGATGGACCCGTTCGGCGCCCTGGGTCCGCGCCCAGGCGAGAACCTCCTCGACCAGGGCGACACCGAGTCCGCGCCGCCGCGCACTCGGGCTCACCCACATGAAAACCAGGTCGACCGCGGGGGCCGAGTCCTCCCCCGACTCCGCTGCCTGGTCGGCCCATCCGCCGCACAGGCCCACCAGGGTGCGGTCGGTCCCGGGGCGGTCCGCTCCGAACCTGGCGCCGAACATCGCGCTGCGGGCGGAGTCGCGCTCCAACCACCGCTGCCACTCGCGATCGGGCAGGGCCGCGGTCTGTTCGTACGTCGCACCGTACGCCGACGGCGCCTCACGCAGCGCCGTCAGGCGGATCTCCCGGAGTGCACGCCATTCATCGGGCAGCAGCCTGCGGATGATGACGTCGCCCGGGTCTGCCCCGGCTGGGCTGGTCTCCAGGTTGGCCATGGCCGGCATCATGGCAGGAGGCAACCGAACCACGGCCACCGGATATTGCGTACAAGCAACCACCAAATGTGGCGCTCACTGGAGCGGGCGGACCATCCCGATCACGGTGAGCTTCGGGTCGGAGAGAAGTGGCTCCCGCTCACCGGTACGCACGAAACCGCAGCGCTCGTACAGCCGCAGCGCCGCAAGGTTCCCCTCGGTCACCCAGAGGTGAAGGCGCTCGGCACCGACCGTACGTCCCCAGGCGAGGACCGGCTCCACCAGCACTTCGCCCACCCGGCGCCCTCGCGCGTTCGGACTCACCCACATCGACACGAGTTCCACAGTGTGCGCGGACGGGTCGTCGACGAATCCACCGCTCAGCCCGGCAAGTGAGCGGTCGGACCCGGCGAGGGCGGCGCCGAACGTCGCGCTCCGGGTGGACTCCGGCTCCAGCCGACCACGCCAGTCGCTCTCGGTGAAGGCTGCTTCCCTGGAGTACGTCGACCCGAAGGCCGATGGCGACTCCCGCAGGGCCGCCAGGCGAATGTCCCGCAGCACGCGCCAGTCGTCGGGCGTCAGGCGGCGAACCCGCACCGCAGCCGCGCCTGTCTCCGCGCGGTCGCCGGTCGCCGCGCCCACCTCCACCTCGGTCATGCGGGGCATCTTTCCAGCCGGGTTGGGGGCGAGCCATCGGTTATCGTGGGGACGTGCGTACGCCACGACTCCTTGGTTGGCGGGCCGCCCAGGGCGGCCCGATATCCGTGCGTACGTAAGAGATCTCGTCCACGGCCGCCCCTCGCGCGGGCGGCCGATCTGTCGTGTGTGACAGCGCTGATGACCCCGCGGGGGGCGGCTCCCACTTTTCCGAAGGAGCCTTCATGTCCACCACGACCGCGACCACGACGCCGGGCACCTCGCGCGGCGGTCTCGTATCCCCGGGCCTGCCCGCGACGCGCACCATCTTCTCCGGCATCAAACCGACCGGCCGACTGACGCTCGGCAACTACTACGGTGCGCTTCGCAGGTTCGTCGACGTCCAGAACGAGGCGAGATGCGTGTTCTCCATCGTCAACCTGCACGCGTTGACCGTCGAGCATGATCCGGAACGGCTCCGGCGGCTCACCTGTGAGGCCGCGACGCTCTTCCTCGCCGCCGGGCTCGATCCGCGGGCGTGCATCATCGTCCAGCAGAGTGACGTGCCGGCCCACACCGAGCTGGCGTACCTCCTCGAGTCGACGGTGTATGTCGGTGAGCTCACCCGGATGATCCAGTACAAGGAGAAGGGCCGTGGCCGGCCGAAGACCCGCGCGTCGCTGCTCACCTATCCGGCACTGATGGCGGCGGACATCCTGCTCTACGGCAGCACCGAGGTACCCGTCGGCGACGACCAGACGCAGCATCTGGAGCTGACCCGGCACCTGGCCATGCGGTTCAACCGGACCTACGGCGAGGTGTTCGTCGTACCGGAGCTGAGTCGTGCGGTGGTGGCCGCGCGGGTGAGGGATCTGGCGACGCCGACCACCAAGATGAGCAAGGACGCCCCGGAGGAGTCGATGGGGACGATCCGGCTGCTCGACCCGCCGGATGTCGTACGCCGGAAGGTCATGCGTGCCGTCACCGACGCCGGCCGGGAGGTGCGGTACGACGTGGAGCGCCAGCCCGGTGTCGCGAACCTGCTCGACATCCTCGCGGCTTGCCGAGGCGGCACCGATCCGGCTGGCCTCGCGGGGGGATATTCGTCGTACGGCGCACTCAAACGCGAGGTCGCCGACGCGGTGGTGGCGGTGGTGGCGCCGCTACAGGAGCGGTATGCCGAGCTGGCGGCAGATCCGGGCTACGTCGAGGAGACGCTGCGGCTCGGTGCCGAGCGAGCGCGGGCGATGGCCGCTCCGACGCTCGCCGCCGCCAAGGCCGCGATCGGGCTGTAGCCGCCAGCCGCCACGGGGTTGTTGGAGGTTCGTCGGGATAGCAGGCGACGAACCTCCAACAGCTCGCGGACGGGGCGGAGGCGGGGCCGGTCAGTCGGCTGCGGCGGCGAGTTCGCGGGCCCGGTCACGGGCGGCTTCGATCGCGTCGAGCACGGCCGCCCGCACCCGGTGGCTCTCGAGCTCGCGGATCGCGCTGATCGTCGTACCGCCGGGCGATGTCACGGCCTCCCGCAGCATCACCGGCGGGTCACCGGAGTCGCGCAGCATCACCGCCGCGCCGACTGCCGCCTGCACGATGAGGTCGTGCGCCACCTGGCGGGGCAGGCCGAGCAGGATGCCGGCGTCGGTCATCGCTTCGACGAGGTAGTAGAAGTACGCAGGACCCGAGCCAGAGAGGGCGGTGACGGCGTCCTGCTGCGACTCAGGTACCCGCAGCGTCTTGCCGAGCGGCTTCAGCATCTCCTCGGTGAGGGCGAGGTCGGCACCGGTTGCGTGCGAACCTGCCGAGATCGCGCTCATCGCCTCGTCGACCAGGGCCGGCGTGTTGGACATCACGCGGACGACCGGAGTCGCGTCCGGCAGGCGCCGCTCGAAGAACGACGTCGGCAGGCCCGCACAGATCGAGACGACAAGCTTGCCCGGCGGCACCTTGGGCCCGAGGTCGGCCATCAGGACCGCGGCATCCTGCGGCTTGACGGCGATCACGAGGACGTCGGCGGCGGAGACGGCCTCATCGTTGGCGACGATCCTTATGCCGTACTGCGTGGCCAGCTGGTCGGCCCGCTCCTGCCGGCGTACGGTCGCGACCAGAGCGGAAGCCGGCCAGCCGGCACGCAGGAGTCCGGACAGGATCGTCTCGCCCATCTTTCCTGCGCCGATGACGGCGATCGTGTGCTGTCCCACGCTCATGCTCTTCTCGTCCTCACTTCGTACATCTCGATCGTGGGTTCGGTCGCCGATCGTGAGCCGCGCCCCATGATGATGAAGGAATTCGGCAGTATGACCCCAAAAGCTTCATGATCACGATCATGATCACGGGGAACGGCGGGTACTGCGGGGCACCATGATCATGACGGTGATCATGAACCTGACCATGACGGTGATCATGAGCGGGTGACCAGGGAGCGCAGGAAGAACCCTGCGTTGGAGGGGCGTTCCGCGAGCCGCCGCATGAGGTACGGATACCACTGGTCGCCGTACGGCACGTAGACCCGCACGGTGTCACCGAGACCAGCCAACCGGCGCTGCTCGTCCGGCCGGATGCCGTACAGCATCTGGAACTCATAGCTCCCGCGCGACCGGTCATGGCGCATCGCCAGCGCCCCGGCGATCTCGACAAGCCGCGGGTCGTGCGTCGCGACCATCGGATAGCCCTGCCCGGCCATCAGGATCTTCAGACAGCGAACGTAGGCGCGATCGACGTCGATCCGCTTCTGGTACGCCACCGAGGGCGGCTCATGATAGGCACCCTTGCACAGGCGTACCCGCGAATCCTGGTGGGCGAGGTCGCGGCAGTCCCGCTCCGTGCGATGGAGGTACGCCTGCAGGACCGCGCCGGTCTGGGGAAAGTCGCGGCGTACCTCGTGCAGGATCGCCAGCGTCGAGTCGACCGTGGTGTGGTCCTCCATGTCGAAGGTCACGGTGGTGCCGACATTCTGGGCGGCGAGGGCGATGGTGCGGGCGTTGTCCACCGCGATCTTGTCGCCATCGACGCCGAGGGCCTGGCCGATCGACGACAGCTTGAGGGACACCTCGGTGCCGCGGGTGAGACCGGCCCGGGCGAGCCGGTCGAGGACCGTGAGGTACGCCTTGGTCGTACGCTCGGCATCCTCACGGTCGCGGGTGTCCTCGCCCAGCCGGTCCAGCGACACCGTGAGCCCGTCGGCGATCAACCGGCGAGCCGCCTCGACCGCCTCGTCGGCCGTCTCGCCCGCGACGAACCGCGTCACGATGGCCGACGACACCGGCATGGTGGACACGAACTTCTTCAGTCGGCGGCTCCGCGCGGCGGTCAGCAGCCCTTGCCGTAGTACCACGCTGGCCCTCCCATGTCCGTGCCCTGGTCCTGCCGTGCCCTGGTCCTGCCGTGCCCTGGTCCTGCCGTTGCCTTGGTTCTGCGTTTGGCCTGGTCCTGCCGTGGGCTCGCCCTGCCCTGGACTCACCCTGCCGGGACCAGCATGTCAGCGGCCACGGGTGGTTCGCACGTCAGTCCCGCGGGTGGCGGGCGGGGGCCGACCTTCGCATGAGGCGCCCTGCACCAAGACGGCCCCGCCTGGTGGACCTAGAGGTTCGCAAGAGGGTGCCCCTCCACCAAGCGGCCGCCACATGAGGGTGCCCCGGGCGCCTCAACCATCGCGGCTCACCCGGAGTCGTCATGCACTGTCGGCTGGGGCGTGCTGTTCGAGGAACGCGTACACATCCGTCTCGTCCACCCCGGGAAACACCCCCGGCGGCAGGACGGCGAGCACGTGCGAGTGGGCCCGTGTCGACGGCCACGCGCGCCCCTCCCAGCGCGTCGACAGCTCCGCCGGCGGGTGCAGACAGCACGGCCCCGTCGGACACCGCGACGTCGCCCGGTTGGTCGTCTCCCGCCCGCGGAACCACCGCGACGACTCGAACGGCACCCCCAGGGTCACCGCGAAGTGTCGCTCCCGCCCAGGGTCGACGTGGGAAACGCACCAATGGGTGCCGTCGGGCGTGTCGGTGTACTGGTAGTAGGTCGGATACCTGTCTGGCGAGGTGAAGACCTCCCGACCCGCCCAGCGCCGGCACATCCGCTGCCCCTCGATCGCGCCGCTCGCGTCCGCGGGGAAGAGCAACCCGTCGTTCTCGTACGCCTTGTAGATGATGCCGGCCTCGTCGTTGCGGACGAAGTGGCACCGCAGGTCGAGGTGTTTCGTCGCGAGGTTGGTGAACCTGTGCGCGGCCATTTCGTACGACACGGAGAACACGTCGCGCAGGTCCTCGACCGCGAGATCACGATCGGCCTTGGCCTGATGGAGGAACGGAACCGCGACCTTCTCCGGCACGAGCACGGCCGCCGCGAAGTAGTTGGCCTCGACCCGCTGGCGCAGGAAGTCGGCGAAATCGCGTGGCTGCTCGTGGTCGAGAACGAAGTGGCCGAGCGTCTGGAGCAGGATCCCGCGCGGGGTGTGCATGCCGAGAGACTCTCGGCGAACGTAGATCCGCCGGTTGCGCAGGTCCGTGATCGACCGGACCGAACGCGGCAGGTCCTCGGCGTACCGCACGGTGAACCCGCAGTGCAACACGATCGCGGCGACGAGAGCGTCGGACAACGTGCCGCCCCGGTAGCCGACCGCAGCCAGGGTGCGGACGGCGATCTTCTCGATCTCAGGGAAGTAGTTGCCGCGTTCGCGCATCTGCCGGCGAAGCTCGGCGTTGGCGATCCGTGCCTCCTCCGGCGTCGCCGTCGGCTTGGTGTCGCGGCGCTTGAGCTCGTCGTAGAGCCCGACCAGGTGTTCGAGGACCTCGGACGGCACCCGTGGGCCGACCTTGAGCGGCGGCAGCTCCAGCCGCTGGTAGAGCGGGTCGCGCTGGGCGTCGTCAAGGGCGATCTCCAGCTGCGCCCGCCGGCTCGGCGGCGCGGCGGACAGGAGCTCGTCCACTCCCACCTCGAGGGCCTCCGCCAGCTGGGTGATGAGGGAGAGCTTCGGCTCGCGGCGGCCGTTCTCGAGCAGGGAGAGCTGGGAGGGCGCCCGACCGACCCGGGCACCGAGGTCGGCGAGGGTCATCCGGCGCGTTCGCCGGAGATGCCGTAGTCGTTGCCCAAAGGTCGCTAGATGCAGATCATCTGGCAATGTTCGGCTTCCTTCACACCGAATGTCCTGAACAACTTGATACTACGAGAAGAACTGCAGAAGTTTCCAGGCCAGATGCCCTGCCCTTTGTGTCTGCCCCTTCCAGACTCAGGACAGGAGCACACCCGAAGGAGGGGAACGCACGATGACGCCACGCGAGACGACATCGAGCAAGTCCACCGCGCGCGGACGAGGATCCGACGCGCACGAGCCCGAGCCGCCCAAGCGGCGCCGGGAACGCACGGCAAAGCCCTCGACCTCAGATCTGCCGGCCACGATGAGGTCGGTCGCCTCGACGAATGGTGCGGGTGCAGACAGTCAGCAGGCACGCGACCGCGCCGCCCGCCGGGCCGCCGACGACCTACGCCGCCAGTGGGAGACCGACCCGAGGTGGCACGGGATCGAGCGCCTCTATTCCGCCGAGGACGTCGTACGCCTGCGCGGCTCGATCCAGGAGGAGCACACGCTCGCCCGCCTCGGCGCCGAACGTCTCTGGCAGCTGCTCCAGACCGAGGACTACATCCGCGCGCTCGGCGCGCTGACCGGAAACCAGGCGGTTCAACAGGTCAAGGCCGGGTTGCAGGCCATCTACCTGTCCGGCTGGCAGGTCGCCGCCGACGCCAACATGTCCGGGCAGACGTATCCGGACCAGAGCCTCTATCCCGCCAACTCCGTTCCCCAGGTGGTACGCCGGATCAACAACGCCCTGCTGCGGGCCGACCAGATCAGCGTCTCGGAGAGCCTTCGCCATCTGGGCAACGGCAAGGCGGACGCGCCCTCGGACCAGAACGGCAGCGCGCCCTACTGGCTGGCGCCCATCGTGGCCGACGCCGAAGCGGGCTTCGGCGGGGTCCTCAACGCGTACGAACTGATGAAGGCGATGATCGCCGCCGGTGCCGCGGGGGTGCACTGGGAGGATCAGCTCGCCTCGGAGAAGAAGTGCGGCCACCTCGGCGGCAAGGTGCTGATCCCGACCGGGCAGCACATCCGTACCCTCTCGGCGGCCCGGCTCGCCGCCGACGTGTGTGGGGTGCCGTCCCTCGTCATCGCCCGCACCGACGCGCACGCGGCGACACTGGTGACGAGCGATGTCGACGAGCGGGACCGGGAGTTCGTGACGGGCGAGCGGACCGCGGAGGGGTACTACCGGGTGCGCAACGGGCTGGCCGCCTGCATCGCCCGCGGGCTGGCCTACTCACCGCACTCCGAGCTGTTGTGGATGGAGACGTCCACGCCCGACCTCGAGGTGGCGCGGAAGTTCGCGGAAGCGATCAAGGCGGAGTACCCCGACCAGATGTTGGCGTACAACTGCTCGCCGTCGTTCAACTGGAAGCAACACCTGGACGACGACACGATCGCGGCGTTCCAGCGGGAGCTGGGTGCGATGGGGTACGCGTTCCAGTTCATCACGCTGGCAGGATTCCACGCGCTGAACCAGTCGATGTTCGACCTGGCGCGGGGATACGCGGAGTCCGGCATGCCGGCGTACGTCGCCCTGCAGGAGAGGGAGTTCGCGGCCGAGCCCGACGGCTACACCGCGACGCGGCACCAGCGGGAGGTCGGCACCGGGTACTTCGACCTGGTGAGCACCGCGATCTCTCCCGACTCGTCGACGACCGCCCTCACTGGGTCGACCGAAGAGGAGCAGTTCAAGAACACCGCCTGATGTGGCGTGGCGGTCGCCCGCTTCGCGCCCGCATGAGGGGGCCCTTCGTCCACTAGGTTCGCGTGAGGGGCCCTCTCATCCGACGGCCACCAGCATGAGGGGCGCCCTCATCCAACGGCGACCAGCGTGAGGGGCGCCCTCCCGCAGCAGCGGACTGCGTGATGCGTCCCGCCTCCGAGGGCATTCGCGTGAACGGCCCCCTCACGCGACAGGTCGGTCACTCAGCCGCGCAGAGCCGGCTCGACGAGGTTGGCGTAACCCTGCTGTCCGGCGCGGTTGGGATGGTACGACTCGCCGATCGGGTTGGACAGGCCGTTGATCCACTCGACGTCGTCGCAGACCGAGTGGCCGGTATAGGCGCTGCGCGCATCGGCGAACGCGAAGCCATGGGAGGCCGCCCTGGCCCTGATGGTGGTGGCCAACAGGTCGGCGGTGGCGTTGAGCTCGGCCTGCTCGCCAGGGCTGATCCGGGCGGCGAGATTGCACTCCTCGCCGTTGAACAGCCGCGGATAACCCACGACGACCACGCGCGCGTTGGGTGCGGCGTTCCGGATCGCCGAATAGAGCCCGTCGAGGAGGCCGGGAAGGGTGTTTCGGATGAATGCCTGTGAGTTGTCGATCGCCCCCCAGCACGTGGTCGGCCAGGGCTGCGCACACTTGATGATCACCGGGGCGAACCCCGCGTCGTTGCCTCCGACCGATGCCGTCACGTAGCGGGTCGAGGCGTTGAGGCTGCCAAGCTGGTTTCTTCGTACGTCTGAGACCTTCGCACCAGAGCAGGCGGCAAATGTCAGCGCCGCACCGAGCCGGGCCGCGTCGAGCACCGGGTAGGCGTACGGCGAACGCTTGCAGGTGGTGCCGTCGTCGTAGTAGGACCGCGTGCCCACGCCGGAGGAGTACGAGTCGCCGAGCGCGGTGTAGGCGGGCGCGGCGTGTGCCGGAGAACCGCCCACCAGAACGGAACCGACCGCGAAGCCGAGAACGACGAAAATCCTGCCCGCCTGCTGCCGAATCCCGCGCATCGCGGACTCCTCCACGCCTGAGGCGAAGGCCACAAGCCGGCTCATGCAGAGATAAAGCGGGCTTTAGGCCGGATGTCGCACTCAGGGTGCGTGAAGGTTTACGTGCGGATCAAGAGAACGACCGGAAATGGATCACGAGAGTCGGGCGGACCGCTCAATGGGCGCCGTGACCATGAAGGAAATCGTCAGTATCGCCGCAAACCCTTCGTGATCACGATCATGATCACGAGGAAGGGGGCTACTGGGACGGTGCGGCGGGGCCGATGGCTTCGATCGTTCCGTCGGCGGTGACGGCGTAGGACGGAACGACGGGCGCGGCGAAGTTCAGCCGGGCGTACGCGAGCGCCTCGACCAGGTCCGCCTCACGTTCGGCCCGACCGGCGGCGCGGCGCGTGTTGACCTCCAGCACGATGCTGCCGCCGAAGCCGCGGCGGGCGAGCAGTTCGAGCACCTCCGCACACCGCTGGCCCCCCCGGCCCGGCACCAGGTGCTCGTCCTTGTTCGAACCAGAGCCGTCGGCAAGGTGGATGTGAGTCAACCGCTCACCCAGGTCGTACGCCATGTCATAGGCGTCGACGCCCGCCGTCGCCGTGTGAGACAGGTCCAGTGTCACCTCGGCGTAGTCGAAGTCCCGCGGATCCCAGCCGGGAAGGTACGCCTGAAGTCCTTGCCCTGCGGCCTTCCAGGGGAACATGTTCTCGACCGCGAAGCTGATCCCCGTCTCCTTCTGCCGGCGCGCAATGCCAGCCACGAAGTCGCGGGCGTAGTCGCGCTGCCAACGGAATGGCGGATGTACGACGACGACCTTGGCGCCGAGGGCCTTGGCCGCCTCCGCGCTGCGGTCGATCTTGCCCCACGGCTCGGTGCCCCATACCCGCTGGGTGATCAACAGCGTCGGCGCGTGGATGGAGACGATCGGCAGCTGGTGGTATTCGCTGAGCCGGCGTAGCGCGTCGATGTCCTGGCTCAGCGGATCCGCACCCACCATGACCTCGACACCGTCGTAGCCCAGGCGGGCGGCGAGCTCGAACGCCGTCGCCGTCGACTCCGGGTAGACCGAGGCGGTGGAGAGTGCCATCCGGGCGTCGGGGACGCGTACGACGACGTCCTTGCCGCGGACCCGAGTGGTGGCACCTGGTGGCTGCACGGCGTCCAGCGTACGGCCCGGGGGGTTCCGTCCCGACCGTACGTCGTGAAGACAGCCCGTGACCGGCTCCCTCTCATCCGGTGAGGCTCCGCGAGCGACTCCCGCCTGTGATCACGACCGTGATCATGATCATCGGTGAGAGGCCACCTGTCGGGCGTTTCCGGCATGCTCAGGGCGGGTCAGGGTTCGCTGTGCGTGACCCGGGTGCCGTACCGGGCTTCCATGCGTTCGTTGTGGGCGTCACCTTCGGGGACGTTGGCCGACACGTAGACCGGTACCTCGTGCCCGGCCGCGAGGAGTCGCGCGCACACCTGCGTCGTGATCATCTGCGCGATCACCGCGCCGGTCACCGAGGAGGTCGGACAGATCGTCAGGCTGGCGCCAGGTATCGCCAGCTCCGCATCGCCGTACGCCGAACAGTTGTCGATCACGACGTCGGCCACCTCGAACAACCGCAGGCCGGACGGATGCCGCGAAGTGATCCCCCGACTGTGTTCCAACGACGTGACCGCAACCACCGGATGGCCCCGCTCCTTGGCGAGCCGAGCCATCTCGACCGTGCTGCCATTGCCACCCGAACTGGAAACGACGAGGAACACATCCCGGGGATGGAGATCGTGCAGGGGGAGAATCCGCGCGGCGAGGGCCGGATCGCGTTCGACGAGCGGGTCGAGAATCGCGGCGGGATCCTCGCCGCCGCGGAAGACCAGGTCCTTGACGGCCAGCATGTTCGCCGGTACGAGACCACCCGCCCGCCCGGCGATCTCCATCGCGAACGCCCGGCTGTGCCCGGTGCCGAAGACCTGGACGATGCCACCCGCGGGAATGGCGTCGGCGATCAGGTCGGCGACCGCCGCGATGGGTTCGCGCTGGGTGTTGACCACCCGGTCGATCGCCGTGCGGAGGACACGGACTGCGGCATCGTCGTCGATCCGCGCCCCTCTGGGACCGTCCCCAGCGGCACCTCTGTCCAGGCGCCCGCCGTCCGTCCGCGCTGCGTCCTCCTGCCGTGCGTCCCGGACCACTGCCTCCGCGTGTGCGCCACCTGTCCGCTCTGCGTTCATGACTTCGCCGTCGTGGTGGTCGGAGCGCCGGCAGAGTGGACGACCACGCCGGCGAGGTGCGGAACATCCTGGTCCACTGCCAGCCGGGCAGCGCCCGCCAGTGAGTCACCGCGCGGATCGCGCAGTTCGGCGGCGGGGCACAGCTGCGCCAGTCCGGCGGCGAACGCGTCGAAGATCACCGGGCCACCGAGGACACTGCCCGCCCACGACACCGGCACGCTACCGTCTGCTGCGGTCGGGAACGCCTTGCGTACGGCAGCGGACGCACACACGGACAACTCCTCGCCCGCACTGAGGCACAGAACTCGCGCCACCGGGTCGGACGCGGCCAACACTGCGACCTCCGCGGCGAAGGAGGCGACGTCGGCGATGAGCGACGGGGAGCGGTACCAGGCCTTGACCGCCTCCCGCAGGGGGCGACCGACGCGCTCCTCGGCCCGGGCAGTCAGGGCGGTGGTGGCTCCGCGTCCTTCGTACCCCGCCACCGCAGCGCGCAGGCCCGCCAGGCCGAGCGAGAAGCCGCCGCCGGCGTCTCCGAAGAGGTAGCCCATCCCGTCGATGTTGGTCAGCTCGCCGCCCGGCGTCACCGCCAGGCAGTTCACGCCGGTTCCGGCCGTCACGACGACGCCGGAGTCGCCGCCGAGCACGCCGAGGTGAGCGGTCACGTCGTCGCCGGTCAGCAGGACGGTGCGGGCGCCGAGCTGTTCGGCGAGGAGGGGAGCCAGACGTTCGCGGCTGGGCCGGTCGTAGGCACCACCGGCCAGGCCGAGCGCCACCACCTCGACAGGCGCGGGCCGGCCGAGGGCGACCCATGCCGACACCACCCGCCGGCACTGCTGGTCGATCGGGTCCTCGCCCGTCGTCCACTGAAAGCCCGGCACCGACACCTGCTCGCCCAGCCGCGGCGTCGGACCGGACCGGTCGACCACGCCCATGAGAAGCTTGGTCGCTCCGCCATCGACCGCCAGCCGTACGCCTTGCCCCTCCGTATTCCTCGCCGTGCTCATCTGGTTCCCTGCGTACTCGTCCGGTCCGGCGTGCTCGTCGCGGTCCCCGGTGTCCTCACGCGAAGTCCTCCGGTTCCATCGTGTCGAGGTGACGCAGGATGACTCCTTCGCGTAGCGCCCACGGACAGGCCTCGAGCTCGTCCGCCTCGAACAGGTCCATCGCCGCCTCCGCGACCATCGCTCCCGCCAGCAGCTGCGGCGCGCGCCCAGCCGAAACGCCGGGGAGGTCCGCGCGTTCGCCAGCCGACATGGCGGAGAGCTTCGGCAACCACTGGTTGAGGACGGACCGCTGCATCGTCCGCTTGACGTACGGGCCTTCCGACGAGGGGGCCGCGCCACAGACGCGGGCGAGCTGCCGGAAGGTCTTCGACGTACCCACCACATGGTCCGGCGCGCCGAACCTCAGCACCTGGCCGGCGTACTTCGCGATCTCCGCCCTGATGTGCCTGCGCAGCGCCCTCACCTCGTCGGCCGGCGGCGGGTCGGACGTGAACCACATCCGCGTGAGCCGGCCCGCACCGAGCAGCATCGACATCGCCGCGTCCGGATCCTCGTCCAGACCGGTCGCGATCTCGAGCGAGCCGCCGCCGATGTCGAAGACCAGAAGCCGGCGGGAGGACCAGCCGAACCACCGGCGTACGGCGAGGAAGGTGAGCCGGGCCTCCTGGTCGCCGGACAGCACGCTGAGGTCGACGCGCGTCGCGGCCATGACGTCCCTCAGCACGGCGTCGCCGTTGGTCGCTTCTCGAACCGCCGACGTGGCGAACGCGAGAACCGACTGACAGCCCTTGTCCTCGCCGATCTCGAGCGCCTCCGCGACCAGGCGCTTGAGCTCAGCCGCGCCAGCGGAGGAGATCTCGCCGGCGGAGTCGAGATGCTCGGCGAGCCGGAGTTCGGTCTTGTGGGAGTACGCAGGAACCGGCCGAGCACCCGGGCGCGCGTCGACGACGAGCAGGTGGACGGTGTTCGAACCCACGTCGAGGACGCCGAGCCGCATGATCCGAGGCTAGCTGGTCCGCCCCGACCTGGCAGCGCACCCGCGCCCTCTCCCCGCGCGACCCGGTCGGTCCCCATCCCGTGATCATGATCGTGATCATGAAGATTCTTCGGCGATATTGCCGCTCTTCCTTCATGATCACGGGACCAGCACCTGCGCACGCCGGAACCAGGTCGTACGTAAGACCCCGGTCGTTCGCCGGACCCAGGTCGTATGCCAAACCCAGGCCGTACGCGGGACCCCGCGAAACTGGTCCACCACCACACCGGCGGGCGTCGCGTGTCTCACGGCGTACGAGGCGTAGGGTTTCGTAGATGCCCGAGGTTTCTCTTGACTTCCCGCGCGCCTGGGTCGAGTTCACCGATCCGGATGACTCTGACCAGGTGTTCCGCGCGGACCTGACCTGGTTGACCTCTCGTTGGAACTGCATCTTCGGATCCGGTTGCCACGGCATCTTCGCCGAGGAGCCCGATGCCGGGTGCTGCGTCATGGGAGCACACTTCGCCGACAAAGCCGACGAAAAGCGGGTCCGCGGCTGGGTCAAGAAGCTCACCGACGACGACTGGCAGTACCGCGCCGAAGGCAACAAAGCCGGCTGGATCGAGAAGGACGATGACGGCGAACGTAAGACCCGCGTCGTCGACGGCGCGTGCATCTTCCACAACCGTCCGGGGTTCGCGGGCGGGACCGGCTGTGCCCTGCACAAGCACGCGCTCCGGATCGGCGTCCACCCGTTGGAGACCAAGCCAGACGTGTGTTGGCAGCTTCCGATCCGGCGGCTCTACCGTGACGTCGAGCTGCCGGACGGCACTTCGTACACCGAGGTGACGATCACGGAGTACGACCGGCGCGGCTGGGGCCCCGGCGGCCACGACTTCGACTGGTACTGCACCGGCAACACCGAGGCGCACGGCGCCCGCGATCCCGTCTACGTGTCCAACCGTCCCGAGCTGGTCGAGTTGATGGGACAGGCGGGCTACGACGAACTCGTCAAGCACTGCGAAGCGCACCTCGCCCGTGGCGTCCGCACCGCGCCGCATCCGGCCGATCCTGTACGCCGACCGCGGGCGCGTACGCAATCCAACGGGCAGGCCGGCCAGGTCCGCGTCACGGCGGGGAAGGGCAAGAGCAAGGGCGCCCGCCGCCGCTGACCGCCGCCACCGGTGCCGGTGCCGGCGCCGCCAGCCGTGCCGGTGCGGGCGCCAATCTTCTACCCTCAGGTGCGTGCCACGCATCGCCACGGGAGCCCGACCGAGCCCCAACATCTGGAACGCCCCCGGCAGCTACGAGCTCGAGAACCGCGCCGCCGACCCCGACGGCGTACTCGAGCAGGCCATGATCGAACGCCGACCCTGGCACGGCGCGACCATTCTCGACATCGGCTGCGGCACCGGCTTCCATCTCCCCCGATTCGCCGAGCACGCCGCCAGGGTTGTCGGCGTCGAACCGCACGGGGGCCTCGTCGAGCACGCGCGCCGACGGTGCCGAGCCATCCCGCACGTGGAGGTCCGCCAGGGCACGGCCCAGGCCCTGCCCATCCCGGACGCCTCTGTCGATGTGGTGCATGCGCGGTGGGCGTACTTCTTCGGGCCCGGATGTGAGCCGGGTCTGGGCGAGATCAGCCGGGTCACGCGGAAGGGCGGGGCCGCGTTCATCATCGACAACGACGCGACGCGGAGTACGTTCGGCGGCTGGTTCAGGGCGGCCTTCCCCACTCACGATCCACATGCGGTCGAAGCCTTCTGGACCCGCCGCGGTTGGCGCCGCGCACCTCTCGACATCCGCTGGCAATTCGAACGACGCGAGGACTTCGAGTCGGTCGTACGCATCGAGTTCCGTCCCGAGGTCGCCGAACGGGTCCTCGCGGCGTGGCCGGCCCTCGACGTCGACTACGCCGTCAACCTGTGGTGGCGGACGTTCTGACCCGGAGTCTTGGACGGTCGGGCGGCGTCAGTAGTAGGTCCGCATGAGTTCACGGATCCAGGCAGGCTCCCGGACCGGACCGCGTGGCCCGAACTCCTCGACGTACGGCTTCACGTCCAGCACCGGGCTCCCGTCCAGCGCGTCCAGCCCGCGTACGGTCAGCGTGAGCCCGTCGACGGCGACGATCTCGCAGCAGGAAACGCCGATGTGGTTGAGGCGGTGCGGACTGTGATCGGCGAGGATCCCGACGCGCGGCCAGTGCGGATTGCTCCGCGGATGCGCCGCCCCTGACCGTTGCCGGGTTGACCGGTGGAAATAGAACACCACTTCGAGGTGGGAGTAGGCCACCAACCCGAGCGTGGCGTCGGGGTCGAGTTGCCCACCGTCGAGGACGATGCGGGCGATCTCGTCGGCCCAGCCATCCTCGCGTACTTCGTGCCGCCCACCGACCACGACGCCGAGGGGCACCATCTGGATGGCGGTTCTCGCATCCGTACTGATCTGTGTGCTCACGTCTGCCCAGCCTAGGTCGCGCCGCGGACATCGACACAGCCGATGAGTCGCAACGGCTGGCCGGAAGTGTCCTTCGCCCCCGATGGCCGCTGCCTCACGACCTTCGTCGAAGGACTCCTCTTTTGTGCCGTACGCACGTCAGCCGCCGACCGGTTCAGCTACCCCGTCCTGGGATCTTGTCCGTACGCCTGCCAAGGCTGGGTTGACGGCCAGTTCGCCGGCCTGGCGCGGCGAACCCAGCCGCTGTCGGTGCCGGCTACTACCGTCTCGGCACATGGGAAGAGCGACGGCAGCGCGTGCCCTCAAGCCGGCCTACCGCTGTGGCGAGTGCGGCTGGCAGGCGACCAAGTGGGTCGGTCGTTGTGGCGAGTGCCAGGCGTGGGGCACGGTCGAGGAGGTCGGCGCGCCGCGGGTGGCGGTGACCTCCGCCGGCCCGGTCACTCAGCGCGCCGTGCCCATCGACCAGGTCGACGTCGAGGCAGCGCGCGCGGAGCCCACCGGCATCTCCGAACTCGACCGGGTCTTCGGCGGCGGCCTCGTCCGAGGCGGAGTCGTCCTGGTGGCCGGCGAGCCGGGCGTCGGCAAGTCGACCTTGCTTCTCGAGGTCGCCGCCGAACGCGCCCGGACGCAGGCGCGGAGCCTCTACGTCTCAGGCGAGGAGTCAGCGGCCCAGATCCGGTTGCGGGCGGAGCGAATCGACGCCCTCGCGCCACGGTTGTATCTCGCCGCGGAGACCGACCTGTCGGCGGTGCTGAGCCATGTGGATGAGGTACGCCCGGACCTGATCGTGCTGGACTCCGTTCAGACGGTGGCGTCGGCCTCCGTCGAGGGCGCGGCCGGGGGCGTGACCCAGGTCCGCGAGGTCGCGGCCGCGATGATCCGGGTGGCGAAGGAGCGCGGCATCGCCGTCCTCATGGTCGGTCACGTCACCAAGGACGGCTCGATCGCCGGCCCGCGGGTCCTGGAACACCTCGTGGACGTCGTCCTGCATTTCGAAGGCGACCGGCACTCTCGGCTCCGCATGGTCCGCGCGGTGAAGAACCGGTTCGGTCCCACCGATGAGGTCGGCTGCTTCGACTTCGCCGACGGCGGGTTGAAGAGCCTGCCCGATCCGAGTGGGCTGTTCCTGACCCAGCGGCCGGAGCCCGTTCCGGGTAGTTGCGTGACCGTCACTGTCGAGGGCAAGCGGCCGTTGCTCACCGAGGTACAGGCATTGGTGGCCGCCTCGAGCCTGGCCAGCCCGCGTCGGGCGACGTCCGGTCTGGACTCGAGCCGGCTGTCCATGGTGCTGGCGGTGTTGGAGCGGCGCGGCGGACTTCCGCTCGGCAAGCAGGACATCTACGCCTCGACAGTGGGTGGGGTACGCCTGCGCGAGCCGGCGTCCGACCTCGCGGTCGCCCTCGCTGTTGCCAGCTCCATGACGGACATTCCCCTGCCGCCGCGGATGATCGCCGTCGGCGAGGTCGGGTTGGCTGGCGAACTGCGTCGCGTGACGGGCGTCCAGCGACGGTTGGCCGAGGCGGTGCGGCTCGGCTTCACCGAGGCCGTCGTACCGCCTGACAGCGGACCCGTGCCAGACGGCATCCGGGTTGCCGAGGCCGCCGATCTCGGCGTCGCCCTCCTCGCCGCCCGCCAGCTTCAATGACCTGAAGGTGAGGCCTGGGTCGACCTTGGGACCGGTCGGCGCGCGATGTTCCTCAGGTTGACTGACCTCGCGGGGAATCCACCGGCCGGACTGCACCGAATCGGCGCACCTCCGAATGACGCGCTTCGGCCGACTCTGAGGCAAGAGCAACGGGTCAGGCGGTTCAGTTGTGGACAACCCCAGCATTTCAGACAAAGGGGGAGGCCCTGACCGAGGCTGTGCCGGGCGCTTTGCGCCATTTGGCGAGCTTCCCCATCCGGCATATGCCACTCGGGCCGTTGCTGGACCGAATGTGGGAGCTCCGCAACAACGTCACCCCGTATGACGCCGCCTATGTCGCCCTGGCCGAAGGGCTCGGATGCACCCTCATGACCTGCGACGCCAAGCTCGCGCACGCGGGTGAGGCGAGATGCCACATCGACCTGATCATGTGATGGGGTGCGGATCCGGCGTGCTCCCGTCGGACTCGGACGACAGACGATTCCGCCCGCGCCATGCCGAACGGCCTGTGGATGAGGACTTCCGAAATGTGGCGAATCGCCTAATGTACTCCCATGCTCACGCCTGGTCGTGCCGGAACACCGCCACCCCTGCATCGGATCGCGCTCGCCTGCACGGGTCTTCTCCTCGCCGTCATGCCGGTCGCATGCGCGAACAACCCTGAGCCCACGCCCGTCGACACCGCGTCGAAGGAGCCCACCAGCAAGTCGCCGGCCGCGTCCGAGACACCCAGCCCTTCGCCGAGCCCGTCCGCTGCCGCCGGATCAGTCGAGGAGCAGATCCACGCCGCGACAGTCGCCTTCTACAACGCGGTCAACGAGGCATACGAGACGCTGGACTCCGCGCCGATCGAAGCGCTCACGGTTCCTGGTTCAGGCGCCGGCCAGCGCTACATCGACTACATCGAGTCCGTGAAGTCAAAGGGCCACCGCTTCGAGATAGTTGGCGAGGGCCTCACAGTTCGCAACTTCAAATTAGATCCACGCGATGCGGATGATCAGTTCGAATCCGCAACGTTCACGCTGATGGACGCTGGCGCGACTGAAGTTGACGGGAACGGGAAGGCCGCCGAGAAGTTTCCGCCGGATTCCTGGAGGTATCGCGTCGAATTCCAGAAAAAGGGGGACCTATGGCTGGTACTCAGGCAACGTCAAGTCTCATAGTCCTGCGCACTGCTGTCGTAGTGCTGACGATCCTGTGCCTTGCCCTGAGTATCTCAACGGCAAACTATGCCTACGCCGATCAGAGCGACGACCCCTGTAGAGGATGTGGGGACCCTCCTCCGCCTCCGCCGCCGCCGCCGGATCCGGAGCCTCGCGGTGAGGGTGATGCGTTTGTCGGGCAGGCCGCGTTGTTCAACCAGGACGGCCAAGTTGTCGATTCCGGCGGCTCCTCCTGCCCGGGATGCGAATGGCGGCTCGAGAAGACCTGCGAACTCGGCGGCAACGTCCTCTGCCACGAGCTCATGCGGTGCGGCGAGAACGACGACGGATCGCCCCGCTGGGTCCACGACGTGTTCCTGCTCCGACCGGGCGGAGGCGGTTGGAACCAGGTCGGCACCCTGTGCCTCGGCGATCCCGACGATGCCCTCACTCCCGACGACGTCTGGAACCAGGTCCAGACCCGCTGGCGCACACTCGTACCCGCCCAGGCACCCAAGCTGCAGCCACCCGATGGTCAGGCCGTCACCGAACTCCCCACGTTCTTCCACTCCGGCCAGCCACGGCTCATGCCCGCCGCCACCGTTCCCGTCTTCAACTTCGAGGTCACCGTGACGGCTCGCGGCGAGTGGGAATGGACCTTCGAACCCGGACTCACGCGTGAGTTCAACATCCCCGGAAACACCTACACCGACCCCAACCCGCAGGTCGTCCACACCTACGAGACCACCGGCCCACGCACCATCACGCTTACCACCCGCTGGTGGGGCAGCTTCACCATCGGCGACCGCGGCCCGTACGACATCGAAACCCCCGCCACCCAGGGCCCCTACGACATCGCTCTCGACGTCGTCGAACTCAGCCCAGTCCTCCGCCGATAGCGATGCGGCCTTCCCTTTCGACGAAACGCCTGCGCCTGCGGGCATTTCGGCGCGATGACGCACCGGCGTTACACGAGATCTTCGCCGATCCGCATACACACACGATCGGCGGTGGTCCGTTCACCCGGATCGAGCAGACCGAAGCATGGATCGAGCGTCGAATCGCGACCCGAACAGACCTGAGTCTTTGTTGGTACGGAGTGCGGCTGAAGGCGACGGGCCGGCTCATTGGCAACTGCGGCATCTTTGTCGGACGGACCGGCGCGAACGAACCAGAGATCGGCTACATGATCAGGCGGGACAGCCAACGTCTCGGATACGCCACCGAGGCAGCGGAGGCGGTCCTCGCGGAGTGCGCCCGTGCCCGGCTGGGGCGTGTGTGGGCAACGGTCCGTCCGGGCAACCTGGCATCGGTGCGGGTCCTGCAGCGGATAGGCATGGAACTCGACCGCCGCGAGGACGACGACAAGGGAGCCCTGCTCTTCCTCTCTCGCGCCCTCCATGATCGGCCAACCTGATCAGGTGAAGATGTGGACGCCGTCGCCGCACTCGCGGGCGTCTTCGTGGCCACCTGCCGCTCGTGGGAGGTACACCTCGCCGGTTACGCCGGGTGGAAGTTCCACGCGGAGTTCGTATCCGTCGTCACGCCGCCGCCATGACGTCGCCACCCTGCCGCGGATGGTGTCGATGGAGGCGTACGCATGACCGAGCGCCTGGGGTGGCACCGGCCGGACCCGCACCGTTGCATACCCGGGCGCGGACGGTGACAGCCCGGCGAGGTCCTCGACGAACCACTGGTCGACATGGCCGAAGAAATGGTGGTTCCGCGAACGCGAGTCCGCACCCCAGTGCTCGTACAGCGAGGTCGCGCCCTGTTCGATCCAGAAACCGTAACCAGGGTAGGTACGCTGGGTGGCCGCCCTGAATGCCAGGTCCACCTCGCCGTTCGCGGTCAACAACGGAAAGAGCAGCTTCGTACCGATCACACCGGTGTCAAGGTGATCTTGACGGGCATGGATGTCCGCGACGAGATTGCCGAACACTCTTGGACGCACGTCTTGCGGCACCAGGCCGAACGACAGCGCGATGACATTGGCCGCCTGACGGTACCCCGCCGGCTTCTCGCCGTGATAGATCCCCGCCGCGGCATCGAAGAAGGCGCGGTTGAATCCGGACCTCAACCTGCCCTGAAGCTCTTCGTACGCAGGAATGTCGCCGTCCCGGCCGATCACCGCGGCGATGGCGGCGAGCAGTGCGGCGTAACGCCAGGTGTACGCCGTCTCATAGATGCCCGGACCCTCCGGCGGTGCCCCACCCACATCCGGCGGCAGCCAGTCCCCGAGTCCCACCAGGACGACATCATCGTCGACGTAACCGTCGACCAGATAGTCGAGATAGCGTCGCGCGTGATCGTAGTGTCGGGAGAGAATCCGTTCATCACCGTAGGACATGTACATCGTCCACAGGATTTCGACGTACGCCACCTCCCACGCCGGAATCGGACCGGCGATCGCCGACCGCGAATCGCCGTGATAGCCCCACCCACTGGTCGGAATGATGGGAGGAAACTCGCCACTCAGCATCTGCGCGTCAACCCAGTCCTGCAGCCACTTGGTATAGAAGCGCGGCATGTGAAAGTTGTGCGCGGCCGCGCCGGCAGTGAGGTGGGCGTCACCGGTCCAGCCGTTCTTCTCGAACACCGGCGTATCCGTCGGCACGCCGTGCAGGTTGTTGAGAATCGCCCAGCGGGTCGCCGAATGCAGTCGATTGACCAACTCGTCGTCGCACAAGAACTCGCCCGTCGACGCGACCGACGTGTGGACGACG
This sequence comes from Actinopolymorpha sp. B9G3, assembly GCF_040120725.1. Lineage (NCBI taxonomy): Bacteria > Bacillati > Actinomycetota > Actinomycetes > Propionibacteriales > Actinopolymorphaceae > Actinopolymorpha > Actinopolymorpha sp. B9G3. The sequence goes on along the minus strand of NZ_JBEEAB010000013.1, from coordinate 82,692 downwards.
ATAGCGCGCAGGTCCGCGAGCGCGGGCCGGTAAGGCTCGCTGCCCTTGCCGTGGCTGTCGACGCCATCCACCGGATACTCGACCTGGACGAACTGAAATCCCTTGTACGAAAAGCGCGGCTCGTACGTTTCGACGTCACCGCCCCGGAGAACGTACGCGTCGGTCTGGATATCGGCATCGATCAGCCGCAACTGCTGGTCGGTTTCGACCGTGCCATCGGCACGCAGCTTCTCGCCGTAGCTGATCGTCACCTCCGTACCCGCCGGCCCCGACAGGCGCAGCCGGGCCCACCCGGCGATCTGCTGGCCCACGTCGAAGACGAACACCCCTGGCCGCGGCGAGGTGAGCGCGACTGGTGCGATCTCTGCCACCGGCTCGATCGGTTCGACCTGCTGCGCGCGCAGCGCACCCTTCGGCGGCGCCACCGCGGCCGCGGGCGACCACCCGGAGTCGTCAAAGCCGCGCTCGGTCCATCCCGGCTGCTCGTGGCGGGCGTCGTAGCGTTCACCGGCGAACAGCGAGTCCACGCGGACCGGACCGTCGATACTGCGCCAGGTCGGGTCGGTCACGATCCGCTGCACACGGCCATCGGCGTACGACACGACCAACTGGGCCAGCAGTTTCGGGTGGTCCCACCAGGGTGCCTGCTCCCAGTACCACACGCTCGTCGTCGGCTCGCCGTACCGGCCCCGCCCGAGGTGGGCGGCGAGTACGTGCTCGGCGCCGGGCGGCCCGGCCGCGAGGAGGTCGGTCACGTCATACGTCGAGTAGAGGACGGTGGCGTCGTAGTTGGTGGGCGCCGGGTCCAGCACCGCACGCCCGATCCGGTGGCCGTCGAGGTAGTACTCGCCATATCCCAACCCGCAGGCGTAGAGCCGCGCCCGCACAGGCGGGCTGCCGGTCGAGTCCCCACGCGACAACCTGAACGCCGTACGCAGGAGCGGCGCGGGCAGGGCTTCGGCCGCTCCGCCGTTCGGCAGGCCGCCCGCCGACCAGCTCGCCGGGTGTCCGATCCACCTGGCACCGCCCCAGTCGTCGGGCGAGAGCAGACCCATCTCGAACGACGCCGGATCCGACCACTCCGACGCCTCGCCGGCCGCATCCCAGACACGGACCGTCCAGAGATACGGCGTGGCCGACCGGAGGGGCTGACCTGCGTACTCCACCTGCGCCGAACGCCTCGACTCGACGGGCCCGGAGTCCCAGACATCGGACCCGCCGGCGAGGAGCACGTCGACCGAGGACGCCACCCTGATCTGGTACGCCGACTGACCGGCCGCTGAACCCCGCGAACCCTCGTCCTGGGAGCCGTAGTCGGTGCGCCTCGTCCCGGTCGCCGCGGGTGTGGTCGCCGCGGGTGTGGTCGCCGCAGGTGTGGTCGCCGCAGGTGTGGTCGCGAGGAGCCAGGAGAACCTCGGGGCCGGCTCCTCGAGGCCCACGGGGTTCTCGGCGTACTCCGTGCGCAGGGTGTGTGGTCGGACAGCTGCGGTCATCGGCCCCTCCCAGAGTCTGAGCGGGTACGAAGATGCCGTCTCGCCCGCCCAGCCGCACCGCTGTGTCCACTACCGGTCACGTTGAGCGACTTTTGGCCTCCGGCAGGGGCCCAACACCGTCAGACTCCTGACTTACCACTCACGCAAGGCACCGGGCATGGCGTGCGGCGCGACGCCGGGGCCCCCCACGTAGACTGCTGCAGAGCAGGCTTGACCAATCCTGGAGAGTTGTGGCTGCAAGTGACAAGGGCCCGGACGCCCGACTCCGGGCGACGCTCGCCGCGGTCGCGCCGGGAACGGCGTTGCGCGACGGGCTCGAGCGCGTCCTCCGCGGCCGTACCGGCGCCCTCATCGTGCTCGGATACGACCGCACCGTGGACACGTTGTGCACCGGCGGCTTCGCTCTGGATGTCGAGTTCAGTGCCACCGGGCTCCGCGAGCTCGCCAAGATGGACGGCGCGATCATCGCCGACCGCGACTGCACCCGGATCCTGCGGGCCGCCGTCCACCTGATGCCCGACTCCTCGATCCCGACGGTCGAGACGGGCACCCGCCACCGCACCGCCGAGCGGGTCGCCAAGCAGACCGGATTCCCGGTCGTCTCGGTGTCACAGTCGATGCGGATTATCGGGCTGTACGTCGATGACATCAGGTACGTCCTCGAGGACACCGGCCAGATCCTGTCCCGCGCCAACCAGGCCCTCGCGACGCTCGAGCGCTACAAGCTCCGGCTCGACGAGGTGTCGGGCACGCTGTCCGCACTGGAGATCGAGGACCTGGTGACCGTTCGCGACGTCGCCGCGGTCGCCCAGCGGCTGGAAATGGTGCGCCGGATCGCCAACGAGATCCAGGGGTACGTCGTCGAGCTCGGCGTCGACGGCCGGCTGCTGTCCCTCCAGCTGGACGAGCTCGTCGCAGGCGTCGGGCCGGAGCGCGAACTCGTCGCGCGCGACTATCTCCCCGCCGCTCCCAGCCGGCGACCCCGCAACGTGAACGAAGCCCTCGACGAGCTGGACGCCATCTCCGCCACGGATCTGTTGGACATCGGCTCGGTCGCCCGCGCTCTCGGCCACGGTGGCGACGCCCTCGACGCGGCGGTGAGCCCGCGCGGCTACCGGCTCCTGGCCAAGGTGCCCCGCCTCCCCGGTGCGGTCATCGACCGGCTCGTCGACCACTTCGGCAGCCTGCAGAAGCTGCTCGCCGCGAGCATCGACGACCTGCAGGCGGTGGGTGGGGTGGGAGAACACCGCGCCCGCTCGGTCCGCGAAGGACTGTCCCGGCTCGCCGAGTCGAGCATCCTCGAACGCTACGTCTGAGCCTGCACTGGCGCGCCGCGCTGGTTGTACGTACGCATGCAAGGCAGCACCCGGGAGCCTTTTGCATGAAAGGCATCAGCACCCAGGGAGCCTTTTGCGTGAGCGGCACCCCACCCAGGGAGCCTTCACATGAAGGGCACCCTGGCCCCATAGGGACGCATCAGGGGCGCCCCTGACCAACCGCTTCAGAAGTGCCGACGCCACCGGCCGGTGAACGTATGACGTCAACAGGTGGTGTAGCTGCCCTTGCTTCCCCACGAGCAGCTGTCGACGAGTGTCCGTGCGGGCGTACGAAGGTAGGCGGTGTCGCCGGTGTTGTTCCAGACGTAGTCGCCCTGCCCCCAGTACCGGTGGGAGGTGGTGTTGGTGCCCTTCCCAGTGTGGATGTAGACACTCTTGCCGGCGCCGAGCGTGTAGGTGGCGAAGGTGTAGACGTGATTCGCCTTGTCTCGCAGGGTCCAGCCCTTGAGCTTGATGGCGGACGTCCGCCGGTTGGTCAGGCGTATGTACTCCGCGTTCAGGCTCTTGTTCGACCGGGTGTCCGTGCCCGGCGAGTTGTAGTAGACCTTGGTGATCTGTACGGCGGGCGTTGCCGCGTGACCGGGGCCAGCGGCGAAGAGCGCAACCCCTGCCGCGAGCGCCAACGCCGACACGAATCCGATGAACCTTGCCTTCATCTCTCCCCCTCATTGCGTTCCTGCGATGACAGCGGCGTCGGCGAAGCTGGTAGACGGCACCGCCGACGGTCGTCCTGCCGCCCCCTCCGAAGCAGGAAGACCGCCGACGTGCGTGTGTGCGGCTCACGAGTCCGAGTCCGCGGTGATGGACCCGGCACGCGAGCTCCTACATCCCCGTGTTGGTGCGCGTGCGCCATTGAGTATTGCGTATACGCAATGGATTTCGCAAGTCGGCTGGAAGGCCATCAGATTGCCCACGGGCCGGACCATTCAGCGTCAGAAATCCCCGTTGCGCGCACGCGACGAACGCGGGAGACCCGGCGAGTCCCGCCCGAGCCACGGACCCCCGCGGAGCGCCGAACAACGCAGGCCGGCGGAGCGACCTCTCAGTGGGTTGAGCTCACCCGCCGAAGTGGGCCGCAGCCGCCGGGTCCACGTCAGGAACCCGCACCGGGACCCCGCCGGACCGCAGCGACTCCGCTCCCGCACATCCGGCCGCCACCGCGTACCTCGCCGCGACCGGCGACGTCTCGGTGTCACCACCCTCGCGGGCGTACCGCAGGAACTCCCCCACGATCCGCGGGTCCGCACCACCGTGACCACCGGTCTCCGGCTCCAGCGGAACCGCGACATCTCCCTCGGCGTGGTAGTCGTGCCGCTGGTTCCACACCCGGATCGCCGTGCCGGGCTCACCATTGCCGAAGTTCTCGATCCGCCCCTCGGTACCGATGATCGTGTAGTTGCGCCAGTAGTCCGGCGTGAAATGACACTGCTGGTACGACGCGAGAATGCCGTTGCCGAGCCGCATCGTCAGCATCGACACGTCCTCGACATCCATGGCCGGATTGAGCCCGGTCAACGATTTCGGCGGCCAGCGCTTCAGGCGATCGGCACTCTTCCACCACGCCGTGGCTTCGCCACCGCCCTGTTCCGGCGAATACACCATGCGGTCGCCCATACCCGTCACCTCTTGGGCGTACGACCCGCACAGCCAGTGCAGCACATCGATGTCGTGCGCGCCCTTCTGGAGCAGCAGGCTCGTGCCATACCGTCGTTCGGCGTGCCAGTCGGCGAAGTAGAAGTCGCCGCCGTTCCCGACGAAATGCCGGCACCACGCCACCTTCGGTTCGCCGATGGCGCCGTCGTCGATCAGCCGTTTCATTTCCCGTACGAACGGCATGTGGCGCATGTTGTGCCCGAGGTAAAGCCGGCCATCCGACTTCTGGGCCGCGGCGAGAATCCGGTCGCAGCCCTCGGTGGTGATCGCCATCGGCTTTTCCAGGTAGATCGAAATTCCGGCGCCCAGCATGGCGAGCGCGTGTTCCTCATGCAGGTAGTCGGGACTCACGACAAACACCGCGTCCAGACCGTACGCGAGGAACTCGTCGAGATCCTTTGTCGTGCGTACGCCTGAACCGAAATCGTTGCGGAACCGGTCATGCGCCGAGGTGTCCGGGTCGTAGAGGGCGACGACCCTGGAGCCCTCGTCGGGCCGGTGCGCATGCCTCGACAGCCCACCGCGGAGGCCGTATCCGATCACGCCGATCGCCAGATCTGTCATCGAGAGCCGCTCCGTTCGCATGCCGTCGCTCCGGTGGCGAGGTTGGCCTGAACCAGCGCACGACGATGTGCCCATTGGTGCTTGAAACCCCGGAACGACGGTCGCATCTACGCAAGCACCGCTCGCACGCTAGTCCCTCGCCGCGAGCGCTGTCACGGTGCGGAATCGGCCATCTCACGTCCTGAGAGCCGGCCCGGGGCTCCCGGTCAGCGGTTCCGCTTGAGCACCACTCGAACCGCTCGGGCACGGCGACGACAGTGAATGCTGCGGTCAGATGGCGGTCAGCTGGAAGCGATCGGTCGCGGAAGCCCGACCGTGCACGGAGGCACCCGCCGCGTAGTAGCCGGGCAGTGCCTTCGGCTGCCCGGAGGGGCACCCTTCGCGCGAACGCATCCCCGGCCACGCGATCGCGACCCTCTGCGCCTTCGCCGGGCCGAGGGTGAACGTGCCCGAAGGTACGACCGACGGGCAGTGACTCGTGTCCCAGATCAGGTCGTTCCCAGAGGTGACCTGGACCTGGAACGACTCCGCGTCGACGGTAAGGACGCACGGATCCGCACCGTCGTTCACGATCTCGACGACGACATCCACCTCAGATCCGGCCATCGCCGGGCCGTCCTTCGCGGCGTCCGTACGTACCTCGAGCCAGCTCGCGGGACAGGCGCTCGGACTCGCCACCGGTCGCGCACCCGGCTGCTTCGTGTGCGCGGGTGAGGTCGCTGGCACCTTCACTTCTGGCATATGCGACTCCTTCCCCCCGCCGGAGGTTGGGCGCGGGGCCGACGGAGCCGACGGGGTGTTCCGCGACTGCGGCCGATCAGATGCGTTCGACGTGGGACCCGCCCCGTCGCCGCGGGCGGGCGCGGCGGCACCTTTCGGATCGTTCGGGGTCAGCGAGCTGGCGACGAGCCAGATGAGGAGTGCGAGCAGGACGAAGAGGACCGCCCGCCGTGCCCAGTAGACCCACGCCGGCAGCGGCCCGACCGGCCGGAGCAGCGAGCCCATGACACGGAGCGTAACGAGCCGGCCGCGCGATATCCCGCCCCCACGCCGTACTCCTCACGGCCGGAGACCGCTAACCCGACACCGATACCAGCGCGTGGGAAGATCGGTCTTGTCATGCCGACGTCACCTCTGCACGCGCCGGTCCTGCGCTGGTACGCCGCCAACGCCCGCGACCTGCCCTGGCGACGGCCCGAAGCCAGCCCGTGGGGCATCCTCGTCAGCGAGATCATGCTCCAGCAGACTCCCGTGAACCGCGTCCTTCCGGCGTACGACTCATGGCTGCGACGCTGGCCAGAGCCGCGTGCGCTCGCCGACGACGCTCCCGGCGAGGCGGTGCGGCAGTGGGGTCGGCTCGGCTATCCGCGTCGGGCGCTGCGACTGCACGCGGCCGCGACAACGATCGCGCGCAGCCACGACGGCGACGTCCCGGCGGCGTACGACGATCTTCGCGCGCTCCCCGGCATCGGCGACTACACCGCGGCCGCGGTCGCGTCGTTCGCCTTCCGGCAGCGGCATGCCGTGCTGGACACGAACGTCCGGCGCGTCTTCGGACGGGTCGTCGAAGGGGTGGAATACCCGCCGACAGCCACCACTGCGGGCGAACGCCGGACCGCTGCGAGCCTGCTACCGGACGAGGCCGAGACAGCCGCATCCTGGGCGGTCGCCGTCATGGAGGTCGGCGCGCTCGTGTGCACGGCGCGGTCGCCGCGGTGTGCGGCCTGCCCGCTCAGCCGGATGTGCGCCTGGCGAATCGCCGGTCGGCCGGCGTACGACGGACCCGCGCGGCGGCGACAGACGTACGAGGGCACAGACCGCCAGTGCCGGGGCCGGCTGCTGAGGGTCCTCCGTGAAGCACCCGGCCCGGTCGCCAGACCGGAGCTGGACGCCGCCTGGTCCGACTCGATCCAACGCGAACGGGCCCTCGACAGCCTCGTCGCCGACGGTCTCGTCGAGCCCGTGACCAGTGACGCGTTCCAACTCCCGGCCCGATCAGAGCGAGCCGAGCCCGCCAATGATCATGAAGGCAAACAGAGCCATGAAGGGAAACGGGGCCATAGTTCCCCATACGCTTCGTGATCACGATCATGATCACGGGACGCGCGGCGTAGGGAAAAGGGAGGGGGCGGCCACGGATGACCGTGGCCGCCCCTCTCTGCGTGTGAGCAGTGTGGGTGACTACTCCTGGGTCGTGGCGGTGATCGTCGGCAGGTCAGGCACGGCAGCCTTCGGCGTACCGCGGAAGGTCAGCGTCGCCGCCTTGCCCTCGCCTTCGACGTCGACCAACACGATCTGGCCAGGCGTGAGCTCGCCGAACAGCAACTTCTCGGCCAGTGCGTCCTCGATCTCGCGCTGGATCGTCCGGCGCAGCGGCCGGGCGCCCATCACCGGGTCCCAACCACGCTTGGCCAGCAGCTGCTTCGCCGGCTGGGTCACCTCGATGCCCATGTCCTTGTTCTTCAGCCGGTTCTCGACCTCGGCGATCTGCAGATCGACGATCTCCAGAACCTCGTCCTCGGTGAACGGCGGGAAGACGATGATCTCGTCGACCCGGTTGAGGAACTCCGGCCGGAAGTGCTGCTTCAGCTCTTCCTGCACCTTGTTCTTCATCCGTTCGTACGAACCACGGTTGTCCTGGGCCTGCGAGAACCCGAGGTGGACACCCTTGGCGATGTCCTTCGTACCGAGGTTGGTCGTCATGATGATGACCGTGTTCTTGAAGTCGACGACCCGACCCTGGGCGTCGGTGAGCCGGCCTTCTTCGAGAATCTGCAACAGCGAGTTGAAGATCTCGGGGTGGGCCTTCTCGATCTCGTCGAAGAGGACGACCGAGAACGGCTTGCGCCGCACCTTCTCGGTCAGCTGGCCGCCCTCGTCGTAGCCGACGTAGCCAGGAGGCGAACCGAACAGCCGCGAGACGGTGTGCTTCTCGGAGTACTCGCTCATGTCGAGTGCGATCAGCGCCGACTCGTCACCGAAGAGGAACTCCGCGAGCGTCTTCGACAGGTAGGTCTTACCGACACCGGACGGTCCGGCGAAGATGAACGAACCGCTCGGCCGCTTCGGGTCCTTCAGGCCCGCCCGGGTCCGCCGGATCGACTTCGCCAGAGCGTGCACCGCGTCTTCCTGGCCGATGTAGTGCTTGTGCAGCTCATCCTCCATGCGGAGCAGGCGCTGCGACTCCTCCTCGGTGAGACGGAAGACGGGGATGCCGGTGGCGATCGCGAGGACCTCGGCGATGAGCTCCTCGTCGACCTCGGCCACGACGTCCATGTCGCCGGCCTTCCACTGCTTCTCCCGCTCGGCCTTCTGCGCGATGAGCTTCTTCTCCTCGTCGCGCAGGGAGGCGGCACGCTCGAAGTCCTGAGCGTCGATCGCGGCTTCCTTGTCGCGACGGACGTTGGCGATCCGCTCGTCGAACTCCCGCAGGTCAGGCGGCGCGGTCATCCGCCGGATCCGCAGCCTCGAGCCGGCCTCGTCGATCAGGTCGATCGCCTTGTCGGGGAGGTAACGGTCGGAGATGTAGCGCTCGGAGAGCTCCGCCGCGGCCACGATCGCCTGGTCGGTGATCGTCACCCGGTGGTGCGCTTCGTACCGGTCGCGCTGGCCCTTGAGCATCTCGATGGTCAGGGCGATGGACGGCTCCTGCACGTGGATCGGCTGGAACCGGCGTTCGAGCGCGGCATCCTTCTCGAGGTATTTGCGGTATTCGTCGAGTGTGGTCGCACCGATGGTCTGCAGCTCGCCGCGGGCCAGCATCGGCTTGAGGATGCTCGCCGCGTCGATCGCGCCCTCGGCGGCGCCGGCACCCACGAGGGTGTGCAGCTCGTCGATGAACAGGATGATGTCGCCGCGGGTGCGGATCTCCTTGAGGACCTTCTTCAGGCGTTCCTCGAAGTCACCGCGGTAACGCGACCCGGCGACGAGGGCGCCCAGGTCGAGGCTGTAGATCTGCTTGTCCTTGAGCGTCTCGGGCACGTCGCCGCGGACGATCTGCTGGGCGAGGCCCTCGACGATCGCGGTCTTGCCGACGCCTGGCTCTCCGATGAGCACCGGGTTGTTCTTTGTGCGTCGGGACAGCACCTGCATGACCCGCTCGATTTCCTTCTCCCGGCCGATCACCGGGTCGAGCTTGCCCTCGCGTGCACCTTGTGTGTAGTTGCGTCCGAACTGGTCCAGGACGAGCGAACCCTGCGGCGAACCCTCGCCACTGCCACTCGCACCGGCGCTCGCGGTCTCCTTGCCCTGGTAGCCCGAGAGCAGCTGGATGACCTGCTGGCGGACCCGACCGAGGTCGGCACCCAACTTGACCAGCACCTGGGCAGCCACGCCCTCACCCTCGCGGATCAGACCGAGAAGGATGTGTTCGGTGCCGATGTAGTTGTGGCCGAGCTGGAGGGCCTCGCGAAGGGACAACTCGAGGACCTTCTTGGCCCGCGGCGTGAACGGGATGTGCCCGCTGGGCGCCTGCTGACCCTGGCCGATGATCTCCTCGACCTGGGCGCGGACGGCCTCCAGCGAGATACCGAGGCTCTCGAGCGCCTTGGCGGCGACGCCCTCGCCCTCGTGGATCAGACCCAGAAGGATGTGCTCGGTGCCGATGTAGTTGTGGCTGAGCATCCGGGCCTCTTCCTGGGCCAGGACGACAACCCGCCTCGCGCGGTCGGTGAACCTCTCAAACATCTTTGCTCCCCGGGCTGGAGACGGCTCGAGGGGTCGGGACGAATCCCCGGCCCCTGCGTTTCATGCTAGACCCCACCGACGACCTATCCCGATCCCACCAGGTTTCGACATGAGATCAATCGGCTGCGGGCTGTGAACGGTACGCAACATGCAACTGTCAGGTCTTCCTACTCTGTTCCCTGGGTGCCGCATCTGACGAGGTGTTACGCCCGAAGCGAACACCGGAAGTACCCCGCATGTCGCGGATGGCGTAACGCTCCGTAAGCCGACGTCCCTCACATGAACGTTCAGGGAGGTACGACAAGGCCCCCAAGGACGATCCTCAGGGGCCTTCGCGTCTTACCAAGGAATGTCACTCAGCGTAGACATCAATGACGCCTTGTTACGATCCCGCCTTCATCCACTCAATCCCCCCAGGCATCTTGGGATCGTCGGAAGCGGATGGTGCGGCGCATCCTAGGTGATCTCAGGAAGTGGGAAGCAAACCGTCGTCAGGATCTGCCCGGCTCAGGCCGTGGAGCGACGCCACCGGGCGGAACCACTTGCCGCCCTATCGGCGACCCTTCTGGTAAGCCTCGATGATCTCGGCCGGAATCCGACCACGGTCACTCACGTCATAACCCTGGTCCTTGGCCCAAGCGCGGATGTCCGCGGTTTCGGGCTTGCGGGCCGCACCACGAACCGGCTTGGCGGCCCGACCTCGAGCAGCGCGTCCACCAACCCGGCGGGCGGAGCCGACGTAGGAGCCAAGTTCCTTCCGCAGCTTCGCGGCATTCTTGGCGGAGAGATCGATCTCGTAGGAGACACCGTCAAGCGCAAACTTCACGCTCTCCTCGGCCTCCGACCCATCAAGGTCGTCGATAAGAACGACGTTAGTCTTTGTCGCCACTACGGGGGTTCCCTTCTCGAATACTCGCGGGCTGGCACAACAATAGAGCCAAATTGGGGCTCGGGCAAACGGGGAATAGCTACTTCATTGCACTATCTCAGGTGACATCGGGGAAGCGACCAGCGAATGACAGGGACCTCGGAAAGCTGCCGCCCAATGCGACGCCGCCAAACCTGCCGACCGTGGTGTCCCTGTTCAATCGAGGTGGCGACATCGCCGAAACACGTCCGCAATGGGTCCTGACGCAATGCAGCCGATCCATTGCGTTTCGAGTGCGGCACCACCTGAGCTCCCGGAGCTTCCTCAGAACTCGGGCTTGACCAGGGGGAAGAGGATGGTGTCGCGAATGGAGCGGGTGCCGGTCAGCAGCATGACCAGCCGATCAATTCCCAGGCCCATGCCGCCAGTGGGTGGCATGCCGTATTCGAGGGCACGCAGGAAATCCTCGTCGAGTTGCATCGCGTCCGGATCGCCGCCAGCCGCCCGGATCGACTGCTGGAGGAGTCGCTCGCGTTGCTCGACCGGATCGACGAGCTCGGAATATGCCGGTGACAGCTCGACTCCCGCCGCTATCAGGTCGAAAGCCTCGGCGAGGCGCGGGTCCTTTCGATGTGGCCGGGCGAGCGGGCGTACGTCGGCTGGATAGTCGCAGACATATGTCGGCTCGACGATCGTGTGCTCGACGAGCTTCTCGAACAGCTCCAGCACGATCTCGCCCGATGTCCAGCCGGGTTGCAGGGCGACATCGAGCCGGTCGGCGTACCGCCGCAGCTCCGGCTCCTTCGTGTCCGGCGTGATCTCTTCGCCGACCGCCGCGGAAACCGCCTCATGGACGGGAAGCCAGCGCCATTCGGACTCGAGGTCGATCTCTCCACCCTCACCGTCTGGTACGACGGTGGACCCCAGCGCCCTGGCGGCATCGAGGATCAGGGTGCGGACGAGTTCGGCCATCGTGTGATAGTCGCCATATGCTTCGTACGCCTCGAGCATCGTGAACTCCGGCGAATGCGTGCTGTCGAGGCCCTCGTTGCGGAAGTTGCGTCCGATCTCGAAAACCTTGTGGACGCCGCCGACAACCAGTCGCTTGAGGTACAGCTCGATCGCGATCCGCAGGTAGTACTCCCGGTCGAACGCATGGAAATGGGTGGCGAACGGCCGGGCCGCGGCACCGCCGTGGATGGCCTGCAGCACAGGGGTTTCGACTTCGACATAGCCACGTGCGGTGAGAGTGTTCCGGATGGACGCGGTCGCGGCCGACCGGGCGAGCAGCTGCTCGCGCGCTTCCGGCCGGGCGATGAGGTCGAGATAGCGCTGCCGGACCCGGTGCTCGTCGGACAGTTCCTTGTGTTCGACCGGAAGAGGCCGGAGAGCCTTGGCGGCGATGAACCACCGCGTGGCGGCAACCGAGAGCTCACCACGCCGGCTGGTGATGACTTCCCCCTCGACACCCACGTGGTCACCGATATCGACCTGGGACTTCCAGTCGGCGAGCGACTCAGCACCTAGCCGGTCGAGAGAGACCATGGCCTGCACCTCGGCGCCGTCGCCGTCACGGAGCCTCGCGAAGCAGAGCTTGCCGGTGATCCGGAGGAAGATGACGCGGCCGACAACGGTCACCGTTTCACCGGTCGAGTGGTCCGGCGGAAGGTCGTGGAACGTCGCGCGAAGCTCGGCGAGTGTATGCGTACGTGCGATGGAGACCGGATAGGGATCGATGCCGCGTTCGATCAACCGGGAACGCTTGTCGCGCCTGATCCGCATCTGCTCCGGAAGATCGTCTTCTCGCGCAGGATCAGCCGCAGGCGTATCGGTCATGGCTTCCCAGATTATTAGGTACGAACAACACTGTGCTTATCGGGGTGGCCCGGCGAACGAAGCTCGCCACCACAATGCCGGGTGGCCCACAATGCCGGGTGGCCCACAACGCCGGGCCGCCACAATCGGGGTCAGCACAATCAGGGTCACCACAATCGGAGCCGATGGTACGCCGTCGGCCTCCCGGCCGGTTGCGCACATGGCCACGCGGCTGTGAGAGGCTCATCACCTGCCGGAACGAATGTCCACTCCGAACGCCGACTCGAGAAGTAGGTAGGCCACCAGTGACCTTCGCCCTCGTCGGACACCGCGGCGCCTTGGGACTCGAACCCGAGAACACTCTTCGTTCCTTTCGGCGGGCGGTCGCCGAAGGAGCCCACGCGGTCGAGCTCGATCTGCGCCTCACCAGTGACGAACACCTGGTGATCCTGCACGACGCCGATGTCGAGAGGACGACCGACGGAAAGGGGCCGATCGCGGCCATCACCCTCGACGAGGTCAAGACGCTTGACGCGGGAGCGGGCGAGAAGATTCCCACGTTCGCTGAAGTGTTGGACGAGATCGACCTACCGCTGCAGGCGGAGATCAAGGCGGCCGAAGCATGCCGTCCGGCCCTCGACATGATCCGCGGACGTGGCCTCGCCGACCGGATCACGGTGACGTCGTTCTCCGCCGAGACCATCCAGGAGACGCGCAGTTATCTCCCGACCATGAAGACGGGGCTCATCGCGTCCCACGCGCGCCCCGAACTCGTCGAAAAGGGCCGCTCCCTCGGCGTCAGCGCGGTGTGTCCCGGACTGGCCGAACTGGACGAGGAATTCGCCAGGACGTGCCACGCCGAAGGGTTCGAGGTCTACACCTGGCCGGTCAACGACGCCGAAGGGCTGCTCCGCGCCCTCCGTGCGGGTGCCGACGCCGTGACGACGGACTTTCCCGACGTACTCGTGAACGCCACGCGGCACGTTCCCGAGGTACGTGATCTCCTCGCCGGCCGGGCACCCACGTCCTGAGCAGCACCACGGGCGGCCCGGAAACGGCACGAACCCGCCCGCCCAGCCCTGGCGGGACGTACGCATTCACCGCGGCACGACGCGGATTTACCAGAGGGTGTAGCCGCCGTCGATGACGAGGACGGTTCCGGTCATGAACGACGACGCGTCGCTCGCGAGATAGACGACACTCGGCGCGATTTCCTCCGGTACGGCGTACCGCTGCATCGGAGCGTCCTCAATCCAGTGCCGGCGGAACTCCGGCCGGTCGACGGGAGCCATCTCGGTTTTGACATATCCGGGAGCCAACGCATTGACCCGGATATTGTGCGGCGCCCACTCGGCGGCGAGAGACTTGGTGAGCTGGTGCACCGCCGCCTTCGACGCGTTGTAGGCCGGCTGCCACTGCGGGCGGTTGACGATGAGTGAGGAGATCGAGCCGATATTGACAATGGCTCCACCACCGGACGCGATCATGTGGCGCGCGGCGATCGTGCTGCACAACCAGACACCGTGCAGGTTGACGTCGATCACCCGGTGCCATTCCTCGTCGGGCACGTCGAGGGCCGCGCGATGAACACAGTCACCGGCATTGTTGACGAGAATGTCGATCCTGCCGAACTCGGCGATCACCGCGTCTGTCATGCGTTCGACGTCGGCGCGTTGGGTGATGTCGGCGGGCACCGCGAACCCGCGGACAGACCGTTCGGCGATCTCCGCCACGACCTTGCTCGACCGGGTGGCATCACGCGCGCCGATCGCGACGTCTGCGCCGGCCTCGGCGAGAGCGAGCGCGAATGCCCGCCCCAGGCCGCGGTTGCCGCCCGTGACCAGAGCGGTCTTGCCGGACAGGTCGAACGCCTTCAGAACGCTCACTCTCGCACCTCCAGGTAGAGATCCGTGGTCCCGCCGGGAGTCGCGGGCCAGTCAGATTCGGTTGGGCGACTCAGGTCGGTTCGACTCGGATCGACGGGCGACTCATTCTCCAGGTCGGTTGCGCTCATAGACCAGACGGAGTCCATGCAGGGTCAGCCAGGGCTCGTGGTGATCGACGGTGCGGCACTGCTCGATCACGAGCGGAGCGAGCCCGCCGGTGGCGACGATCGTGACGTCGTCGAGGGTGAGTCCGAGTTCGGCAACCATCCGCTCGACAAGTCCGTCGACCTGGCCGGCGAAACCGTAGACGGCGCCGGACTGCAGGGCTTCGACCGTGTTCTTGGCGATCACCGTGCGGGGACGGAGCAGCTCTACCCGACGCAGTTGGGCGCCACGGCGGCCGAGGGCTTCGAGCGAGATCTCGATGCCCGGCGCGATCGCGCCGCCGATGTACTCTCCCCGCGCGCTCACGACGTCGAACGTGGTGGCGGTGCCGAAGTCGACGACGATGCAGGGTCGGCCGTGGCGTTCGAAAACCGCAAGTGCGTTGACGATCCGGTCCGCGCCCACTTCCCGCGGATTGTCCATGAGGACCGGGACGCCCGTACGTACGCCCGGTTCGACCACCACACCGGGCACGTCCGCGTAGTACCGGCGCAGCATTTCGCGGAGTTCGTACAGGACCGCCGGCACGGTGGAACAGACCGCGACCCCGGTCACACCGCCCGGCCCCACACCGGATCTCTCGGCTGACGCGGAAGTTGGGGCCGAGGTTGGGGCCGCACCCGGCGGCGCGGCGGAGGTTGCGGCCGAAGCCGCGGCCGTGCCCGACCGGCCGGCCAGCAGCCCGGCGACCAACACGGCCAGTTCGTCGGCCGTACGCCGGTCATCGGTGGCCACCCGCCAGTGATCGACCAGCTCGGCGCCGGCGAAGAGGCCGAGCACCGTCTGGGTGTTGCCGACGTCGATCGCGAACAGCATCGGCCGTCGCCTTTCCTCGCGTGAGTGTCCAGTCGGGGCGGTACGAGGGACAAGGCGCATACGGCTGCCCCCGGCTCCGCCACCCTACTTGTCCCCGGGCAAAGCGCCGGCGTCTCTGCCACCACTCGTCCCTCAGCCACCACTCGTCCCTCAGCCACCACTCGTCCCTCAGCCACCACTCGTCCCTCTGCCACCACTCGTCCCTCTGCCACCACTCGTCCCTCTGCCACCACCGGCACCTCTGCCGACCGCGGTCCTCCAGCTCCGGCGGTCATCCGGTCATCACCGGTCGACCGATCATGTCCCGGGCCGTGAAACTCGCGTCCGGGGGTCACAATGGGTACAGGTCCGCGGTTCGGATGAGGACAGTGAACGAAGGGGGGCGCCCATGAGCGGCGACTGGCAGTCGATGCGGGCGTCCCACGCTGACCGGGAGCGCACCGCCGACGTCCTCAAGGCTGCGTACGCGGAAGGTCGGCTCGACGACGCCGAGCATCGCCGCCGGCTTGACCTTGCCATGCGGGCACGTTCCTACGGCGAGTTGCAGCGCCTTGTCGCCGACCTGCCGGCGGGTCCGCTGCCGTTCCCCGCAGGAGGAGCCCGGGCGTCCTATCCGGACGTGCCCCGTTATGCCACGCAGGCGATGAACCCGTGGGCGCACTACACCCCTCCCGCCGCCCGCCCGACCGACGACCTGGCCAAGGCGTCGGTGATCCTGGCCGTGATCTCGACGTTCACGTGCGGTCTCACGGCGGTCCCCGCCATCGTGACCGGCCACATGGCGCTCTCCCGGATCAGGGACAGTGGCGATGACGGCCGCGGCATGGCGATCGTCGGGCTCTGTGTCGGATACTCCGCGGTCATCGGAACCCTGTTGGTGATCCTCTTCGGCGCCGGCATCTTCAGCTCCTTCTGACGCTCGCCTGGCGCTCCATCACCCGCCGCACTGCCACCCCCGCCAGGTCATCCCCCGGGTCGGTGGCCGAACTCCCCCAGGCGGCTCACCCCGAATGCCGGACTTGCGGTGGGCCGGAGAAGCCAGGCATCGCAGATCGCGGCCAACTCGTCCGCTGCACTGCACAATGGCAGGAGGGGAGTGTTCCGCGGTCGCCTCGACGCGGCATCCCATCTCGACCCGGGCTGGGGGTGAGATGAGCACGGACTGGCAGTCCATGCGGGCGTCCGACGCTGATCGGGAGCGTGCGGCCGACGTGCTCAAGGCAGCCGTGGCCGAAGGCCGCCTCGACTGGGACGAACACAGCGAACGCCTCGATATCGTCATGAGGTCCCGTACCTACGGCGAACTCCACGGCCAGATCGTGGACCTGCCGGTGGGGCCCCTTCCGTTCCCGACACAGCTTCCCGCGCCCGGTGCGCCCGATGGGTCCGGAACGCCGAGTATCCCCCTTCCGCCAAGGCCCGGCGTCCCCGGCATATCCGGTGGGACCTCGGGTGAGGGCACGGGGTACGCCGGTCGGTTGCCTGCGCCCCACGATGAGACCGTCGGTCGCTCAGCGGCCCTTCCGAGTCCCCGGATGCCGCCACCAGCACCGCTGGCCAACCCCTGGGCCAACTACGTGCCCGCACCTGTCCGCGTCACCGAGCCGCTCGCCAAGGTCTCCATCGCGTGCGCCATTCTCGGCCTGTGCACGTCCGGCATGAGCGCGGTGCCAGCCATCGTGACGGGCCACCTCGCGCTTGCCCGCATCCGGCGTACGAACGACGACGGGGCGGGCCTCGCGGTGACGGGACTGGTCCTCGGCTACCTGGAACTCGCGTTCGTCGCTTTGTGGTTCATCCTGGTCATTCTGTTCAACGTCGGCTGAGGCAGGCAGCTCACCTTGTCCGAAGGATCGGATCCCCTCCGGCGTTCAGCATCTTCGGACAGGTCGGGCGGCCGGGTGAGCAAGGTGACTAGGGTCGCGCCCGTGGAGACCGGAATTCCAGGGTGCGCGGCCTCCGGCAGCTGGCAAACCTGGCGGGCGGCGACCGCGGAAGCGCTCTACGGTCCGCGCGGCTTCTTTCGTACGCACGCACCGGCGCGGCACTTCCGGACCTCGGTTCACGTGTCGTCCGCGTTCGCGGCCGCACTGGTGCGGTTGGCGCATGCGGCGGGCCTCAGGACGGTCGTCGACGTCGGCGCCGGGCGGGGCGAGCTGGCCCGCACGCTGCACGAGCTCGCGCCGGACCTCACCCTCGTCGCCGTGGAGATCGCCGAACGGCCGGACGATCTGCCCGCGGAGGTGACGTGGACGGACGAGGTGCCGCCCGGTATCGACGCTCTCGTCGTGGCGAACGAATGGCTGGACAACGTCCCGCTCGACGTGGTCGAGGTCGATCCCGATCACGTCGCACGCCAGATCGAGGTGAACGTCGAAACCGGTGAGGAACGGTTCGGCTCACCCGTTTCCCCCACGCAGGCCGGCTGGCTACGCGGGTGGTGGCCACTTGCCGGCGCACCGCCGGGCACGAGGGCGGAGATCGGGGCGCCGCGGGACTCCGCGTGGGCGGACGTCGTACGCCGGTTGCGGTCAGGGCTTGCACTCGCCATCGACTACGGGCATCTGCGCGAGAGCCGGTCCGCGGTCGGGACGCTCACCGCCTATCGCGCGGGGCGGATGGTGGCTCCGGTACCCGACGGGTCATGCGACATCACCGCGCACGTGGCGGTCGACGCGGTGGCCTACGCAGGGGAGCATTCGGGCGGCGCGGGACGAGGAACGGCGCTGACCAGCCAGCGAGCGGCGCTGGGTGTGCTCGGCGTCCACGGTGGCCGTCCGCCGCTGACAATGGCCCACACCGATCCTCGGGCGTACCTCGCCGCCTTGTCACAGGCGAGCGAAGCGGGCGAGTTGGTCGACCCCGCAGGTCTCGGCGGCTTCTGGTGGCTGCTGCAGGCGAAGGGTGACGCAGAACTCCCACCCGGCTTCGTGAACTCCCGCCCTGATCCGTGACCGTGGCCGCCGACCACGATCGTGAAGGAAAACCGGCTCATACACCCGCAAAACCTTCCTGATCACGATCATGATCACGGGTTGACTGCATCCAGCGTTCGGGGCCGGCGATCTGGCGGGCCTGGCGCGAACGTTCGGGCTGCTTCTCGGCGAGCTCCCGAGCGACGGCGCTCGAGCGATGGATCGCGACCGCGTTGACCGGACCCACCGGGGTGTCGACATGGACGTTCGCGAGCCCCAGCCGGCGCTGGAGCGGACCCTGCGTCACCCGGACGCTCTGCATCTTGGCGTGGGGCACGACGGCGGTACGCCTGGTCAGCCAGCCGGCATCGGTGACGAAGACCCGCTCGTCGGTGCCGTGGCGAAGGTAGCGCCACCCGATGGGACGTAGCCAGCGGGCCGACCGCGGCGCCACCATGCGTTCGACCTCGTCGGTATCGACTCCCGGCAGTACCCGCTGCAGGAGCGCGCGGGCCACCGGCCACGGCGCGACTGGCAGCAACGTCGAGGACGTCTGGTTCCCGTTCGAGCCCTTGCCGCCGTAGCCCGCCACGTCGACCGAGAGTTTCACCCACGTCTTGGGCCGCCACAGCAGCTGCTGCTCGATCTCGACTCCTTGCACCCGCCCCGGCGGCACGGTCTGCGCCCAGGTGTCGAGCATGCCCTTACGGATCCGCAGACCGTCCGGCGACTCGCTCACGGTGAACCCGAACTCGCTGATGAACTGCCGCCACACCACACCGAGGCCTCCCAGCGCCCATGGGAGGAGGAACGCGAGCCCGACGACCTCGCCCAGGACGGTGGACGTGATGGCGACGGCGACGAAGCCGAGCGCCGCGGTGAGGAACGGCGCACTCACGACCGTGGACGCGAGGAGCACGCCAGGGGGTACGGCGACCAGTCGGCGTTCGGGCGCCTCGGGGGTGTCAGCGTCGAGGCCGGCGGCCCGGGCGAGCAGCTCGGCCCGCAGCTGTTGCGCACCGGGCTCGGTCAGGTAGGCGAGCGGCGCCTCCGTCTTGCCGCCGCCGGCCACCTCGAGCCGAAGTTCTGCGACCCCGAGCAGGCGGGCCAGCACGGGCCGCACGATGTCGACGGCCTGCAACCGGTCGATCCGGATTCTCCGCGAACGCCGGAACAGAAAGCCGCTCTCGATCCGGAGCTCGTCGCCCTCGATCCGGTACTTCGTGAACCACCACGAGAACGACCCCAGCACCACGCCGAGAACCAACGCCGCCGCGAGCTGGATGCCGAAGAGCCCGAACTCCAGCTGGCGTACGGCGTCCTGGCCGATGACCGCCACGGCGATGGCGAAGTACTTCCAGCCGTTGAGTACCGGCGTCGCTGGATGCAGTCGGCGGAGCTCGGTCACCGTCGCGCTGAGGTCGGGCTCGAGCTCCAACGCGGGTTCCGAACGCACCCCGTCGGCCTCCCGCGGTCCCACCTGCGTCCGCTCCCCGTCGGCCGACCCTGGACCATCGGCCGGCCCTGGACCATCGGCCGGCCGTGGACGATCGGCCGCACCCGGACCATCTGCCGCACCCGGACCATCGGCGGCACCCTGCGCACCAGGGGTCGTCGGCACGTCGGCAGCCCCCGGCTCGCCGGCGGGTCGACCCGGCTCCCACTCGGGCATCGCGTTCCTCGCGTCCGTCAAGCTCACAGTCCAGTCGCCCGCGCCTCGCCGAGTGCGGCCAACCGGTCGCGCAGCCGCTCCGCCTCGTCCGGCGTCAGCCCTGGAATCTCCGCGTCGGTCGCAGGTGTGGCCGTGTGCAGCTGGACCTTCGCGATGCCGAACTTCCGCTCCACCGGACCGGCGGTCACGTCGACGAACTGCATCCGTCCGTACGGCACCACGACCAGCGTCTTGAACAGCACTCCGTGGGTGACGAGCAGATCGTCACCGCGCTCCGCGTACCCCCACGAACGCCAGTTGCGGTCGATCAACCACCACGCCCAGCCGAAGAGCGCCGCGGCCACCACGATCACCCCTGCGGCCAGCCGCCAGTCGACGACGATCCCCACGGCGATCGCGGCGGCCAGGCCGCCGAAGCCCAGCCAGAATGTCAGGAGTGTCCGCCGTACTGTCCGCAGTCGCGGCGACACGGCCTGCCAGCGCTCGCCCGGCGGCGCGAACAAGGTGTCCATAGCAAGTGAGGCTATCCGGAGTGCGCTGTGCAAGCATGGACGCCGTGACGACCGAGCGGATAGTGAGTCTCGGCGCGGGTGCCGCCGGCCTCCCCACACCACTGTCGTCGTACGAACGCGACTCTTACGACAGTGACTTGTACGAGCGTGGTGGCGGCAACGAGCTCGCCACCCAGGACATGGTGCTGAACATCGGGCCGCAGCACCCGGCCACCCACGGCGTACTCCGGCTCCGCCTCACCCTCGACGGCGAACGCATCGTCACCTGCGAACCCGTGATCGGCTACATGCACCGGGGCGCAGAGAAGCTGTTCGAGGTCCGCGACTACCGCCAGATCATCATGCTGGCCAACCGGCACGACTGGTTGTCGGCGTTCTCCAGCGAGCTGGGTGTGGTGTTGGCCGTCGAACGGATGCTCGGCATGGAGGTCCCGGTCCGGGCGGTCTGGGCGCGCATGCTGCTGGCCGAACTCAACCGCGTCCTCAACCACCTGATGTTCCTCGGCAGCTACCCGCTCGAGGTGGGCGCGATCACGCCGGTGTTCTACGCGTTCCGGGAGCGGGAGACGCTGCAGCAGGTGATGGAGGAGATCGCCGGCGGTCGGATGCACTACATGTTCAACCGGGTCGGCGGGCTGAAGGAGGACCTGCCGGCCGGCTGGCTGGACCGCGCGGCCGCCGCAGTCGCCGCGGTGCGTGGGCGGCTGCCGGAATTGGAGAACCTCGTCTTCGGCAACGAGATCTTCGCCGCCCGTACCCGCGGTGTCGGGGTCGTCTCGCCCGAACTCGTGCATGCGTACGGCATCTCCGGCCCCATCGCGCGGGCCTCCGGAGTCGATGTTGACCTGCGCCGCGACGAGCCCTACCTCGCGTACGACGAGCTCTTCGCCGCCGGCGGTCCAGGGCGGGTGGTCACGGGTTCTGAGGGCGACTGCTTCGCGCGGTTCTCCGTACTCCGCGACCAGGTTCATGTCTCCCTCGACCTCGCCGAGGCCTGCATCGATCGGCTGCGGTCGCTGGCTGCCGGGCCCGTCAACGTGCGCCTGCCGAAGATTCTCAAGGCGCCGGAGGGTTCGACGTACGCCTGGACCGAGAACCCCCTCGGACTCAACGGCTACTACCTCGTCTCGCGCGGGGAGAAGACGCCGTGGCGGATGAAGCTGCGGTCGGCGTCGTTCAACAACATCGCCGTGCTTCCCGAACTCGTGCCCGGGTGCGTGGTCGCTGATCTGGTCGCGATCCTCGGTTCGATGTTCTTCGTGGTCGGCGACATCGACAAGTAGCGCGCCCACGGCATCGGATCGGCCACGCTGGTGACTGGACCGGTCGCACCGTCCGAGCGTGGGATCGGTCGCATACCCCGGGTCTGCCGGTCGACAGCGAGGCCAGACGACAACGAGGCCAGACAGACGACAGCGAGGCTGGCGGCTCAGGCGCCTTTGCGGCGCGCCTTCGCCTTGGCCCGGCGGAACCGGGTCCGCTTGGGATGGCGGGCGGTCGCGTGCTGGTCGGAATCGCCGCCCACGCCGTCGCCTTCTTCTCCGGCGGCGGCCGCGCGAACCTGACGTTCGCGCTCCTCACGCTCCTCTTCGGCGGCCACCCGCGCACGGATCTCCCACGCCTTGAGGTCGACGACGGTCGGCGCCTCGCGGTTGTCCCACATCTCCGCTCGGTCGGGATCCGCTGGAACGGCGTCGACCGGCTCGGCTGTTGCGGCTGGGGTGGGTACGTCTGCGGGGGCGTCCTTGCCGTCCTGGGTGTCCTGAGCCCTGCCGTCCTGGGTGTCCTGAGCCTTGGTCTCCTGAGCCCTGGCGTCCTGACCCTCGGCGACCTGGACCACGGAGTCCTGCGACTGGGCGGGCTCGGCCACGACGCGCCCGGCGTGCGCCGCGGCATCGACCAGCTGGCCGTTGGCGGTGGCCGCAATCGTCGCGGGCGGCGTATCAGTAGGTGCAGCCTCACCCACCTGCTCGACGGTGGTGGCTGAACTCCGCGGTGCGTCCGTGACGCCCTGCGTACCGGACAACGCGTCGTCCGGGCCTACCTTCCGCTCCGCCGCCGCGACGGCTTCCCGGGCCCGCTGCGCCTGGACCTGGGGGTTGGCGAGGGCGAAACCCTCGGCCATGACACGGACATGTGCGGCGTACATGGCGGCGTAGGCACGGGCCTGTGCCACCCGGTCGGCACCGTGGGCACGCCGGCTCCGGATGAGTTCGACGTCGAAAACCACTACCGCAATGACGCCAGCCACGAGGGCAACGACGGCGGCACCGATGAGGATCGTCACATCGCGTTGATAGGCAGCGTAGAGAACTGCAGCCGCGGCTAGCAGCAGGGTTGGCGTGGCCACCCACCGGGCGAGGTGACGGATACGGTGATCGCCGCTACGTGCCATGCGGAGAGGCTACGGTTCGTGACCGTACTAACGCCAGACATCCCCATATTTCCGGAGAGTCTGGTACTTCTTGTACTCACGTCATCACACAGTGAAGCCGTAGGTGTACGCCCTGGTGTTCGCCCCGGCCGGCTCAGCGGACCTCGCCGCCTCGACCGGCGCTCGACTGGCCCTCGGCGTCGTCAGGACTCTTCGGAACCTTGCACGCGCGTTCGAGCAGCAGTCCACCCACCACGACGACGAGCGCCGCGACCGCGGTGATGATCCCCCGGACCACCCGCTCGCGTCCGTCCGGTGTGTCGAAGGCGGGTACGAAGTGGACCGCGACCCCCGTATAGATCCCCGCGACGAGCGCACCGACCAGCGCGCTCGCCTTCGCCAGTGCGAGCAACCGGACGGCTGTCAGACCGTCGACCCTGCGCTGCTTGCGATGCACCCGGTCGTACATGTACCACGCACCGGCCAGGAGCAGGGCCGCGAAGAACGCGAGGCCGCCCGCCGCCGACCACGGAGTCCTCGCAACGATCATGCCGGTCGCCTCGAGAACCGCGACGCCGCTCCAGCCCAGCGCTCCGCCGAGAAGGAGGAGCAGGACGAGCAGGCCGATACGTGTGCTGCGTACCGGCGTCATTCGATCTTGAGCTCGAGGCCGTCGACCCGGGTGATGGTCGTCGTGTCGATGACGCGCACGAGGTCACCGACCCGGCCCTGGCCAGGGATCTCGCCTTCGCGGTCGACGGCCGCCCACGGGACGAGGACGAAGGGCCGCTCATGCGCCCGCGGATGCGGAAGAACGAAGTCGTCCTCGTCGACCACCTTGTCGCCCACGACCAGCAGGTCGACGTCGAGTGTGCGCGGCGCACCGGGCTCGGTACGTACTCGCCCGAACGCGTCCTCGATCGCCAGCGCCCGCTCCAGCAGGGTCCTGGCGTGCAGCGTGGAGTCGACCACGACGACCGCGTTGAGGAAGTACGGAGATCCTTCGGGGGCGCCGACCGGCGCCGTCTCGTAGACCGGTGAGACCTCGACGACTTCGACATCAGGGGTGTCCGCCAGGGCGTTGAGCGCACCCTGCAGGTTGGCCGCCCGGTCGCCCAGGTTGCTGCCCAGGGCGATGACGACGCGCCGGATGGGGCGCAGGCCTCCGGTCAAGGTATCGGCGTCGATGATCCAGGGGTTGGGCGTCTCTGTCACGTACGGCTCCGGTGAATGGTGACGGCGACGTCGTCGAGCTCTACGCCGACAGGCGCCTCTGGCTTGTGAATGGTGACCTCGACCTCCGCGACGAGCGGCTGGTCAAGGCACAGATCAGCGACACGCTGTGCCACCGTTTCGAGGAGATCCACAGGATCCCTCCCCACCGCGTCGGCCACATCTGTGGCGAGCCGGGAGTAGTCAACGGTTTCGGTCAGTTCGTCCGTCTTTGCCGCGGGCCGGGTGTCGACGCCGAGGACGACGTCGACGATGAAGAGCTGCCCCTGTGCCCGCTCCTCGGGATGGACCCCGTGGTGCCCGAATATCCGGAGCCCCCGAAGCGCTATCCGATCGACCACGACATCCCTCCTTCCCTCGCCGCGAACTCCAGGTGCCCGACAGTACCGGCGTGGATATGTCAGGCGAAAACCAGAGGTACCCGATTCTTCCATTCCGACCGAGACTTTCGGGTACGCCCAGTCTCGGGTCCGTCCCGTCCCTGGGCCACCCCGTCTTTGCCGAGCGGGCGCCGCCCGAGATCCGGTCAGGCGTATGTCAACGTGGCAAACCGCCCAGGACGAAGCCCAGACGGTCAACCGCGAGACACAACCGTTCCCGGTCGAACCGCTATTCCCCCCGGCCCGCGCCCCATCGAGCTGCCACCCGGACGGCGTCCAGGGTCGGCCGGACGGTGTGGACACGGACGCACCAGACGCCCGCCGCGGCCGCCAGTGCGGACACCGCCGCACTCGCGTCATCGCGGTCGCCCTCGGGTCGAGGCTCTCCGGTCACCGGGTCGGCGAGGAGGGCTCCGAGAAACCGTTTCCGGGACGCCCCGACCAACACAGGATGACCGAGGTGGACCAGGTCGTCGAGGGCGGCGAGGACAGCCCAGTTGTGGTCGGCGCTCTTGGCGTACCCGATGCCCGGGTCGATCGCCACGCGGTCCGCCGGGATCCCGGCCGCCAGCGCCGCGTACAGCCTGCCGCGGATCTCGGCCACTACGTCGGGAACGACGTCACGATAGCTCGCCCGAGTCTGCATCTGGTCGGAGTGCCCGCGCCAGTGCATGCAGATGTACGACGTCCCTGCCGTGGCGACGAACGGCAACATCGCCGGATCGGCGAGGCCACCGGACACGTCGTTGACGACGACGGCGCCGGCTTCGACGGCGGCCCGCGCGACACCGGCCCGCATCGTGTCGATCGACACGAGTGCCCCGTCGCTGGCGAGCGCTCGGACCACCGGCAGGACTCGGCGCAGTTCCTCCTCCTCCGTGGGGCGCGGCGCTCCCGGCCGGGTCGACTCGCCACCTACGTCGACGACATCGGCGCCCTCGGCGAGCAGTTCGTGGCCGTGGGCGATCGCGCGGTCGGGCTCCAGCCACCGGCCACCGTCGGAGAAAGAGTCAGGCGTGACGTTGAGCACACCCATGACCAGCGCCCTCCCGGGCTTCGGCAGACCCGCGAGATAGCGGACCGGTACACCGCCCACGCCCTCTCCTCTCCGCCTCTTCCGACCCCGCGTTGTCCCGCCCCTACGGACGTTCGGCGGGTCAGCTGGCTGACCGCGGCCAAGGTCGCGTGCCACACCTTGACGGGTGATGCCGGTTCCGCGACGTTCGGGGCCGGACGGCGTAGGCGGGTCTCCCGCCGCTCGACCCTTCCGGTTCTCGATCCCAGTCCTCGCTCAGGTGTCGTTCGATCAGGAGGTCGCTCATGCGTGCATCGACCAGTCGTGCCGACCGCGGGCGCCGCGCACTGGCAGTTCCCGGGCCGCTTCCAGCGATCGTAGGGCGCGGCTCGTCATCACCGCGTACCGGCGTACTTCTCGTTCTTGCCCTTCTTCTGCTGGCCGGACTGCTCGGTGCCGCCAACCCGGCCCAGGCGACCGCGGTGCAGCGCGAGAAGGCCGTCGTCGTCGACGAGGAACAGGTCGCAGCCCGCCAGGTCGACCTCACGATCTCCTCGCCGGCCCTCGCGACGGAGGCGAAGGTCCGGCTCCTCACACCGGACGGCTGGGAGGACCGCCGGCCCGGTCAGGAGTGGCCGGTTCTCTATCTCCTGCACGGCTGCTGCGGCGACTACACGAGTTGGACCGGGGCAACCGACGTCGAGGAGTTCCCCGAGTTGCGTGACGTCCTCGTCGTCATGCCCGAGGCGGGCGTCACCGGCTGGTACAGCGACTGGTGGAACTACGGCGAGGGCGGCGCGCCAGCATGGGAGACCTTCCACCTGCGGGAGGTACGCAAGATCGTCGAAGGCGGCTACGGCGCCGGTGACCATCGCGTCGTCGCGGGCCTGTCGATGGGTGGCTTCGGCGCGCTGTCCTATGCGGCACGCAATCCCGGGTTCTTCCGTGCTGCCGCCTCGTACAGCGGCGTCGTCGACAACCGGCACACCCCCGGTGCAGCCGGGACGATCCTGGGTTTCGTCCGCCGATACAACCTGGATCCCCTTGCCCTGTGGGGCGATTCGGGTACGCAGGCTGACATCTGGGCCGCACACAACCCCGTCGACCTGGCCCACCGGCTGCGCAACATTCCCGTCTACCTGTCGTGCGGAAACGGCGAGAACGGACCGCTGGACCCGCCCGACGTCTCGGGCGGGATCGAGGTCCTGCTGGAACAGGAGAACCTGCTCCTGGCCGATCGGCTCGAGGAGGTCGGCGCACGACACGTGGTGACGCACTTCTACGGTCCAGGAACGCACGCGTGGGCGTACTGGGAACGCGAGCTCCGCTTGTCCCTACCGCTCCTGCTCGAAGCCCTGCGCTGACGCCGAGTGCGGTCAGGCGGCGCTGTGGGATGAGGAGGCCCTTCCTACGAACCTTTCCCATGAAGGGCCCCCTCACCCACGAGGAAGCGCTGGGCATGAGTTTGCGGCATTGACGCATCCCGCGGCTTTCGTTGCTGGTTCACCCCAAGTTCCCGCAATCAGGTGAGAAGAGCCGTAGCCTTGGCGTGGGGTCATCCGTTGACCACTGTGGGGATGGGACCACACAGCTCATCCAGGCCGCCGGCTCTACCCGACCGGTTGGACCGCCGGCCGCTGAAAGGAGCGTCATGAGCACCGCTGCCGTCGACATCGCCGATTCCCCCACGGTCGTTGTCGCGCCCGCTGAGCCCGTCACTCGCGTCGAAATCCTTGATGTCCTCGATGACGCCTTCGCCGTTGGCCCGGCGTCGCGTGGACAGCTGGTGAACGCCGCACGAGCACAGGGCGCTCGCGCAGAGCTTGTCGCACTGCTCGAGGAACTGCCCGACCGTCAGTACGTCCACCAGCGTCAGCTCTGGGTCCACATGCCGAACGTTCCGGTCGGCCTCTGAGCAGTCGGACAACCAGTTCGAGGGCTGCGCAGGTCGGGACCCGCACCACCCTCCAACGCAGCTGAGGCAGACGCCTCGGCGACGTTCTCGCGGCATCGGAGAACGTCGCCGATCCGTTTGCCGCGAAGCAGTGTCGGCGCTGCCCGGTCAGCCGGCAGACGGCGTCCACCGGCGGGTGAGCCTCAGCCGCCGATGATGAGGCTCATCGCCTCCGCCCGGGTCGCCGCATCGCGCAACTGTCCCCGCACGGCAGAGGTGACCGTCTTCGCCCCTGGCTTGCGTACTCCCCGCATGGTCATGCACAAGTGCTCACACTCGATCACGACGATCACGCCTCGAGGCCGAAGGATCTCCTCCAGCGCGTCGGCGATCTGGCTCGTCAACCGCTCCTGCACCTGTGGGCGCTTGGCAAACACGTCCACGAGCCGGGCGAGCTTCGAGAGCCCGGTGATCTGTCCCTGGGTATTGGGAATGTAGCCGACGTGCGCCGATCCGGTGAACGGCACCAAATGATGCTCACACACCGACCAGACCTCGATGTCCTTGACGAGCACCATCTCGTCGTGCCCGATGTCGAACGTCGTGGTGAGGACTCCCGCCGCGGTCATCCGCAGCCCGGCGAACATCTCCGCGTAGGTCCGGGCCACCCGGGCCGGTGTGTCCTTCAACCCGTCACGATCGGGATTCTCGCCGATGGCGAGCAACAGCTCACGGACCGCCCGCTCGGCGCGTTCGTGGTCGAACGGCGGTACGTCGGCCGGGCTCCCATCCGTCGCGTTCACCGCTGCCGTGCTCTCGTCCGGCACATCCGCACCTGGTGGGCTCACGCTGCCGCTGGGCTCACGCGGGTCCGGCTGCCGGGCCAGGCTCGCCCGGAGGTGCGCCCGTACGGCCCTCCTGGACGTCAGGCTCGCCATCCGGCGCCGGGCCGATCACGAGACCACCTTCCGGGCCCTGGCCGTTGGGCGACAGCGCCGCCTTCGGCGTCTCGACCGGTGGGATCTCCGACGGCCGCCGGGTCGGCGAGCCGGTCCAGGCCGGCCGGATCTCCCGGCGCCGCACCGGCTCGAAGACCGTGGCGAGCTCTGCCTTGTCGAGGGTCTCGTGCTCGAGGAGCTCCAGGACGAGGTTGTCGAGGACGTCACGGTTCTCGACCAGGACGTCGAAGGCCTCCTGGTGCGCCGCGTCGACCAGCCGGCGGACCTCCTCGTCGACGAGCGCGGCCACTTCCTCGGAGTAGTTGCGCTGGTGGCCCAGCTCGCGGCCGAGGAACGGCTCGGAGTTGCTGTCGCCGAACTTGATCGCGCCGAGGCGTTCGGTCATGCCGTACTGCGTGACCATCGCCCGGGCCAGTCCGGTCGCCTTCTCGATGTCGTTGGCCGCACCGGTTGTCGGGTCGTGGAAGACCAGCTCCTCGGCGGCCCGGCCACCCATCATGTAGGCGAGCTTGTCGAGCATCTCCGAGCGCGTGGTGCTGTACTTGTCCTCGTCGGGCAGCGCCATCGTGTAACCGAGGGCCCGCCCGCGCGGCAGGATCGTGACCTTGTGCACCGGGTCGTTGCCGGGCAGGGCCGTGGCGACCAGGGCGTGTCCGCCTTCGTGGTAGGCGGTGATCTTCTTCTCCTTGTCGCTCATCAACCGGGTCCGCTTCTGCGGTCCGGCGATGACCCGGTCGATCGCCTCGTCGAGGGCGTCGTCGTCGACGAGCTTCTTGTTCTGCCGGGCGGTGAGCAGGGCCGCCTCGTTCAGGACGTTGGCGAGGTCGGCACCGGAGAATCCGGGAGTACGACGCGCCACGGCGAGCAGGTCGACGTTCGGCTCGACGGGCTTGCCACGGGCGTGGACCTGGAGAATCTTGTGGCGGCCGATGAGGTCGGGCGCCTCGACGCTGATCTGCCGGTCGAACCGGCCCGGGCGCAGCAGCGCCGGGTCGAGGATGTCGGGCCGGTTGGTGGCCGCGATGAGAATCACACCGCCGCGGACGTCGAAACCGTCCATCTCGACCAGCAGCTGGTTGAGGGTCTGCTCGCGCTCGTCGTGCCCGCCACCGAGCCCGGCGCCACGGTGCCGGCCCACGGCGTCGATCTCGTCGATGAAGACGATGGCCGGCGCGTTGGCCTTGGCCTGCTCGAAGAGGTCGCGGACCCGGGATGCGCCGACACCGACGAACATCTCCACGAAGTCGGAGCCGGAGATGGAGTAGAACGGCACGCCCGCCTCGCCGGCCACCGCACGGGCCAGGAGGGTCTTGCCTGTGCCGGGCGGGCCGTAGAGCAGGACGCCCTTGGGGATCTTGGCGCCGACCGCCTGGAACTTCGCGGGCTCCTGGAGGAACTCCTTGATCTCCCCGAGCTCCTCGATCGCCTCGTCACAGCCCGCGACGTCGGCAAACGTCGACTTCGGGGTGTCCTTGCTGATCAGCTTGGCCTTGGACTTGCCGAAGTTCATCACCCGGCTGCCGCCGCCCTGGAACTGGTTCATCAGGAAGAGGAACAGCAGGGCGATGAGGATGAACGGCAACAGGGTGGAGATGAGCGAGCCGAGCAGGCTGGGCCGGGAGATCTCGACGTCGTAGCCCTCGGGGAGCTTGTTCTGGTCGGCCTTCTGCTGCAGCAGCTTCTGCAGCTCGAGGTCCTGGCCGTTGACCCAGGCGGCCTTCATCTTCTCGCCGCCCTTGGTGGTCACCCTGATCTCCTGGTCGGTGCCGCCGACGATCACCGCCGACGTGACCTTGTCCGACCGGATCTGGTCGACCACCTTGTAGGTGTCGGTCTGTTGGAAACCGCCCGATCGGGTCACGAGGTCGCCGATGAACAGGATCACGATGATGAGCACAGCGATCCAGAAGATCGGCCCACGGAAGAAGCGCTTAAGGTCCATACTCCCGGGACTTGCGGCCCCGTCCCTCCTGCTCATCCACCCAGAAACGCCGAGTAGGCGCTGCGGTTCTCCAGAACGACGTCGGTCATTCGAGTGGTCACCGCATCACACTCGCCCCACGGCGTGGGGAGAGTACGACCGTACACCGGGCTTATTGCCGGTACGGCAGCGGCGTACTCGAAGTTCTCCTCCTCATCAGCGAAACGTTGCAGCCGAGGTCGGGTGTTCCCAGCGGCTTCGGACAGGCCGGCCGAGCACGCCCATTTGGGATACCTGGCGCCACCCGGATCGGGCCCGGGCGTGGCAAATGCGCTCGAGCCCATGATCATCGCGAGGGATGACCAGCATCGTCAAACGCTGGTGTAGACGTGCGGCGCGAGAGTACCGACACAACGCAGGTTGCGGTACTTCTCGTTGTGATCGAGGCCATATCCGACCACGAACTCGTCAGGTATGTCGAATCCGACGTACTTCACCGAAACCGACATCTTCACCGCCTCCGGCTTGCGCAGGAGGGTGCAGATCTCGACCGACGCCGGACCGCGGGAGCGGAGGTTCGTGACCAGCCACGACAGGGTGAGGCCGGTGTCGATGATGTCCTCGACGATCAGCACGTTGCGGCCGGTGATGTCGGTGTCGAGGTCCTTGAGAATGCGTACGACCCCCGAGGACTCGGTACCCGAGCCGTAGGAGGAGTAGGCCACCCAGTCCATCTCCACGTGGCGGCCGAGGGCGCGGGCGAAGTCGGCCATCACCATGACGGCACCCTTGAGTACGCCGACCAGGAGGAGGTCCTGTCCTGCGTAGTCTCGTTCGACCGCGGCGGCGAGTTCGCGAACTTTGGCCTGGATCTGGTCCTCGGGAAGCAGGACGGTCTTGAGGTCGTGGTCGATCTGGTCGGGATCCACGTGGGGTCTCCGGCGAGTGTCGAACGGACGGTGGAGGAGAAGTACTCGGCGAGGCACAGCTGTAGCTGTCTGTACCTGTGGGCGCCTCGAACCTCACTGCGATGGCCAGCGTGCCACAGCAGGTTCGGACTCGGACGGTCAGCCCTGTCCGTCGACTCGCGCTGGTTGGTGGGGCGATCAGGCGGAGCCGTAAATGACCACGCTGAGCAGGCCCTCGGTACGCGGACCATGCGTCGGCACCTGTCCTGGCACCACGAGCCTGCTCAGCGTGGTCATTCGCGGCGCGCAGGCTGCTCAGCGTGGTCATTCGCGACACCGAGCCTGCTCAGCGTGGTCATTCGCGACACCGAGCCTGCTCAGCGTGGTCATTTGCCACGAGGGTGGTGGGACGCGGCGGTGAAGCAGAGCAGGTCGGTACGACGGTGCGCCCGGACCCCACCCGGCAGGTCGACCCAGGCCTGGCCACGCCACTCGACGACCAGCGCGTCCACGGCGGCGACGTGGCTCGCGAACAGGTCCGTGCCCGGGCAGCCGGCGCGGAGTGCGGCCCGGTGGATGACCCGCCGCCGGACGGCCGCGGGCACCGCCACCAGCCGGTCGACGTGCAGGGCGAGGTTCGGCGCCGTGTCGTCCGTCACGCAGTCGGCGTACGCACGATCCGCCCACGCGTCGAGGGCGTCGGCATCGTCGCGGAGCAGGTCGGCGGTACGGGCGAGCGCGGAGGCGACGCCCGGGCCCAGCTCGCGTTCCAGCACCGGAAGGACCCGCTGCCGCACGCGCACCCGCGTGTACGCCGGATCCGTGTTGTGCGGGTCGTCCCAGATGGCGAGCCCTTCGGCGGTGCAGGCGGCACGGGTCGTCTCGCGGTCGAGGCCGAGAAGCGGACGGCGGTACGCACCACCTGCGAGGGCGCGGCCCGGCATCCCGGAGAGAGACCGGGCACCGGATCCGCGAGCCAACCCGAGAAGGACGGTCTCGGCCTGGTCGTCTCGAGTATGACCCAGCAGCACGGCGACGGCACCCAGCCGCGCGGCGGCCTCGTCGAGCGCGGAGTAGCGGGCGCGGCGGGCGGCGGCTTCCGGACCTCCGGATCCGTCGACGCGCACTCTCGCGATCTCGACCGGATCCAGCCCGAGGGAACGCAGGAGGTCCGCGACAGCGGCAGCGCGTTCGGCCGAGCCGTCCTGCAGGCCGTGGTCGACCGTCACCCCACCCACCCGCCACGCACCCCGACGCGCCTCGAACGCCGCGGCGGCCGCGAGCGCGGTCGAGTCGGCACCGCCCGAGCCGGCCACCAGGACGAGCACGCCGGCGTCGAGGTCGGCGAGCGACCGCCGGACGGCCAGGCGTACGGCCGCCACCGCCGGGTGGGGACCCATCACCGCCGACCGGGGACCTGGCTCGCCCAGACCCGTTCGGTCACCGCGCCGCGTCCCACGTCGCTGCCGTCCTAGTTTCTAGGACGTGCCGCGCATGCGGCTCACCCATGCGTCCGGGTCGGCGATCTCCGCCTTGCTGGGCAGATGGTCCGGCGATTCCCAGACCTTGTTGAAGCCTTCCTGCCCGGCCGAAGACACGACCGCGCGGACGAACGCGGCGCCGTCGCGGTACTGCCGAAGCTTGGCATCGAGACCCAGGACCCGCTTGAGGAACTGGTCGAGCCAGTTGCCGCCACCGCGCCGCTGCTGGAACCGCTCACGGATCGTCGCGACCGACGCGATGACCTCCGGGCCGACACCGTCCATCACGACGTCGGCATGGCCCTCGAGCAGCGACATCACCGCGGTGACCCGGTCGATGATCTCCCGCTGGGCAGGCGTCTGGACGAGGTCGATGAACGACACCTCGTCACCGCCACCGCGGGCGATCCGGCCGAGTTGTTCGACACCCTGGCGGAGCTGGGAGAACATCGCGCCCGGGTCGAGGTCGGTGTGCTCGAGGAACCCGCGGATCTCTCCTCGCAGGTGGTCGCGCAACCAGGGGACGGCGGTGAACTGCACCCGGTGCGTCTCCTCGTGCAGGCACACCCACAGACGGAAGTCGTGCGGGTCGACGCCGAGGTCGCGTTCGATGTGGACGACGTTGGGCGCGACCAGCAGCAGCCGTCCCGCCGGCGCCAGGCTGGGTACGAGATCGCCGCCGCTCGACGTCGCACCACCACCACGACCACCATTGCCACCGCCGTTGCCACCGCCGTCAGGAGTGGCGCCCGGTTGGCCCGGCGCCGCGGCACCGTCGTCGGAGCTGGTCCGCGGCGCGGGGACCGCGCCCACCGTGTCGTCGGACCAGAACGGGTCGAACTGC
This sequence comes from Actinopolymorpha sp. B9G3, assembly GCF_040120725.1. Lineage (NCBI taxonomy): Bacteria > Bacillati > Actinomycetota > Actinomycetes > Propionibacteriales > Actinopolymorphaceae > Actinopolymorpha > Actinopolymorpha sp. B9G3. Next base: position 49,301 of record NZ_JBEEAB010000013.1, on the reverse strand, counting down.
CCCAGGACCTTGCTGGAAAGGAACGCGAGCAGGGCGCCGGCCTCGACCCCTGTCACCCGGGAGCCGAACGCACCCATCATCCCGCCGGTGGCATCGCTCCGGCGTTCCCGGACCTTCTCGACCAGGGGTTCGAGGATCTGCCGAAACGCATCGACGTTCGCCTGGACCCAGCCCACCCGGTCGACCACGACGACTGGCGCCCGGGCACCGCTGGCGTGCAGGCCGGTGTAGGTGCGGACATGCCCCTCTGCCTTGCGGGCGAACTCGCGGAGATCCGCCACGACCTCACGGGCCTCGTCGAGGCTGACGTCGGGTCCGGGTCGCAGCAGGCGGTGAGCGGTGGTGAGGGCAACGTCCCAGTCGACCATCTCGCCGCCGTCGGATCCTGCACCGTTGCGGTCTCGGGTGTCTCCGGGCCCTGGGCTGTCGGGGTCCGGGGTCCACCCCGGTCCTGCACGGTTGCTCATGGCCTCCACCGTACGCGGTCGGGCAGCGCCGGCTCGGACTGATCCGGAAGTGCCCGACACACTCGCTAACGGCAGCCGCAGCTGGCGAGTGCGGACGCGGCCTGGTCGATCGAGGGGCGCGGATCGTTCTGTCGTGCCTGGTCCGACATGACGGCGAAAGCCAGTAGGGCACCGTCCTTCGTCGTCACGACGCCGGCGAGCGACGAGACCGCGCTCAACGTGCCGGTCTTGGCGCGGACGATCCCGACACCCGGCGCGGACGCGTCACCGGCGAACCGGTCGTCCAGGCTGCCGGTGTAGCCCGCCACCGGGAGACCGGTCACCACGGCTCGCAGGTCGGGGAACTCCGGCCGCGCGGCCGCCGCGAGTGTCTGGGTGAGGACGTCCGCGCTGATCCGGTTGTCCCGCGACAGGCCACTTCCGTCGTACAGCTTGATGCCGGAGAGGCCCTCCACGCCCAGCCGGCTGAGGACGGCCTTGATCGCCTCCCCCGCTCCGGCGAAGGTCGCCGGCCGCCTCTCGGCAACCGCCACGTGGCGGGCGAGAACCTCGGCGCCGTCGTTGTCGCTGACGAGCAGAACGTGTTCGACGATGTCGGCGAGCGGTGGCGAGGAGACGGCGGCGAGCTCGCGGGCCTTGGCGGGGGCTTTGGACCGGGCGAGTTCGCCGCGGACGGTGATGCCCGCCTTCCGCAGCATCTGGAGGTACGCCTGGGCGGCTGTCATCGCCGGATCCGCCGCGCGGGGGCGGTGGGAGGGCCACGAGACCTTCGCCTCGTCGACCCAGAGCGCGGAGACCGGTCCGACCACACCGGTCGGGACGTACTGGCTCTCCCACGTCGGGCTCACCGGCTCGCGGAAGAGCGTGTCGTCGACGCGGACCGTCACCTGGGTGGTGCCGGACGCGCGCAACTGCCGGGCGGTGCGTACGGCCAGGTCCTCGATCGTCACGGGCACTCCCGTGCCGCGCGTCGCGTCCGTGGCGCGGGCCCGGGCGGCCGCGGTCGCGAGGAGCGGGTCGCCGCCGCCGACCAGCACGATCTCGCCTGGCACCGCTCCCGCCACCACCGTCGTCCTGAAGCGGTGCTCCGGACCGAGCACCGCGAGGACCGCCGCGCTCGTGAGGATCTTGGTCGTGGACGCCGGGATGTAGGCACCCGCGGGGTCCTTGCCGTAGAGCAACCGGCCGGTTCCGAGGTCACGCACGGCCACCGAGGCGTGCGGGCCGAGGTTGACCGGACCGATCGCCGCCGCGAGCGCACGCTCCAGACCGGCCCTGGTCGGCACTTCCGACCGGCCGGTAAGGGGAGCCAGCACCGGCCCGGCGGGTGGCCGGGTCGGGGTGGGACTCGGTGTCGGCCTGCCGACCGGCGTCGACGTCGCCGGCGTCGCGGGCCCTTGGCCCGCGCCCGCCCAGCTGAACGTCACACCGCCGGTATAGACCGCGCCGGCACCGGCCCCCACTCCCGTCAGGACGAGCAGCACCACCATCGTCAGTGCCCGCCGGCCGCGCGGTCGCTTCGGTTGTTCGGTCACGCTGGCTGACCCTTCCCCTGTTCTCACGTGCGTACGCCGGCCAGGAAACGCCGGCGGGCGCTCGTGACACCCCCGGAACGGTGAGGAGCCGGCGTGCCGGCGCCCTTCCGCACCACATACCCCGGTGGAGGGACCTTACGTGCCGGGCCCGACACCGCGTCACACGGGCGTACCCTCCGGGTTCTTCCCTCCGCCGCCGGCACAGCCCGACCACACCGCGCGGTGTGGTCGGTGTACCCCGAGGAGGTGTGCGGTGAAAAGCTGGGTCCGGCATTGATCTCACACCGGTCAGGAGCTGTCGTGGACGTCGACGTGACGATCGAGATTCCCAAGGGCCAGCGGAACAAGTACGAGATGGACCACGCCACAGGGCGGATCCGCCTCGACCGCACGCTCTTCACCGCGACGCAGTACCCCGCCGACTACGGCTTCATCGAGCACACGCTCGGCCAGGACGGCGACCCGCTCGACGCCCTTGTCCTGCTGCAGGAGCCGACGTTTCCCGGCTGCCTGATCCTCTCCCGCCCCATCGGGATGTTCCGGATGCGGGACGAGAAGGGCCGCGACGACAAGGTGCTCTGCGTACCCGCGGGCGACCCGAGACTCGACCACCTGCGCGAGATCGACCAGGTGGCCGAGTTCGACCGGCTGGAGATCGAGCACTTCTTCACCGTCTACAAGGCGCTCGAGCCCGGGAAGTCGGTCGAGGGCGCCACCTGGGTCGGCCGGGCCGAGGCGGAAGCGGAGATCGTCGCCTCGCAGCAGCGTCTGCGCGATACCCCGCAATCCCACGCATGAGTACCGGAACGGCTACCAACGCCCTGCCGGGCAGAAGGAGAGGGTCACCGTGGCTCTGACAGTCGACGAACGCGAGCAGTTCCTGGCCGAGCCGCACATCGCTGCCCTGGCGGTCGTCTCCGGGCAGGATCGCGGCCCGCTGACGGTTCCGATGTGGTACCAGTACACCCCCGGCGGGGAGGCGTGGATCCTCACCGGGGTCGACTCCCGCAAGACCGCACTCCTCAAGGCGGCCGGGCGGTTCACGCTCATGGTGGACCGGGTGACCCCGACCATCCGGTACGTCTCCGCCGAGGGTCCGGTGACCCGGATCGTCCCCGGGACGACGGAACATCTGCAGGAGATGGCGGGACGATACGTGCCGGAGGACAAGCGCGCCGCCTACGTCGAGGTCGCCCTCGCCGAGCACGGCGAGCAGGTCGCCATCTTCATGCGGCCGGAGCGCTGGGTCTCCTCCGACCTGGGCAGCCTCTGAACGACGCGTCAGCGTTGGGTCCGCCGGGTGTCAGGTCGGGCGGACCAGTCGTACGAGGTCGCCGAGCTTCGCGTTCAGGCGTACACCCGCGTCACCGCAGTTGACCGCGAGCGCGAGCCGGCCGTCGGAGTCGAGGTAGACGACCAGCTCCCCCACCGCGACGTCGGCGAAGGTCCGCCCCACCTGGGCATGGTCCACCAGGTCACCGACCTGGACATCAACCGTGCCTTGCGTACCCAGCGCGCCGACGGCGGCGAGCTCGGCCGGCCCACCGGCAAGCTGGACATTGCCGAACCGGTCGAGGTAGGTGACCTCCGCCGTCAGCGCGTCGCCGGCGAGCTCGCAGCGTGGCGCCGGCAGCCGGACCAACTCTGCCGGCGGCAGCGGTTCGCCGACCCGCCCGACCTCGCCGCCGCTCGCGAGATGGCCGGCAACCGGCGCGAAGACATCCCTTCCGTGGAAGGTCGGATCGACGTCGGGCAGCCAGAGCGCGACGTTGGTGAGGGCGTACGCCTGACGGACACCGCCGAGGATCTCGGCGGCCGGGATGAGCAGGCCGTTGTCGGGTCCGAGGAGCAGGCTCGGTCCGGCGAGCAGGGCGACACCCCGGCGCGACGTACCCACTCCAGGATCGACGACACCGACGTAGATCGCCGGCGGAAGGTAGGGCGCCACCCGGGCGAGCACCGCGGCGCCGTGCCGCACGTTCTGCGGCGGGACATCGTGGCTCACGTCGAGCACCCGGGTATCAGGCGCCGAGCGGGCCAGAATTCCGTGGCACACGGCGACGAACCCGTCCCGGGTGCCGTAGTCGGTGAGGAACGCGATGAGCCTGCGCATGAGGCTCACAGTCTCCCAGGACGCTCAGCGGACCTGCGCGACGTGGGTGGGCGTCCCCATGTACCACAGGGACCTCCGCTCGACATCGCGTCCCGGTCGTGGAGCATGGACCATCCGGCCGCGCCCGAGGTACATCGCCACATGGTGGATCGTGTTCGAGTCCTCCGGATCGCTGGCCCAGAACACCAGATCGCCCCGGCGGAGCGCGGCCAGCCGGATCCGCTTCGACTGCCAGTACTGGCCGCGGGCGAAGTGCGGCATCGAAACACCCGCCGCCTCCCACGCCCGCATCGTCAGCCCGGAACAGTCCCAGCTGTCGGGTCCGTCGGCGCCGAAGACGTACGGCTCACCGAGCTGGGCGAGCGCGTACCCCACCGCACGCTCACGTTGCCGCGTGGTCGGACCGCCGCCACCGCCGCCACCGTCATCACCGTCGTCCGGCGGCAGGTCGCGCCGCCTTTCCTCCGCCCGCTTGCGCGCCTCTTCGGCACGCTGCCGGGCCCTGCGTTCGAGCGCGTGCTGACGCGCGGCCGCGAGTCGTACGGACACGCGTTCGAGCCTCGCGAGCCGGACCAGCAACGCGCGCTTCTGGGCGGTGAGGCTGTCGACCGACCGTGACTGTGACGCGACCGAGGCCTTCACCTGCCGCCGGGCAGTGTCCGCCGCGGCGGCGGCCCTGCGTCCGATGTCGAGGGCGTCTCGTGCCTGGGCCTCGAAAACGGCCGACACCGACTGGCTGACGCGAAGCGCTTCGTACCGGCTCGCGACCGTGGCGGACACCATGGTCATGGTGATCGTCTGGTCCAGCAGGTCTTCCGGCCCGGCGGCATCGAGGTAGGTCGACATCGGGCCCAACCCCGGATCGAGTCGGTACGTCGCGGCCGCGATCTCGGCAACCGCCTGGCGGCGCCGTTCGGTCGTGCGCCTGGCCGCTGAGGCCTGTGCCGTCGTCACCCGTACCGCGTCCGCGGCCTGCGTCCGCCGATAGACGGCCGTGCTGTAGTGCTCCACCGCCTGCTGGGCGGCGACGTCGAGCCGGCGAAGGCGGTTGTCCGCGCGGGCGAGGCGTGCCTGGAGCTGGCCGAGCGACGACGCCGCGGCCCGTGCGCGCACCTGAGCGTCATGGACCAGTTGGGAGCTCGGGACCGTTTCCTGGCCCGCGCCAGATCCGGAGCCCTCGCCAGATCCGGAGCCCGTACCGGGTTCCGCGGCAGCTCCCGCTGGTAGGCCGACGACAAGGACGCCCGCCAGGGCGAGTGCGGCCACGCGGCCCGTGCGTCGCGAGTCAGCCAGGTCCACGACGTCGCCTCCCTTCGTACGTAGGACAAAAGGTCGGGGCCAGGCTGGGACGAACACCACCTGCACTGTGTCTTTTACGTACCTACGCCGCGCCGAACACGAAACGCGTCCCGAACGGGTCATCGACGGTGGAACCGGGTGCCCAGGCTGAAGCACAGGCATGTCTTTTCCTCACCTGGGCGCGAAGACCGGCGGCATCCGGAAGGGCGCGGGACCGCTGCGGGTATGGCCCTTTCGTACCCACGGGCCTGATCGTGCGTGGGTGGGACACCAGGGGTGGGACGGTGAGTGAAGAGATCCCCGCGCTGCGAAGGAGCCCGCGTGGGCTGAAGCGCGTCGGCGGGCTGTGGGGCGAGACCCTGGCGGAGTTCCTGGGTACGTTCGTCCTCATCCTCTTCGGCGACGGCGCGGTCGCGATGGCTGTCGCCGGCCTGCCCGGCTCGGGCCGCACGGGTGGACCGACGGTCATCTTCGAGGCCGCGGGTGACTGGCTCCTGATCGCGTTCGGATGGGCGTTCGCGGTGACGTTCGGGGTGTACGTCGCGGGAGGGGTCAGCGGGGCACACATCAACCCGGCCGTCACGCTGGGGTTCGCGGTGCGCCGGCAGTTCCCGTGGTCGAAGGTCGGTCCGTACGTCGTCGCCCAGGTGCTCGGCGCGTTCGCCGGAGCGGCGGTCGTCTACGCCGTGTACGAATCGGCGATCAACGCCTACAACACGGCTGCGCACACACCTCGGGGGTCCGGCGAAGCACTCAGTACGTTCTCGATCTTCGCGACGGTACCAGCGGGCTACTTCCACGGAAGCTGGGTCGGGCCGTTCGTCGACCAGGTAGTCGGCACTGCCCTCCTGCTCCTGCTCATCGTCGCCGTCATCGACCGGCGGAACATGGCGGTTCAGGCGAACATGGGGCCGTTCATCATCGGCCTGATCGTCGCCGCCATCGGCATCTCGTACGGCGCGAACGCGGGCTACGCCATCAACCCCGCCCGCGACTTCGGACCGCGCGTCTTCGCGTGGCTGGCGGGTTGGGGTGAGACCGCGTTACCTGGTACGGATCCGGGGGCGTTCAGCTGGTACTTCTGGATCCCGATCGTCGGGCCGCTCGTGGGCGGTGTGATCGGGGTACTCGTCTACGACTTCTTCATCGGCGACGTGTTGGCCGCCCGGCGTACCGGTCCGCCCGCGGGTCGGGCCCGACCACCGGATGACAGCTGATCACCGTGCTGGGTGGAGCCCGTCCGAGCTCCTGTGCTCAACCGTCGATGTACCACTGCTCCATGCTGATGTTGACGACGATTCCGAACACTTCTTCCTTGACACCTTCCGGCACATTCTTGACGCGCTTGGTCCAGAACGTCGGATAGTAGGAGCGCTCGACCGGGTTGAACGTCCAGACATTGTCGCGATGACTCTCGAGGATGCCCTCCAGGGCGGCCTTGCCCTCTGGCGAGCCGATCGTTGCGGACATGAACTGTCCGTGCAGCTCGAAAAGTTCCTTGACCTCGGGAATGGGCTCCTCGCCGTCCTCGCCCTGGGTGCTGTTCCACAAGGCCCAGAGCGGACCCCAGTAGGTTCCCGGAAGATAGTCGTCCCACCCGGCACTCGACCACATGTCATGGGCAGCCCAGAGGCCAGTCGCCTTGATCTGGTTCGCCTCCTGGCGCTCGCCGGCAACTGTCGCATCGAGCTTGCGCACCGTGGTGAAGACGCCGACCTTCTTCCAGTGTTCAGCGATGAGCTCGCTCATCGGGATGTGGTCCTCGGAAGCGTCCTGGACTTCGAACGGAATGCGGAAGCGTGTCCCGTCGGGGCCCAGCCGAAATCCGTCGCCGTCCTTCTCGGCGAGCCCCATGTCATCCAGCAGCCGGTTCGCCTCCGCCACGTCGTACTTTCCGTTGCTCGTCTGCGTGGGAATGCTGGCGAACTCACCGAGGTAGAAGTTCTCGATGATCTCCTCACGGTTGATGGCCAGGTCCAGCGCCCGGCGGAAGTTGACGTCGCGCACGACCTCGCGCCACACCTTGTCGGGATGGGTCAGGTTCAGCGCGAAGCTGATCGGGAGCCGGTGCATCCGCGCCACATGCATGGTGACCTCGCCCTTGTCCGCCTTCTCCGCGATCAGCGAGATCTGCCGCAGCGACGCCCGCTCACCCAGATAGTCGAACTCACCGAACAACGCCCGCGAGGTCAACGTCTCCTTGTCCTGCACCAGCTGCGAACGAAGCTCGTCGATGTACGGCAGCTGACTCCCCGCCGAGTCGAGCTTGAAATAGTACGGATTACGTTCGAAGCCGAACACCCCGTCGCTGGCCTTCGACATCACCCACGCCGTCAACGTCGGATGCCCCATGAACTGCTCGTTCGAGACGTCGAGCCAGGCGCCCATCTGCTTGGCGATGAACAGGTTGAACCACTGGTCGGCGGGAATCGACTCCTCCTTCAGCATCTCCCGCAACTTCGCCTTGTCCGCGTACTTCTCGTGGAACTGCTCCAGGTAGTGCCTCGGCTTGATGATGTCGCCGTAACTGCGCCACTGGGCGATCCCGACCTGCGCGGGAAAAGTGCCGTACTCCGCGTCGAAGGTCAGGCTGAACGTGAAGTCGTCGATCACCTCCAACTTCGCCGGCGCATTGCTCGTACGACGGGCCGCCTGCAGATAGTCCGGGAAGATCGGCGTGATCTCCTTGTTATAAAGCACATCCTCGAACGCGAACCGCACATCCTCGGTCGTCACCGGCTCACCGTCGGACCACTTCAACCCGTCCCGCATGTGGAACGTGAACACGGTGTTGTCGTTGTTCGCCTCGTAACCGGCGACCACATTGCCCACGAGCGTCTCGCCCTGTGCATAACCAAACCCGTTGGGTGCCCAGAGCATGGGCTCGATGTTGCCGAGGAAGACGTGCGGGTCGAAGTTCGGCAACTCCTGGGGAAGCTGGAGCGTCCCGCCGTACTTGCCCTGCGCCAGCTTGACGAACTTCTCGTCCACCAGCACGCCCGGCCGGACGACGAACGGCTCCTTCGGCAGCCGCTCCGCAAGCGGCGGCAGGTCACCGGACTTCACCCGAGCCGCGAGAACAGGCGATTCCTTGTACTGACCCGGCTTGGGGGTGCCTCCTGCACCACCGCCGCCGTTCGAACCCGTGCCGTCCTGCCCGGAGCAGCCCCCCACCACGACACCGGCCGCGACAACGCCGAGAAACCTCCTGCGCGAAAGATCATGCATCGTCAAGACTCCTCCTCGGGGTCTCATGCGGCCCCATACTTCGTCCGAATCCCCGGCCGGGCTCAGCTGCGTGGGCGGGGGAACGTTTCGCCGTCGAGCGGGTCGCCCGGCCGAAGGCCCAGCGGATCGGTGACGACGTGCGGTGCGCCGGTGTACGTCGTCGCCGCGTCCATGTAGATGGACACATGCGCGAGCCTCGCCTGATCGGTGCGGTTGGGCAGCGCCATGTGCCCGGTGTAGCTGGAGTGGAACGTGCAGTCCCCGGCTCGCAACGGGACCGTCACCCGGGGAGACCAGCGCAGCGAGGGGTCGACCGTGAACAGGTCCTCCTCGTCGCGCAGGTTCTGCGGCCGGAACCCGGTCAGCCGTTGCGTTCCGGGCAGGAACGTCATGCAACCGCGTTCGGGTGGTACGTCGACCAGAGCGATCCACGCCGACACCGAGAGCCGGTCACCGGCGTGCGGCCAGTACGGCCGGTCCTGGTGGAACTCCGTCGCCACGTCGTTGTGCGGTTCCTTCACCAGCATGTGGTCGTGCCAGATGCGTACGGATGTCCCGATGAGCTGCTCGGCGACGCCCGCCACGCGGGGATGCAGCGTCAGCTCACGGATCGTGGGATCGCGTTGCCAGACGTTGACCAGCTGGGTGAAGACCCCACCTCCGGCATTGCTCTCCGAACGATGGGCTTCGAGGTACGCCTCGGCCGCGGCGCGGAACCTGTCGACCTCCGCGGGTGCGAGTACTCCACGGACTCGGACGAAACCATCCTGGCGATACGACTCGACCAGCGCCGTGGGAATGGCGCCGGTGGCCGGGTCGACGTCGCCGCGTCGTACGTCCGTCTCGTCGGTGGTCATGTGAGCCTCCCAGGACCGGGTGTCGGTGCCTGCCCCCAGGCTGGCCCTCTCCCCGGTGACGCGGCTAGGCCGATCCCGACCAGCACTCGGACGATCCTGACCTCGCCGACCGGAGCCGGTGGTCCCGTCGGCATCCGAAACCGGCGTACGATCCCTCGATGGCGTCGGCAGCCAGCGGACCCGCACCGGTCTACCGCGAGCACGACCTGTTCCGTGCCGCGGCCCTGCCGGTGCTCGCCGGCATCTACGACCTCGAGGGCGGCACCGAGATCCACGGGCACGACTTCTGCGAGATCGCCGTCGTGGGCGGAGGGACCGGCCGGCACGTGTGTGCGCAGGGAGAGGAGGAGGTACGCCGGGGAGCCGTGTTCGTCCTGCGCCCGGGCGCCTGGCACGGCTTCGTCGCCTGCGATCACCTCGTCGTCGCCAACACCTGCGTCTCCATGTCCGCGCTCCGGACGGATCTTGGCTTCCTGCGTGACGATCCGGGCGTCCGGGACCTGTTGTGGACCGGGCCGCTGGCCACCGGGAGCCACGGCGTTCTGCGGAGGAGGATCAGTGCCACCGACGCCGACGACACGATCGCCGAGATCGACCTCCTGCGGCAGCGGCTGGCCGCGCCTCCCACGTCCCCACCGGCGCACCGGATCGTGCTGCTCGGACAGTTGCTCGGCGTGCTCGGCCGGATCGCGGGCGGTGTAGCGGGCATGGACGCCGGTGCGGACGGCGACCCGTCGGCGCGGGCCGCCGGTACGGTCCACCCCGCGGTCGCCGCCGCATGCGCGCACCTCGACACCGAGCCCGAGCATCCCTGGCAGGTGGCGGATCTGGCCCGGCTGGTGAGCCTGGATCCGACATATCTCACGAGGCTGTTCCGGCGACATGTCGGGCTGTCACCGATCGCGTACCTCTCGCGGCTGCGGGCGGAGAATGCGGCAGGAATGCTGGCCCGGACAACGCTGCCGGTGGCCCGGGTGGGTGCCCTCGTGGGTTGGCCGGATCCGACGTACTTCGCCCGCCGGTTCCGGTCCCTCGTCGGGCTCACCCCGACCGCGTATCGCCGCCACCTTTCCCTCTCGACCGACACCCACGAGGCTCCGCGCGTCGTCGGAGGTTTTCCCGGCGCGAAGCGATCCCACAGCTCGGAGTAACGTGCCGGCTCGTGACAGACACCTCATCGACCATCCGGCGGGTCACGGGCGAGGAACTGCTCGCCACCGCGTACCCCCTGCAGGACTACGCCTTCGGCGCCACCCCGGTGGCCGCCGCGCCCCAGGTCGACGGCTGGCGGCGGTCTCTGGCCTACCGCGAGGACAACGTGACGCTGGTGTCGTTCACCGGCGCCGAGGCCTCCGCCACCGCGGTGGGGATCCCGATGCGCCAGCACGTCCGCGGCCGGACGCTCCCCATGCTCGGTGTGAGTGGTGTGGCGACGCATCCCGCGGCCCGGCGGCAGGGGCATGTCGCCCGCCTGCTCACCAGGCTGCACGGCGAGATGCGCGACAGCGGACACGTGGTCAGCACCCTCTATCCGTACCGGATGTCGTTCTACGAACGCGCGGGCTACGTCGGCTTCCCCAAGCCGCGCAGCATCCGGCTCTTCCCTGACGGACTCCACCGGATCCGCCACGCGGAGGTGCCGGGGGGCGAGCTGAGTCTGCACCGGATCGGTGCCGCGTTCGACGACTACCACCGCTTCATCGAACAACTGCTCGGCGAGCGCCACGGCTTCTCGGTGCCCCCTCGCCGTAGCGTCACCGAGCTTCGCGACTCGGACAGCCACTGGGTGATCCTCGCCCGCCAGGACGACGAGGTGGTCGGCGCGCTCCTCTACCGTACGAACGGATTCGGCCACGAGTTGCAGGGTTCCCGGTTCCTCAGCCGCGGTCTGGCCGGTCGGGTGTTGCTGCTGCAGTGGTTGGGGCTGCACGCCGAGCAGTACTCCGCTTTCACCTTCGAACTGCCGCCGGACGGCCGGCCGGACCTGTGGTACACCGACATCCGCTACACCGACGAAACCAAGATCGCCAGCCCGCTCCACAGTGCACCGATGGGCCGGGTGCTGTCCGTCGAAGGGCTCGCCGGGATCTCGGTCGGCTCCTCACGCGTGCGGGTCGAGGTCGTCGACGATCCGTTCGTCGCGGGGACGTGGCTGCTCGACGGTACGACAAGCGAGTTGGAGGTCAGCTCCGAGCCGACCCGATCCGGCGGCGCAGGCTCGGGTTCCGGCGCGGGCTCGGGGCCACCCACCGCGACGCTGACGTCCCACGGCCTGGCCGCGCTCGTCTACGGCGTACTCGATCCGGCGGAGGTCGCGCTGCAGGGCTACGGAAAGATCGACACCGAAGCGGCCCAGGCCCTGCGCACGCTGTTTCCCCCAGCGACGCCGTACCTCTTCGCGAGCTTCTGACCGGCGACAGTGCCCGACGGCCCACGGCGCCAGTCAGGTGATGGTCGCAGGTCGTCCGAGTCCGGCGGAACGTCCACGATTCGCAGACGCCGGCCCGGTTGATGGACGACGATCGACGTATGAAGGGCGACCGGGTCGAGATCGTGATCGATGCCGGTGGCGAGACGCGGACCTACGAGGTGATCGCCACCCGGATGGGCCGGCGCGTCGAGATCACGACCGGCCGGGGAATCATCGAGGTGAGCGAGGTGACGAGAGGCGGCACCCCCGTCCGCACCGCGCGATTCATGGCCAGCCGGGTGCTCGCCCTGGTCGAACATCCCGCCTCCCGTGTACGCCTCACCGACGACGAGGTGCCCACCCAGCGCCAGCCACCGCGAGACGGACCGCCGTTCCGATGATCGTGATCGTGTCCGTGATCAGGCCCCCCACCGCGCGACCATGAGCGTGCCCGACGCATGAGCCTGACCGCCGCGCGACTCGCGGGGAGGTTCCACCATGGCCGCCGTGTGATCAACGATCCGCGGGAATACCCTTATGTCCCTCATGTCTGCCTTGTCGCGCCCTGACGTCCGGTCCTGCTGATGCAGGCGTTCGATCGACGTCTGCTGCGCTACGCCCGCGCCACGCGTGGCTACCTCACCTCCATGGTGGCGATCGGGATCACCCAGGCGAGCCTCATCCTTGCGCAGGCGTACGTGCTCGCGACCGTCCTCGTGCTGGCGTTCGAACAGCAGCGGGACCTCACGGCACTCGCCGTACCCCTCGTGATTCTCCTTCTCACGATCTGCGCCCGCGCGTTGCTGGCGTGGGCGGCTGAGGTAGCCGCGCACCGGACCTCGACCGCTGTCAAGCAGGAGCTGCGCCAACACCTGTTACACCATGTCGTACGCCTCGGGCCGCGCTGGCTGGCAGGCGAGCGGAGCGGTGAGCTGGCGAGTCTTACGACGCGCGGGATCGACGCGCTGGACTCGTACTTTTCGCGCTACCTTCCGCAGCTCGTTCTGGCCGGGCTGATACCCGTCGCGGTGATCGCCATGCTGGCCGGTACGGATCGGGCGAGTGCGCTCGTCGTGATCGTGACCGTGCCGCTGATCCCGGCGTTCATGGTGCTGGTCGGCGTCGCCACCCGCCGCCGGGTGAATCGGCAGTGGGACGCCCTGCAGGCACTTGCGCACCATTTCCTCGACATCCTGTCCGGGTTGGGCACGCTCAAGGCCTTCGGCAGGTCCAGGGCGCAGTCGACGATCATCGCCCGTCTCGCCGACCAGCAGCGCCGGGCGAGCCTCTCGACCATGAGGGTGGCGTTCCTGACGTCGCTGGCACTGGAGCTCACCGCCGCGTTGTCGTTCGTCGTCGTGGCGGTCGCGATCGCCGTGCGGGTCGCCGGGGGCGAGCTCGACCTGCGGACGGCACTCTTCGTCCTGCTGCTGGTGCCGGAGGCGTACTGGCCGCTGCGACAAGGCGCCGCGCACTATCACGCCAGCGCCGAAGGTCTCAGCGCCGCTGCGGACATGTTCAGCGTCCTGGAACAACCGGTCCCGGGGCCGAGCCTCACCGCCGATCGACCGCGCGCCGGCCACTACCACCAGCCGGTACCCGATCCGCGTACCGCAGCGATCCGGCTCGACGACGTCACCGTCCTCGGCAGCGATCGGGCGCACCCACCGCTCGAGGACCTGTCGGTGGAGCTGGCGCCAGGCCAGGTCACCGGTCTCGTGGCGCCAAGTGGGGCGGGCAAGTCGACCGTGCTCGCTTTGCTGCTCGGCTTCGTTCGTCCCGACCATGGCCGGGTCCTTGTCGACGACATCGATCTCGCGACGCTCGACGCCGACGCCTGGCGAAGCCGGATCGGGTGGCTCCCGCAGGATCCGGTGCTGTTCGCCGGTACGGTCGCCGACAACATCGCCCTCCGCGACCCGCACGCCGACGCCGACGCCATCGCCCGGGCGGCCAGGTCGGCCGCGGTCGACGTCTCGATGACGCTGGAGATCGGTGAACGCGGGCTCGGCCTGTCCGCCGGTCAGCGCCGCCGGGTCGCGCTGGCCCGCGCGTTGTTGCGCGACGCACCCCTGCTGCTGCTCGACGAGCCGACCGAAGGTGTCGATCCCGAGACCGAGACCGCGTTGCTCCAGGCTCTTCCCGCGGTCCTCACCGGACGTACGGTCATCCTCGTCACCCACCGGCCCGGCCTGCTGCGGTTGTGCCATCACGTCGTACGCCTTGATCGGCTGGGAGTGCCCGCATGACCCACTGGCGCGACGACACTGCGGGGGACGACACTGCGGGCGTTGACGCTGCGGGCGACGGCGTTGCGGACTTTGACGCCCCTGACCTCGATGCTGACGCCGCCGACGACCGCGGGTCAGCCGGCCGCCGCGCAAGCTCCGACCGCCGGGCGACGGGTCGGCGGCCGAGCTCCGTCCGCTGGCTGGTCCGCGCCGCTCGACCGGAACTGCTGCGCCTGTGCTGTGCGGCGGTCCTGGGCTCGGCCGCGTTGGGCTGCGCGATCGGGCTCGCGGCGACGTCGGCCTATCTGGTGTCCCGGGCAGCGCAGCAGCCGCCGATCGTGACCCTCACGGTGGCCATCGTCTGCGTACGCGCGTTCGGCCTCAGCCGTGGCGTACTCCGCTACGTCGAACGCCTGATCAGCCACGACGCCGCGTTCCGGGTGATGGCCCGCACGCGGGTCCGGGTGTACGACGACCTGGAGCTGGCCGCACCGGCTGGCCTTGGCCGGCTGCACAGCGGGGACGCACTCGGGCGGCTCGTCCACGACGTCGATGCCGTCCAGGACCTGCTGGTTCGCGGCCTGCTGCCGATCGGCGTGGCCGTGATCAGCGGTACGGCAGCCACGGTCGGGCTCGGTTACTTCCTTCCCGCCGGCGGTGCGGTCCTTGCTGCCGGCCTCCTCTTCGCCGGTGTCGTCACGCCACTGGTGGCGCTCAGGGCCGCGAAGGTCGCTGATCGGCGGGTGGCGCCGGCGCGGGGAACGCTCACCGGTTCGGTCGTCGAACTCCTCAGCGGGCTGGCCGACCTGACCGCCCACAGTGCCGCTCATCGCTGGCTCGAACGCCTCGACGCCGAAGACAGCGAGCTCACCCTGCGGGCGAAGCGGACGGCGGCGTCGGCCAGCGCGGCTGCCGCCATGACGACGGCAGCCGCCGGCCTGACGGTGCTCGGCGAGCTGGTGGTGGGCATCCCCGCGGTCCGGTCCGGCGAGGTGTCCGGCGTCCTCCTTCCCGTGCTGGCGCTGACCGCGCTCGCGGCGTTCGAGGTGGCAACTCCGTTGCCGATGGCGTTCCACCAGCTCGCCCGCGGACTACGGGCGGTCGACCGGCTCCGCGCCCTCGCCGACCTGCCGAGGCCATCGACGGATGACGGCCACCTGCCGGCGCCCGTCGGATCGTTGACGCTCGAGATCCGTGACCTGGCAGTGCGGTGGCCGGGGGCGGCAGCGCCCACGCTGTACGAGATCGACCTGACGCTCGAACCAGGCAAACGGGTGGCGATCGTCGGCGAGAGCGGCGCCGGTAAGAGCACGCTCGTCACGGCGATCCTGGGGTTCCTGCCACCAGAGACGGGGAGCATCCAGGTCGTCGGTGCCGGTGGCGAAAGCGTCGATCTGGCGGCGCTTGACGACGGAGCACGTCGAAACGCGATCGCCGCGTGCGCGCAGGATGCGCATCTGTTCGACGCGACGATCCGCAACAACCTGCTGCTCGGCCGTCCTGACGCGACCGAGGAGCAGCTGTCGGAGGCGTTGGAGCGGGCCCGGATGTGGCGGTGGGTCGGTCGGCTTCCCCTGGGCCTCGACACCCCGGTGGGTGAACGGGGCGTACGACTCTCCGGCGGCGAACGCCAGCGCCTCGCCCTCGCGCGGACGCTCCTCGCCGATCCGGCCATCCTGTTGCTGGACGAGCCCACCGCACACGTCGACGACGCCACGGCGTCCGCGCTGATGCGGGATCTGCTGGTGGCCACGCAGGGACGGACGACTCTGCTGGTCACGCACCGGCTGGCCGGGCTCAGCGTGGTGGACGAGATCATCGTGTTGGCGGGCGGACGGGTGGTCCAGCGAGGAGCCCCGACCGATCTGATCCATGCCAGCGGGCCCTACCGGCGCATGTGGCTGCGCTCGGCCGCCAAGGACGCGCCCAACGAACACGCGGCGACGATGCAGATCTCGCTTCCTCCGCGCATCCGGTCCTGACCTCTCATCCGAGTCATCCGAGCCGAGCCGTGATACCGGGCCCCGGCCCCACGCCAGGGCTACCGGGTGGCTGCGGAATGATCGGACAGACATGAATATCCCCACGATGCACGGTGGGTTCACCGTGCATCGTGGGGAATCTACGCGTGTTGCTGGCGGGTCCGGGCCGTTCGATCGCGGGGTTCGGTTCGCTCCGCGTCGGATCGATGTCCGTACGCACTCACCAGCGTCAGCTGGTGAGGTACATCTCGAAGGCTTCCCTCGCCAGCTGCGACACGGTCTTGCCGTCTCTGGCCGCGCGCTCCTCCGCCTGCGCGCGCAACGACGGCGGCGCCCGGAACGTTACCTGCGGCGACCTGCCCTGTCCCCCCAAGGACGGACGTCCCCGTCCGGCCTTCACGACGTTCGCTTGCCCGTCGGCATCGGCGCGCTGGCCCGGGATGCAGGCGGCCGAACCGTCCGCGGCGGCACCCTGCGGCGCGGATTCGACGTCAGGCGACACATCGAGCGTGTAGTTCTGCTCCATCGGTTGCTACTCCTCTTCCCTCTTCGAAAGGCCCCAGGAATTGCCAGCATCTCGTTCTGGTGTGCTCCTACCGTTGTATTGCTCCAATTCGAGTCGCGTAATCTCCGGGTGATGAACTTCGAATGCGGGGCTATCTGACCGGATGCGCGGCATCGACGTGAAGTTGTGCCGTGGCGGCGGACATGACGTCGCCCACTCGAGCGAGCGCCCCCAGCCCCATGGGTCGTCGACTCCCACCAGCGGGTTCCGCCGGGATAGGACGACGTTGAGCAGGAAGGGCAGAGTCGACATGCCGAGCAGGAACGCACCCACCGACGAGATGATGTTGAGCGTCGTGAAACCGTCCCCCGGCAGGTAGTCGACGTACCTTCTCGGCATTCCCTCCGCGCCCAGCCAGTGCTGGACCAGGAATGTCGTATGAAAGCCAACGAACAATGTCCAGAAATGCACCTTGCCGAGCGTTTCGTCGAGCATCCGGCCGGTCATCTTGGGCCACCAGAAGTAGAAGCCCGCGAACATCGCGAACACGACAGTGCCAAACACGACATAGTGGAAGTGACCGACCACGAAGTAGGTGTCGGTGACGGTGAAGTCCATCGGCGGCGACGCCAGGATCACTCCGGTCATCCCGCCGAACAGGAACGTCACCAGGAAGCCGACCGACCAGAGCATGGGGGTCTCGAAGGTCATCGACCCACGCCACATCGTGCCGATCCAGTTGAAGAACTTGATTCCGGTCGGAACGGCGATGAGGAAGCTCAACAGCGAGAAGAACGGCAGGTAGACGCTGCCCGTGGCGAACATGTGATGTGCCCACACGGTCATCGACAGCAACGCGATGGCGATCGTCGCCGCGACCATGCCGGAGTACCCGAAGAGGGGTTTGCGACTGAACACCGGAATCACTTCGGTCACGATGCCGAAGAACGGCAACGCGATGATGTAGACCTCGGGATGGCCGAAGAACCAGAACAGGTGCTGCCACAGGATCGGCCCGCCGGTCGCGGCATCGAAGACGTGGGCGCCGAGTCGCCGGTCAGCCTCGAGTTCGAGCAGCGCTCCAGCGAGGATCGGGAACGCCATGATGACCATCACGCTGGTGATCAACGTGTTCCAGGTGAAGATCGGCATTCGGAACATCGTCATGCCGGGCGCACGCAGGCACATGATCGTCGTGATGAAGTTGACGCCACCAAGGATCGTGCCGAGCCCGGCGAGATAGAGACCCATCACCCACAGGTCCGCGCCGATGGTCGGCGAATGGACGACACTGTTGAGGGTGGCGTAGCCGGTCCACCCGAAACTCGCTGCGCCGTTCGGGGTGATGAATCCTGCCAGGACGATCAGCCCACCGAACAGGAACATCCAGTAGCTGAGCATGTTCAGTCGCGGGAACGCCACATCGGGTGCGCCGATCTGCAGCGGCATGATGACGTTGGCGAACCCGACGAACAGCGGTGTGGCGAACAGCAACAGCATGATCGTGCCGTGCATGGTGAAGAGCTGGTTGTAGATCTCCGGGCCCTTGACCGTGCCGAGAACCTGCATACCGGGCACCGCGAGCTCCGCCCGCATCAACATCGCCATCAGGCCGGCGACGAGAAAGAAGGAGAACGACGTCGCGAGATAGAGCTTTCCGATGACCTTGTGGTCGGTGGAGGTGATCCAGCTGACGACGATCGCGCCCAACGAACGCCCCGAAGGCGTTACTGGCGCCTCGTGCGCTGGCGATCGAACTGTCGCCACCGAAGATCCCCCGCCCTTCGATTACGGGGGAAGGCTTGCCCGCAGGGCAAAAAACCAAACGCCGGGTGAAGTAACGATTTCCAGTGTGCCCCGAGAAGCCGGCCGCGAAGGTGACCGAGCGGGTTCAGTCCCCCTGGCGTAGGCACAGCCCGGGGGCGCGGGCACGCGGTCGGGGTATCGGGTTCGCATCCCGGGCCGAAGCATGCCAGGCTGTACGTATGGCCGGCCAAGATCAGAAGCGTGGCAGCGCCTCCAAGGCAGCTGCGCAGGCGCCCAAGAACTCCGCAACCCCGGAGCCAGTCGCCGAGTCCGATCCCGACTCCGCGGCGGAGGCTTCAGCTGCTGGCGCGGGCGACGCGGGGTCCGCGGACCCGAGCGACGACGTACGCCGCAAGTTCCGCGAGAGCCTGCAGCGCAAGCAGAAGCAGCAGGGCGAACACCGCTCCGCCGAGGGCAGTGGCAAGGGCGGCTCGAAGGTGCACGACGGTTTCGGTCCGACGACCGGGCGCCGCTCGTTCCGCCGCAAGAGCGGTAGCTGAGCCAGACGACCCATGTACCATCTGGTACACGGGTCGTCATGAGATCGACGTTCGCGCGCACTCCACCGCCCCGCCCGCCGTGGTCTACGCACTCCTCACCGACGGTGCGAGTTGGCCACACTGGTCGCCCATGGTGACGTTCGGACTGGAACAGCCCGGCGACGGCGGCGGCGAGGAGGTGGGCGCCATCCGGGTCTTCCGCAGCAGGTGGGCAGTTTCGCGGGAACGAGTCGTGGAACTACGGCCGGATCGCCGGCTCTCCTACACCCTGCTGAGCGGGATACCGGTCCGCGACTACCGCGCGGATGTCGATCTCGAACAGAGCGACGACGGTACGACCATTCGTTGGCATTCGACTTTCGATGCCAAGGTGCCGGGAACCGGCTGGTTCTATCGCCGGATCCTCGGCGGCTTTGTCAGGGCATGCGCCCAGGGCCTGGCCGATCACGCCGGCGCCCTGCACAAATCAGCATCGGCGTAGATCGGTTCGCGAGATCACCAACGCGGTCCGGCCTGGACCAGTACGCACGAGAAATCGGGAAGATTGGCGGGACCTGCGACGGGGAAACAGCCTCTACGCGGGGGTGTGGAGCTACCCATCGCTGCGCACCTCCGCGCAGCCCCTTCTTTCGTTCACGACGTTGTCAATCCGTCGTTGACAGCCCGTACTCGTACCCCATCGAAAACGGGCCAGATCGCGCACCCCCGCAGGCACTCGTGTCCGCGCGACGGAGAAGCTAACGATTCAGCTCTCATGCCGGAATGGCCCAGCGAGTTCTCCTATGGGTTCGTTACGATCCGTTGCTGGGTATTTCACCCGCATGTCATTGTTGTCGGCTTGCGCCGGCGGGGGGATCGTGAGGACATCCGGCCAGCTTCAGACCGCGCGGACGGCGGACGCCGCCACGGCAGTCCGGCTCGGCGTGGTCATTCTCACGCTCGGCGACCGGCCCGCCGAACTCGCTGCCCTGTTGCGTTCTGTCGCAGCTCAGGCCGGACCACCGATGCGGATCGTCGTCATCGGCAATGGCACTGTCCTCCCCGCCCTTCCCCCCGGCGTCGAGGGCATCGACCTACCGCGAAACCTGGGCGTGTCGGGTGGGCGCAACGCTGCGCTGTCGGCGCTGCGGTCCCGTGGCGGTGTCGACGTCGTGATGTACCTCGACGACGACGGGCTGCTGCCCGATCCGACGTCGGCCTCTCGGGTGCGTACCGCGTTCGCCACCGATCCGAGCCTCGGCATCGTCAGCTTCCGCATCGCTGACGAACAAGGCGTCACGCAGCGGCGCCACATTCCCCGCCTGCGAGCCAACGATCCGTTCCGGGCCTCCCAGGTCACGACGTTCCTCGGCGGAGGCGCCGCCGTACGCATGGCGGTGCTCGACCAGATCGGTGACTGGCCGACCGAGTACTTCTACGCCCACGAGGAGACCGACCTCGCCTGGCGCGCACTCGATGCTGGGTGGCGGATCGAGTACCGACCTGACATCGAGCTCCGACATCCGCGTACGCACCCGAGCCGGCACGCGGTCTACTACCGGTTCAACGCCCGCAACCGGGTCTGGCTCGCCCGCCGCCACCTGCCGGCGATCCTGGTGCCGATCTACCTCAGCATGTGGATCGTGATCACGGTCATCCGCCGCCCGCCGCTCGCCGGCCTGCGTGCCTGGTGGGGTGGGTTCGCCGAGGGGTGGACGTCGCGCTGTGGCCGGCGCCGGCCGATCCGCTGGCGCACGGTGTGGCACATGACCAGGCTCGGCCGGCCTCCGATCGTGTGACCAGCGTTCCGTACTACGAGCCTCAGAACGTCGTCGTGAGGTCGCAGGCCTGACCCGTCTCGGCGGAGCGGTATGCCGAGGAGATGATGTCGATGACGTGCCGGGCATGCTCGGCCGAGACCGGGGACGGCCGGTCGTCGCGTACCCAGTCGACGAGCTGCATGATGTCCTCGAAGACATGTGCCTCGTCGAGTTCGCGATGCGGGCCCACCACGTGCGGAAGCACCCACTGCCGACCGATCCATTCCGCCGAGGCCTGGTCGACGATCTCCTTGCCGGGGAACTCCAGCGCCTCGCCGTTGCGCTCCATACCGATGATCGAGCCCTCGGTGCCGAAAAAGCTGCCGTAGAAGCCCTTGTTGATCGAACCGGCCGCCGTGCCGTAGGCCATCGCGAACAGTCCGTCGCCGAAGTCGAGCAGCATCACGGTGTTGTCGTGGGCGTCGCACTGGACCGCCCTGCCCTGGAACATCCGCTCCGGAATCCGGGTGGCCGACATCGCGGTGATCCGACGCGCCGGCCCGAGGACGGACGTCAGCGCGTGCAGGGAGTACACCGTCATGTCATAGAGCGGGCCACCTCCTGGCCGGCGGAAGTACCACGACGGATCGATCGTCGAGGCACCACTGGGTTTGGTGCGCTCAGGCTCCTGTTCATGGTAGGTGCCGAAAGCGGCACCGCACGTCGCCCAGCACAGAGTCCCGATCGCGCCGCCGGCGATCAGTTCCCGCACGTGAGCATGCTGGGGCCGGAGGATCTCTCCGGGCGAAGCGACGATTCTCAGCCCGCCGGCGTGGGCGCGGTCGATGAGGTCGGTCGCCTCGGCCACGGTCGTCGTCAAGGACTTGTTGACGTGGAGGTGCTTGCCCGCGTCGAGCGCGTCCCGACACTGCTCGTAGTGCAGCCCGATAGGTGAGGCAATGGTCAGCGCGTCGACCTCGCCGCGTTCGAGGAGATCGGAATAGTCGGTGAACGCCTGGGGAATCCCGAACCGGGCGGCCACCTCGGCTGCCCGGCCTTCGGCCGGGTCACAGACGGCCTGAACACGTACGCGGTCCTGCACGTCGTCCTGGCTGAGGTGGGGCAGAATCCCTCGCTGGGCAAGGGTTCCCGCGCCGACCACGCCGATGCGTACCGGATCTGTCAACGTTCCTCCAAGTGATGCGACGCACGTGACGCTCCGCGGCCAGGCGGCCTACCAGTTCGTGAACGAACCGTCGGCCCGCCGCAGCAACGGCAGTTTGGCGCTGCCGCGGAACTCCCGCGCCCGCGCCGCCTCCCGGTCGAACTCCACGCCAAGACCCGGTGCGTCATGAGGAAACAGTGAACCACGCCTGAGCTCGAACGCCTGGACGGGGAAGATCTCGGTGTCGATGCCCGGTGGGTACGCCTGCTCCTGGATACCGAACGGCGTCATCGCGAGGTTGAAGTGCAGGCACGCGGCGGTGCTCACCACGCCCAACGGATTGTGGACCGCAGTACGAATTCCGTGCGTCTCACAGCTCGCGGCGACTTTCACCGCCTCGGTGAGGCCACCGACGATGCACAGATCGATCCGTGCGTAGTCAATCAGGTCCTCTTCGATCAGCGGCCGGAACGCGACCTTCGAATCCAGCTGTTCGCCGGCGGCGAGGGGCACCCTGGTCGAACGCCTCAACTGCCGGTAACCCTCGACGTACTCCGACCTCAACGGGTCCTCGACGAAGAACGGGTGCAGTTCGGTGACGGCGTCGCAGAAGTACTGTGCCTCGGGAAGTCCCAACCTGGTATGGATGTCGATCAACAGTTCGATGTCCGGCCCGAACTCCTCCCGCAGGGCACGGGTGAATTCCACCGCCTGACGCGCGGAACGCCGTGGTTCGAGTATTCCGTTCTCGTCATTGGGGCTGTAGCGCAGGTGTTTCCAGCCGGCATCGACAGCCGCGCGCGCCGGGGCCAACCAGTCACTCGCATCGCCGAGCCCGCTGTCACCGCCACGAGTGGCCCGCAGGTGGGTGTAGCAGGGTACGGAGTCGCGGACCCGACCCCCGAGGAGGTTGTAGACCGGTTGGTCGAGCGCCTTGCCTTTGATGTCCCACAACGCGATGTCGACCGCGGAGAGCGCTGCCGCGATGGCGCCGCGGGCTGGAAAGAACCGTCCGCGCGACATGACCTGCCACAGGTGCTCGATCCGGAACGGATCCTGTCCGACGATCAGGTCCCGGAAGGCTACGCAGGCCGCGGCCTCTGCCGCCTCGTGGCCCGACACGCCAGCCTCACCGACGCCGTAGATCCCCTCGTCGGTGTCGACGACGACGATCAGGGACGACCGGCGCTCTCCCGCGATCGGATATGCCGACACGTCGGTGATCTTCACGAGCCTGCTCCTCTCACCGTACCCGCCTGGCTGCAGGCACACCGAGCCGACGCGCGAGACGACAGCGGCAGCCGGTTCCCCTTACCTCATTCGATTTTTCAACGTATCCGACCCGGCGGTCGCCCAGCCAGCGAGCGGCAACACCTGGCCATCGCCGCTGACAAGCGCCGTGGCCATGCCTGCGAGGCTACCCTTCGCCCGCCGCGGGTTCACCGAGAACGCGCGTGAGATTGCCATGCCCTCGGTCACGATGCGTTCGAACCGGCACGGGCTGTCGATGATGACGCTGATCCCCTGACAGAGCAGGGATTCCGCGAGTGACCAGGTGCCTTCGTACCCGATCCTTCCGGCGTCGTGCCATGCGAGCCCGATATCCAACGCCGTCGACTTGAGTACGTCGATGTCGAGCGTGACCGCGCCGGATGTGCGGGCCAGCGGTCCAGCGATGGTGCTCTTGCCGGCGTCGCTCTTGCCCGCCATCTGCAGGAGGAACCGCGACGCCTTCTGGGTGGGCGGCGACTGCGACGCGGCATTGGCATTGGTACTCGACCTCCACATGCACAAGAGACAACCCGCCACGGGACGCACCATGGCCCCCGCTTGCACTTCGGATGCCAACAGCGGTCAGCCTTATGGCGGCCAGGCCGTTCCGGGGTTATCGTCCGCGCACCAGGTACACCTGTCGGTCGAGACCCGCCCGACGAGGAGGTCGCGATGGCCGGAGAAACCACGTCGACGTCCACATCCGATGCGACAGTCCTGAATCCCCTGCCCGATCCCGCTCCGGGTGGACGCGGCTACCTGTGGGCGGCGGGCCTGGTCGGCGTTGTCCTTGCCGGAGTCCTGGGCCTGGTGGCGTGGGGATTCTTCTCGGTCCCTGGAACCGACCCGGTCCGCGCCGGTGGCTGGTATTTCGCGATCTCCCTTCTGATCATCGTCCCGGCCGCGGTCGTCGTCCTCGTGCTGAGCTGGGGTGTCATCGTCCTCATCCGGAGGATGGGAGCGCGCGGCTGGCCGGGGCCCGTGCAGGCCACGCCCGCGGTCGCGCTGGTGCTCTGGCTGGTGTTCGTACTTGCCAGGTTCCTGCTGGCCGGCCCTGAGGAGTAACCCGCGGACCGCCGCACTCGGCGTACGTCGCGGCAGGTGCCCGGAGACCGCGCCGACCTGGCCCGGTGCGCTCGCGGAGCTCGCACCGGCGTCCGTCGATCGTCCGAGCCGACTCTCAGCTGGGTCGGCTCGTCAGAACGGTGGCGGGTCGCCGTCGGCGAGGGGGTCGGGGTCGGTGAGGCGTGGTGGTTCGGTCCGGTAGGTGCGTCCGTGTGGGTCGGTGAAGGTGAAATGCCCCGGTGTCGGCTGCTGGAGCTTCCACTCGGCTTCGCTCTTGAGGGTGTGGTGGCGCGGGCAGAGCGGGCCGCTGTTGTCGACGGAGGTCTCGCCGCCGTCGGCATGGTCGGTGGTGTGATCGAGCTGGCACGTGTTCGCCGGACGGCGACACGTTGACCAGACGCAGCGTTGATTGAGCGCTTCGACCAACTCTGCGGCGAGTCCGCGGAGGAACCTGCGTGGGACAGGGTGAAGGGACAGTAATCGCCCGGTGACCGGATGCGTCACCCCCACCGTGAACAGGGCATCAGGGTTGTCCAGGTGGTTGGCCATGATCCGGCGGGCGGTTTCGAGCAGGATCGGCCCGTAGCCGCCGAGTTCGGCGGGCTGTCCGGACAGGTTGAGCAGGGCGAGGAGCGGGATGGTGAGTTGAATCTTCGCCCTGGTCCGCACCAGCGGCCGCTGGAACCCCGCAGACTGCCGGTCCGCGTGTTCCTGCCCATCCGGCTGGCCGTCGGAGACGCCCTCGTCACGCCCGGAACAGGCATCGCCGCCACCTTCCTGGTCGTCGCGGCCGGGCGGGCCGCTCGAAACGGCTGCGCCGCTCGAACCGGCTGGGCCGCTCGAACCGGCTGGATCGGGACGGTACGTGGCGGGTTTGCAGTCGGGGCAAGGGCAGTACCGGTCGTGATGCTCGTGGTCGCAGCCGGTGTGCGAGCAGCCCGGATCGGTGTCGGTGGCGTCGCTCCCGGCGGGACTCGAACCGTCAGCGGCCGCCCGGCTGGCGTCGCCACTGCCGCAGGTGGTGATGTCGGCGCGGCCGGACAGCAGGCTGGCGGCGATGTCGGCGCGAAGCTGGGGCAGGGTGCGTTCGTCGCCGGCAGACTTCATCGATCGTGCCATGGCGTCCAGGTAGGTGTGCGCCTCGACCGCCTGGTCCGCAGGTATCCCGTGCAGCCGCAGGTCGGCCACCCCGTCGATCGCTGGATACACGTCGACACCACGGTTGGCCCGAGCCCGCTTGTGCCTGAGTACGGCTGCTTCCGGGTTGATCTTGAGCACTTCGGCTTCGACCCGGATTCGCAACAATCCCGCCCGCAGCCCCAACACGTCCGGGAACAGGGCGTCCTCCACCGCACGCCGCTCCTGCGCGGTTTCCAGAACGCGGATCCGTTCGCCGATCGCGCGAGCGTCGGCGAGCTCGAGCTGACCGGCAGCCAGAGCCGCACGGGTCCGGGGCATAGTTCTCAGGAGCAGGGCGAGGTCGAGGTACCAGTCGGCGTGATAGGCCGACCACCCCAACAACTGCTCCAACAAGGCCGAACCATGGGGCTCCGGCACCGCTGATCGGTCCGCCGGACCATCGACCAGACCGGCCGGACAATAGGCGAGTGCGGCCGCGTCGGCCAGACAGGCCGCCTCCAGGGAGGAGATCAGCTTCCGCCGCGCGCGGATCAGCTCCTCCAGCTCGTAGCCGTTACACGCATCACGATCAACCCGCGCCGACGCAGCCGCCAAGCCGGGACCGGGCACCATCTCGGTGAACCCCTCCGGCAGTGGTGAGACGCGCACCCCCGTGTCGCTCATGCGTTCGACTATAGTCCAAAATGATCATTGCGGCAACCAGCGGAACCGCACGCGTGGAAGTAGAAATCCCTTACGCTGTTGGCGAAACCCACGTTCTGACCCCCCACACGGCACCCACTGCGCCGGCCCGCCCAACCCCTCGGCGACCCGGTGGCTCATCCCACCGACACGCGTACCCGCTGATCTGTGTCGGCGGCGGTACGAGATGCTGGGTGGATGCCCACGACCGTCTACACAGATGGCGCCTGTCTGCAGAACCCGGACGGCCCGGGTGGTTGGGCATGGGCCGTGCCCGGCGGCGCACATGCGAGCGGTGCCGACCCGAAGACCACCAACCAGCGGATGGAACTCATGGCCGCGTTGTCGGCGGTACGCGCGCTGGACGGCCCGCTGACCGTTGTCAGTGACTCGCTGTACGTCGTGAACTGCTTCAACAAGCGCTGGTACGCCTCCTGGGAACGCAAGGGCTGGACGAACGCCGCCCGCCAGCCGGTCGCGAACCAGGACCTGTGGCGGCCACTGGTCGAGCTGTTCCATGCCCGCAACGGGAAACTCACCTTCCAGTGGGTACGAGGCCACAGCGGCGATGCGATGAACGACCTCGTCGACCGGCTCGCCGCCGAGGCGGCACGTACCCAGACGGGACGGTCGGGTTCACGCCCGCCGGCGGAGCTGGGACCGCCCGACAAGCCCGAACGCAAGCGCAGCACGGCCGCGTTCGGTAAGGCGGTCAGCGGTCTCGCCGCACCGGCCGGCTACCGGGTGGTCGTCTTCGGGCCTCGGCCGCCACAACTCGGTGGGTACGACGACAATCCCGTCGCCGCCCAGGTCGGCCGCAAACTGACCGAGATCCTCGCGGGGCTCCGTGCCGTACATCCCGACCTCGTGGTGCTCACCGGTCTTGGTCTCGGCGCGGAGCAGCTCGGAGCGCAGGCGGCGGCGCGGGCGAAGGTGCCGTACGTCCCGGTGCTCGCGTTCCCCAACCCCGACGAGGTGTGGCCGCAGGCCCGCCGGGCGAGCTTCCGGGAGCTGGTGGACGCGGCCTCGGCCAGCCTCACGTTCTCCCCGGACAAGCCGACGTCCACGCAGGTGGCGGCCCGCGTCATCGCCCGCCGCAACGACTGGCTCGTCGCCCAGGCCGACTGCGCGCTGGTCGTGTGGGATGGCAAGGACCGCGCGCTGGGCACCCGGGTCAAGGCGCTCGAGAAGCGGATCCCCGACGACGTGTGGATCATCCCGCCGGAAGCCTGACCACCCTTCGGTCCCGAGATGTCTGTGAGACTGGCCGCCATGAGCACCGAGGATGGTGGGCTCATGCGGTCATGGCGACCTTGAGCCGCCCGGGAGCCGGCGTGGCGGCGAGGTCGTACGCCTTCTGCGCCTCGGTGACCGGCAGGGCATGCGTCACGTACGCCGGCAGCGGTCGCGCGGCGAGCAGCTCGAGCGCCCGGCCGAGGTAGGGCACCCAATGATCGTGCGGCGTCGTACCCGCTGTCATCGAGAGGTTCTTGCGGAAGAACGTCCTGAACGGCACCACGTGGTCCTCGGTGTCGACCACCCCGAACGCCAGCACGTGCCCGCCGGGTGCCGCCGCGCGCACGGCGTCGGCGAGGGTCGCGGTCTGGTGGCCGACCGCCTCCACACACAGATCCACCCGGTCGTCGTCGGCGAGCCCGGCAACCCATGCCGACGCGGTGGACGCGACCGACTCGTCCAGGCCGTAGTCGGCCGCCACCTCGGTCCGGTCAACCGGGTCGACGCCGACGACGGACCGCGCCCCCCGGGCCTTCAGTACGTGGGCGAACAGCAGGCCGATCGGCCCGAGGCCGAGCACCGCGACGGTACGACCGGCGACGTCGGGTGCCCGGTCGACCGCGCTGAGGACCGTGGCGAGGGGCTGGGCCGCGATCGCCTGCAGGTCAGGCAACCGGTCGGGCAACTGACCGGGCAACTGGTCAGGTACGGCGCACACCAGGAAGTCCGACGTGACGGAGTACTCCCGCAGGCCCTGTACTCCCCGCGCGACGCCCACCACGCGATCGCCGGCTCGAAACCGCGCGCTCGCGCTCGCGACCACCTCCGCGACGATCTCGTGGAGCGGATAGCCCGGGCCCAGCTGGTCGTGGCCGTCCGCCGGGGCCGCGCCGGTGAACTTGGGTACGTCGCTGCCGCAGATGCCGCCGACGAGGAAGCGGAGCAGGAGGTCACCCGGCCGCAGGTCCGCCGGTCGCGGCGGGTCGACGTCGACGTCACGTATCCTGCCTGGCCCGTCAAGCTGGTACGCCCACATTGC
Source organism: Actinopolymorpha sp. B9G3 (assembly GCF_040120725.1). Taxonomy (NCBI): domain Bacteria; kingdom Bacillati; phylum Actinomycetota; class Actinomycetes; order Propionibacteriales; family Actinopolymorphaceae; genus Actinopolymorpha; species Actinopolymorpha sp. B9G3. Next base: position 21,031 of record NZ_JBEEAB010000013.1, on the reverse strand, counting down.
TCGACCGTAACCCACGATCGACGTCGTACGTCCGACCGGGAACGGCAGGCCCTCGAGCTTCTCCTCGCAGAGCTCGGCCAGGCGCTGCCGCGCGGGCGTTGAGTGGTGGTCGACCTTGACGGGAACGATTGGGCTGCCACCAGCCCTCTGACCGACGGCTTGGAACGACTGACTGTCGCCAGGGGCCGCCTTGGACGCTGACGAGGGCTTACGGCTGGATCGACGACCCGCCGCAGTCGCGTGACCGCGTGGAGGCACTGGACGCCCTTCGTCGCGACTTCGTCAACCACGCGTTGAACGCGGCCGGATCGCGTAACCTGCTCTATCGTCGTGCGTTACTTCACCTAGGTCGCTTACCTGCTGCACAGAGCACCAGCACAACAAGCGATGTACGCCGTGCGACCGCGAAACCACAAAGCGGAGCGGCGCGGTGAGCGACCGGGCGCAATGGTGCGTCACGCGCGAACGGGGTCCCGAAGGTGGGGCCCCTTTTTGCTGTTTTCCAGGGGAGGGAAACCAGTGACCACATGGTGGATTGACCTGAGCATTCAAACCGGTCACCCGATCGTTCCACCCGAGATCTGCCAGCAGTTGCAGAAGGAGATCGGATACGGAGCGACAGTGGGGAACACCACTCCGCCCGGGGACCTCTCCGTCAGTGTCCACATGGATGCGAACAGTCTCCCGGGTGCTGTCATGGCAGCGGCCGAAACGGTCACGACGCACTTGGCACGGCACCAACTCGGCGGCCACATCACGGAGGTGGAAGCCTGTACCGAGGATGAGTTCGTACGACGTGCCAGGCTGGAGATGCAGGCCGAGGAAGCACAGCCCGCCGTCGTGCGCGCGGGACGCGGCAGGCATCGAAAAGGTCGGTAGGAAGGCGACTCCGGCAATTACAGCGTGACGGGGAGTTCGCATCGGTTCACCCATTCAACCAGGAGGAGATCCATGGGAATCGGGACAGGCATCTTCTTGATCGCTGTCGGCGCCGCTTTGACATGGGCGGTCAACATCGACCTTCCGTACGTCAGCGATGACGCGCTCGGGCTCGTCCTCGTACTCGCTGGAATCGCCTCTGTCGTCGTGTCGGTGATTCTCAAAGCGGAACGTCCGGAAGCTGGCGTGGGAACTGGAATCCTGCTCTTCGCCGTCGGCGCCGTCCTTGCCTGGGCGGTTCACGTCGACCTGCCCTACATCGAGGACTACGCGATGGGCGCGATTCTCATGGTGGCGGGCATCATCGCCATCGTCGCGACCGTCGTGATGAGCAGGCAGCGAGGCGATGAAGGTCGGGAGGCTATGCCGGACCGCTACTGACAGGATCGGCAGCATCTCTCGCCGAGTGGGTCAGAACACTTGCCCGTGAAGACCCACGGCGCGACGCGGGATAGCCAGGCCGGGGCTTCGGCGCTCAGCCGTCGCCTCCGCCACCTCCCCCACCTCCGCCACCGCCGTCGCCTCCGCCGCCACCGCCGGAGTAAGGGAATGACCCGTACTGCGGCCGGGGATACCGCGACTCCGAATCTCCCCTGGACTGCAGCCGCTCGCTGCCGGAGTCCCAGGTCAGCATTTCGCGCTTCCTGCGCTGGCGCATGTTGAGATAGCCCAGCACAGCCAGGACGACCAGAATCCCCGCAGACACCCACAGCACGGTCATGGACGGAGAGTGACAGCGGCGGCCGACTCCTGTCCAGATCCTCTGGCCCCATCCCAGCCACACGCCCCACTGGATGGGACATCCGGTGGAATCGTGCACTGCCGTACTCGTGTACGGGCGCGAAACCGCACTCGGGGCATCGGGGAGGCACCGCGGTGAACCACCCCGGTGCCTTTCCGGACCTGGCGTGACCGCGCACCGAGAAGCGTCCTGGTCAACAGGTCCACGATTCGGCGTACCATCTGGCACACTCAATTGGTGTCGATGGACGAGTTGCGTGTCGGCGATGCCGAGCGTGACGACGCGCTGCGCATGCTCGCCGAGCATCTGGCAGCGGGGCGCCTCGACATCGACGAGCACAGCGAGCGCTCCTCACAGATCATCTCGGCACGCACCAGGGGTGAGATCAGGAAGGTGTTCGTCGATCTCCCCGAGCCGCATCCCCTTCTCGGCCGCTCGCCGGCCCCGGGCACCGGTCGCGGCGTCGCATCCGGCCAGCCGAGCCCGGCGGATGCCAGGCTGGCCGTTCGTTCTCGCAAAGCCGCAGCAATGCGCACGTTCGCCGCCGGGCTGACGCCGCTCGTGTGGTGCGTCTGCATCGCGGTGTTCGTGATGACTGACGTCGGCTGGTGGATGTTTCTCGTGCCGATCGCCTACTCGGCGTTACTGTCAGCCTGGGAGCAGGCGAGCGGAGGCAAGCACCCAGCCAAGAGCCCAGAAGAGAGCCACGACAAGCCCCACACCGACCCTCGAGCCGACAACCGGCCGAACGAATGACTCCCTGAGAGTCCCGCCATGGCTGTGCCCATCCACGCAACGCTCTGACCGTTGGCGGACAGCAGAACTCGGCAGCGCGGCCCGCGCGGCACGCGACCTCCACTGCGGATCGCCACCGACCTGTGGTGGACTCTTGGGCATGTCCGCGACGAAACCGCCAGAGCTGGCGATGCTGTGGGAAGCCAGCGATCCTCACGATGCCCTTCGCCAGCGCTTCGGGTTCACCGATGCGGAAGAGGCCTGCCAGTGGCTTGGCGTCGTACTGGCGAAACACTGGGGTTTGCAGGTGAACTCCTGCGAGCGTCTCGTGATCAGCGCGGGCAACGCACTGGCGTGGCTGACGACGGACACGCACCGGCTGGTCGCGAAGTGGTCGGTCGTGGCGAGCCTCTTTCCTCGACTGGCCGAACTGGCTCGGCTCACCGACTGGCTGGCACGCCGAGGTCTCCCGGTGTCCGGGCCCGTTCCGGCGCTGGACGGAAGCCACCAGGTCAAGATCGACGGTGTATCGCTCGGACTCCAGGAAGTGGTGGACGGTGCCCATCTCGACGTAACAGACCAGGACCAGGTGTATGCAGCCGGCGGCGTCCTGGCCGATCTCCACCTGGCGCTCGCCCACTATCCCGATGTCACACCTGTCGTCGCGGTGAGCGCCCGGCGTGAACGGCAGCCCCTTCGGGTACTGATGAGTCGTACGATCGAGAGTTGCGGTCGAGCCGTCCCGGCCACGGACGCGCTTCGCGACTGGCTCGACACCGCGCCACCGGACCACGATCTCTCCGTTCACCTCGTTCACAACGACATCCGGTCCGCCAACATCCTGTGCGCGGGATCGACGATCAGGGCGGTGCTCGACTTCGAGGAGGTCACGCTCGACCATCCCGTCGTCGACCTCGCTCATGGCGCCGTCATGCTCGGCACCCGGTTCAGGAACTGGGGCCCGGTGTCGCCGGAGACCCACCAGGCATTCATTGCTGGCTACCAGTCCCGACGCCGACTCTCCGAAACCGAGGAGGCCTGGCTGGGCGCGCTCGTGCTGTCGGGCACCCTGGGATTCGTTCGTCCCGGAATGGAGGATCCCGCCGGCTGGACAACATCGGCTCACCTGGCAGCGGAGGCGCTGCGATGAGTCAGGTGCCGAGGTACTTCGCCTCGGCGACGGCGGGCGGCGTCGGCCGCCTCGTACGAACTATTCGAACGGGAGTGGTTCGTAGCTGGCGCCGTAGGGGGCATCCGGTCGATCGAACTCGCCCATCAGGGCGCGGCACATCGGGGTCGTACGTTCCAGGAACGCCTCGGAGTTGGTGAACCGGTCGGCGGGCCGGACCCACGGCGGGCTGTAGACGTAGTGCGCCGTGTAGCGGTCGCGCTCACCGTCGTGGCGGTACGTGCGGTGCCACACCCCGTTGTGGAACAACAGCACCGAACCGATCGGCGCGCAGATCACGTGGCCGATCGGGACGTCACCCCGGTTCGTCCGGATGTCGGGCGGCAACGGCACCTGGCTGCGGTGGCTGCCCGGGATCAGCTCCATGTTGCCGGTGCCCGGCTCGGTCTGGTCGGTCAGCAGGAACGATGCCCGCACCTGGATCAGCGGTACCGGGTATCCGACCTGATTGAAGTTGTACGCACTCGACCCGTCCTGGTGCCAGCCACCCACTCCACCGTGTGCCGGCTGCATCGTGTTCCAGCTGGCCTGCAGGATGAACCGGTCGCCGAACAGCCCGCGGCCCTTCGGCAGGACCGCCGGATGGTCGATCAGCCGCTCCAGACACGACTCGGTCTCGTATCCGCGCCCGATCTGCCCGAACTCCCGGTCCCGTGCGGCGTGAAGCCGCTGTGAGGCGTCGTAGCACTCTGCGGCCTCGTCGGCGGACAGTACGTCGGGGATCACCAGGTATCCCCACGACTCGAACACAAACCGATCAAGGTCGGTGAACGGCCCTGGTGCGACCTCGGGATTCAACATGTGTTCGATGCTCCGTTCACTGCAGGTGTACCGGCCGGGAGGCACGGCCGCTCAGTCACGATCCCCCAGGCGTGACGTACGCGCCAGCGGGTCTTCCGCGAACGGCCGCGACCGGTGACGGCGTTCCACGCCTACTCGGGGCTGCACTCATGGGCGGTGCCTTACCTGTCTCGCAGCCGCTCGAGCTCGTCCGCCCGGCGCAGGTCCTTCGGACGTCCGACGGCCCGGCGCATGAGAACGAGATCCTCCAGGCGCAGGTAGCGGACCTCGAAGCCGTCCGGGCCGGACGCGCTCGATGCACGGCCGAGGAAGTCCCGGACCGGAAGTGCACCCCAGGGCAACGCTGGAGTGCAGCAGTCACCGCTCGCCTGCGGCGACTCGAACTGGACCTTGGCGCGGAGGAAGGCTTCCGGCCCGAGCGCGATGGGCACTCCGTCATCGTCAAGCAGGTGGCTGCCCACGGCGGCGAAGGCGGCCGACCGCGCTCCCGCCTGCGACGGATCCCCGCGGTCAGCTCGGCCGACCCGTGCAGGATCCCCGCGACCTGTCCGATCACCACGGTCCGTGCCCCGGCCCGGCTCAGTGCTCGCAGGAGGGGGAAGGGGTCGAAGCCGAGCGCACTGTCGGTGGCGAAGGTGCCCAGGATCTCGTCCGCGTCGTCGTGGGTCCGCCCGGTGGCCGGCCGAGCACAGGTCTGCACACGGGCACGCTCCACGGCAGCACGCAGAAGCTCCAGAGGTCTATGACTCACCCGCACATGGAACACCAACCCGCCTGCAAGCACAGATGATCTGCGACATGACGCGCGTGTGCCGGTCAGCTGTCTTTTCTCCTGGCCTCGGGGAGCACTGCCGGTGCGCGGCCGCTACCGCGCTGGAGTTGCTCCACGGTTCGCTGAACGACTGCGATGCGCCGGACCAACGGGCCGGCAGGTACCTCGACGAGCTCGAACCCGTACTGGCGATAGGTGTCCTCATGCAGCTGCTCGAAGATCAAGGAGTCCTCGAAGGTGATCCGTCTGGCCGCTGTCGCCTGGATGGCGCCCTGGTTCCGGACGAAGAACACGGTCGTTGAATAGACGGCGTGTTGAACAATCCGGTCGACCTCAGCAGCCAGAAGGGGTGATGTCGGGAACCGTAGGTAGCGGCTCAGTGCCAGGGTGCAGATGGGTGAGCGGTCAAAGTAGATGACGTCCGCTTCCGCGCCCCGCGCGCGGCTTTCCCGCTGGCGTTGCAGGCCAACGATCGCATCGATGAAACGCGGGTCCTTCGATGGTTCGTCGTCGCCGAGTGACTGCCGTAGGGCTATGACGTCCGTTGCCGCTTCTTCGACTACGACCTGTCCGTTGGCCTCCAGCCCGCGCAGTAGGGCGGTCTTTCCTGCGCCCGGCGTGCCAGTGAGGATGTATCTGTGCATGGCTGATTCCCTGTGTCGGCGGATGTGAATTGACTCGTGTGAGGGCGAAAAGGGGTGGGGCGATCCTGGGCGCGCCTAGGTGGTCTGTGACCTGACCTGGAAGGAACGGCAGAAGATCGAGAGCGATTGGCTCAATCGGTCGGAAGCGGTCGCCGTTCCGTCACTATAGCCTGCCGGTGCGATAGCAGTCACGCGCCGCCGTACCTGCCTGAGCCGTCCCGCCGCACCATGCGTGAGCTCGCGCCCGGGTCAGCGCAGATCCAATCGCATGAGCACCCGGGGAAACCCTCCGGAGACGGAGTTGGTGTCGGCCGCCTTGCTGAAGCCGGCCCTCTCGAACAGCACGCGGGTGCCGACGTAGGCCATCGTGGGATCAACCTTCTCGCCCTTGTTGTCGACCGGATATCCCTCGATCGCTGGCGCACGACGTGACCGCGCGTACGCCACGGCGCCGTCGAGCAGGACGTGGGAGATGCCCTTGCCGCGGTGGCCGGGACGCACGCGGATGCACCACACCGACCAGACAGGCAAGTCGTCGACGTGCGGGATCTTCCTCGAGCGCGCGAATGGAAGCTCCGCTCGGAGTGCGACAGCGGCCCACCCGACGACTTCGCCGTCCTGATAGCCCAGGACGCCCGGTGCGACCTTTCGGGAGCACAGCTTTCTGACATGATCGCCCCGTCGGCGCCCGACGAGCTCTCGGTTGGTCTTCGAGTCAACCCGATGGCTGAGGCACCAACACACCGAAGAATCTGGATTCTTGGGACCGAGCATAATCGCTACGTCGTCGAACCGTGCCGCGGTCGCAGGCCTCACCTCGATGCTCACGTACTCACGTTAGTTCACTGGCGCTTGGTTCGGCGGCCGCCGAACCAAGCGCCTGCCCCGCGCGGTCACGCCTTGGAATACAGGACAGAGCCTGGCGCCGATGCCGTCTAGGTTGGTCACATCACACGCCGACGACGAAGGAGCTGAGCATGCCGGCGGCCCACAGCCTTCGGTGCGACGGGTGTTCGGCCCTCGTGGAGGGGTCCGATCTCGAGGCGTTCAGCGATGCCTACGTTGCACACACCCGCTCCCACCACCCGGACTGGCCGTTCCCCGAGATTGCCATCCGCAACTTCGCCGAGGCGACGCAACGTCTCACCGGATCGACGAAGCGCCTCGACACCATCGGCGCCGTGACCATCGAACCGGTCGCAGCCTCGCGTATCCCCGACTGGCTCGCCTTCTTCGACCATGACGCATTTGCCGGCAACCCTGTCGACGCTGTGTGCTACTGCTGCGGGCCGCACGTGTTCGAACGCGGCCAGGAACGTGGGGGCGAGCTACGTCCATGGAGGCAGAATCGTGAGCTGATGATCAGTCTCCTCGAGAGCGGGCGGGTATTCGGCTATCTCGCGTACGCCGACGACCGGCCGGCCGGCTGGGTCAATGCCTCGACGCGAGTGGAGTGCTCCATGTACCGGGTCGGCGATGGCGCCAACCCTCCCGACGGCGACGTGATCTCCCTGTCGTGCTTTGGGATCGCACCGCCATACCGGGGCCATGGACTCGTCGACAGGCTGCTCCACCGGGTCCTCGCCGACGCTCCAGCCAGAGGGATGACCTGGGTCGAGGCCTATCCGTTCAACGACCAGCAGGCCGTCGACGAGGACAACTGGCGCGGCGCCCGATCGCTCTTCGACCGATACCAGTTCGAGCTTGTGGAGAAACGTGAGCAGTACACCGTGGTGCGCCGCCGCGTCGAGCCGGCGTAGCCCTGCCCGAAATTGCCTGTTTCTCCGCACGTATAGGACATGAGGTGTCCCATACTGCCGCCATTGTAGGAAACCGGATCGTAGGAAAGAGGCGTCGTAGGAAAGAGGCGTCGAGGCGGTGGCTGGAAGGTATGGAAGGTGATGACGCGTGACCATCGAGATCCGGAACGTCGTGTTCGCCTGTCCTGGAAACTCGCCGGAGAGCTACGATCGCGGCGCTAGACGGCTTGCGTCGTTCTATGCGGACCTGCTCGAGATGCGCATCGCTCGCGAAGACTGGTTCGTACTCGAGGACGAGAATGAACTGGACGGTCTCAATCTTGCCTTCGGTGACGGCCCAATCGACTATCGACCACCGCGATGGCCGGACCCGGAGCATCCGCAGCAGATGCACCTGGACATCTCTGTCCTCGACCTGGACGACGGCGAACAAAAGGCCTTGACGCTTGGTGCTTCCAGGCTTCAGGACCGGGGCTCCTACCGCTCCTACGCGGACCCGGACGGGCATCCCTTCTGCCTCTACCGTGACACCACGACTGACCCGACCAGACGTACGCGGCTCGGTCGGATCGAGCGCGTGGTCATCGACTGCTTCAGCCCACGAGCCTTCGCGCGGTTCTACGCCGCCCTGCTGGACATGCCAACGCGGGAACTCGACACGCCCGAGCGAGTCGTCATCGCCCGAAGTGACGGGCGTCTGCCGGCGGTGGCGTTCCAGCACGCCCAGTTCCCTGCTCCACGATGGCCGGACCCCGCCTATCCGCAACAGGTCCACCTTGACCTCCGCGTCCTCGACCCCGAGGCGGCCCGCCTGAGTGCCGCACGGAAGCTCGCTGAGGATCTTGGCGCTGTCAAACTGCACGAGGGAAGTACGCACAATGTGTACGCCGACCCGGCAGGCCACCCCTTCTGCATCTAGTACTGCAACGGCACTTCCTGGTGTCGTTGCAGTACTAGCCGCCGAACTAACCTCTCTCACCGGAAAGATGGTTCCTGACATCGCGCATGACCAACGCACCGAGTTCGTCGAGAACTGTCTCGACATCTTTGCGACTGGGATCAGGAATGGTCGGGGCCGCGCGACCGGGTCGGGACGGTTCGCCGATCCACGCAAGAGCCCGGCCGGCATGCTCGGCATACTCCGGATGATGCCGGGTGAGCATCCCGGCACCCGATGTGCGTGCTGTCGTCCACGTTCGGTCGGTGATGGAGTACAACACTGCAGCAGCCATGAGGAGCCTGCGACCCACCAATGCGGCGACCGCCTGGACGTCGCTTGGTGACGTGGCGTCCTGCAGTTGTTGGCGAAAGCCGGCGATCATGCCTTCCAGATCGCCGACGAACTCACGTGCGAGCGCCTTGTCTGGCCGGCACCGCGGAAGGTCTGTCCGGAGATCGACTCCGGCGATGCTGACGCAGTAGTGCTTGAGGAAACAACGGTTAGCCTCTGCTGCCGGTGTTGGGGCAAGAAAACTCTCCAGCGAGCCGGCACCGATCGCGACGTCTCTCACCGTGGGGCGATACAGGTTGGTGAGGTCCTCGGTGAGGTGGTGGCACATCTCGACCGCGTGTTCAGTGGTGACTACGGCCAGCAAATCCACGTCTGAGCCAGGTGGTACGGCCTGGCCAGTAGCCACGCTCCCGTAGAGGTAGAGGCCGTGTAGGTCTTGTTGCAGGGTTGCCCTGATCCTTGTCGACACCTCCGCGAGCACAGCATCGAAGGGTGCGCGAACCTTGGCGAGGTCCACACCAGTCGTGATGTAGCCGGCCTCGTCGAGTCCTTCGTCCGGGTCCGCTGCCACTGTCTGCGCGTCCCTCCAATGCCGTCGTGGACGTCGTGGACGTCGTGGGCGTCGTGGCCGGTCGTACGCTGACACGGCCTACCCAGAGGCGCGAGCAGACCAACAGCACGAGGAGAACCATGCCAGGTGCCGTCACACTCATTCGGTCCGAGCGGCTGTCGGACGTCGCGGAGTACGCGTACGCGGCAACCGCATCGCCGAGGTCGCGGCTGATCTTCCTGGCGGGCGCGTGCCCGTTGAACGAGGAGGGGTCGACCGCGGCCGTCGGTGACTACGCCGGACAGGCGGCCAAGGCGATGGACAACCTCCGCACCGCGCTCGCCGCCGCCGGGGCGACGTTGCGGGACGTCGTGAAGACGACCGTCCTGGTCGCCTCCACCGAACGACGGGATCTGGTCACGTCGTGGCAGGTGGTCAGGGACGCGTTCGGTGAGCACGATGCGCCCAGCACGCTGATGGGTGTCACCGTCCTCGGATACCGCGACCAGCTCGTCGAGATCGAGGCTGTCGCCGCCGTCCTCGACTCTGATTGACCGTGCCCACTCACCGCTTAGGCAAGGCTCTTGCGCATGACCGTGATCATCGTTTCGTAGCGGGTGACCGTGCCGTCCGGCGCCTCCTCGTCCCAGGCGCCAGGTTCGCGGCCGGTGACGACGTAGCCGAGGCGCTCATAGAGTGTGCGTGGCCGTGATCTGTTCTCGTCGAAGCCCAGCTCGGCCAAGGTGAGGCCGCGCCCGCGGATCCGCTGCTCCAAGGCCTGGATGAGGACTGTGCCGATGCCGCAGGAATGCAGCGCCGCGTCGACCGAGAGCTGCCACAGCACGGGGATACCTGAGGGCTTGGCGTAGTCGACCCCGCCGGTCGCCACCGGAATACCAGACGGTGGGCAGACAGCGAGGAAGTCGACCTCGCCGCGCTTCGCCCGGTCGAGCGCCTCGAGTGTGCCCTCGAGATAGGTTTTGGTCCACCCGGCGAAGCCCGGATACAAATCCTCGGCGGTCAGGTCTCTCACGGTGAGCGGCAGCACGACTTCGGGCATGCGCGTCACCTTGTCACCCTTGGGCGGGCAAACCGCCACAGGAAAAACTCGCAACTGGATCAAAGGTTGTCAGAACGGCCCGCGGCGAGTCGGGACCACTGTGCCGTCGGCCGTCCGTCGGTCCGGAACTGCTGACCGGCGGTGGCGTACGGCTGAGGCCAGCCGGTCGGCGAGTCCTCCCAGGTCTCCTGCCGGCCGTACACGGTGAGATCGAGCAGGTGGTAGCTCGTGGCGCCGGCCTCGGTCCCGCGGCCGGTCGACCAGTACGTCTCGAACACCCGGTCGCCGTCACGCAGGTAGCAGACGTAGCCGCCGAAGTCGCGCCCCGCGAGCAACGCGTCCCCCGAGTCGCGCGCCGAGTACCACGGCATCTTCCAGCCCATGAAGTCCCGGTAGCGGGCACTTTCGGCGTACGTTCCTTGGCAGAACGTCGCGTATGTCACGTCGCGGCTGTGCAGATAGGACAGCTCCAGCGCGTGCCCGGTGAAGAACGTGCAGCCCTCACACTGGTCCGCCGCAGGCTTGCCGTCGTGCCACATGTGGAGGTACGTGATCAGCTGCCGCCGCCCCTCGAACACCTCGATCAGGGGCACCGGGCCCTGCGCACCGACCAGCGGGACCTGCGCGTCCACCTCGACCATCGGCAGTCGCCGCCGGGCGGCCGCGATCGCGTCGCCCTCGCGGGTGTGCGCCTTCTCCCGCACCAGCAGCCGGTCGACCTCGGCCTGCCAGGTTGCCCGGTCGACGATCTGGGGCATCGGGTCCGTGCTGTTTGCGTTCATCGGTTCACCTCTCCCTTGTCTGGCCGCCGCGTCGCCGGCCCTCGGAAGGTACGACCTGCCGGACGACCCAAACTCATCGGCGAGGCACCGCCTGCGCGTCCTCATGGGTGAAACCGGGTGCGTCCTCCATGCCTGTCGGTGCCGGCTGACAGGCTGGGCTGCATGGACGACGGTGAGCTGGTCGATGTCGGAGGCGTGACGCTGTTCGTACGCCAGCTCGGTGAACGTCGGCGAGACAAGCCCTCCTTGGTGGTGCTGCACGGTGGGCCGGACGTCGGTCACAGCTACCTGCTGCCCGGGTTCGAACCCTTGGCTGGTGACCATCACGTGGTCCTCTTCGACTTTCGCGGTTGCGGACGGAGCAGCCGCAACCTTCCCGAGCAAGCTCTGCAGCCGGAGTACGTCATCGAGGACGCCCGCCAGTTGATCGACATCCTCGAGTTGGGGCAGGTGGACCTGCTCGGCTTCTCGTCCGGCGGGCGCGGTGCCGTCCAGTTCGTCGACAAGCATCCTGAGCAGGTGCGGCGGCTGGTCATGGCCTCCACCTCGGTCTACAGCTCCGCCGACAACGAGCCGTACCTCGAGAACTGGGAGGAGTACCAACGGCGGCAACGCGCGGAGGACGCCCAGAACGGGGCGCTACGAAACTCGACGATCTTCGTCTGGAACCTCGACCTGGCACCCGCTTACCTCAACCTGCTGGACGGCCTGGACGAGGGTGACTGGAGTTACGAGGCCTATCTCGCCGGGCGGATGCATCCATGGTTCTACGGTGACCCCGAGGACATCCTGCGAACATCCGGCAAGCCGGTCCTCATCCTGCACGGAGAGAAGGACATGGGCTTTCCGGTACAGCTGGCCCAGCGCCTGCACGCCGCGGTGCCCCACAGCGAGCTGGTGACCATCGAGGACGCCGCCCACATGTGCCACTTCGAGAAACCCGATATCTGGGCACAGCACATTCGTGATTTCCTGGACCGCGCCTGAGTCACCGGAGGTCAGCAGAATCCGCATGGACGACGAGTAGCGGAAGGACCCGCCTGACGTGTCTGACCGTAATCTGGACCCACCCGAAACTCCTCCCGTCGACATGGACCTCGCGTCGGTACGTCGTGAGCTGCACCTGTCCGCCGACGCTGTGACGTGGTTGGAGCAGATCGACCGGCCTGTCGCATCGCTCGGACCGGAGTTACCCGACGATGCGGTGGCTGCACACCAGTTGGAACGCCTCGGCGTCGACGAGGTGGACCGGAGTGAGACGCTGGCAGCTCGACCCGATCCGGACACCCATCCGGCGTTGTGGTGGGTGCTCGACCGCGCCCACCACGCGCTCCTCGCCATCATGGGCAAGGCTGTGCCGATCGAAGGCCACTCCGGATGGCCGGTGCGGTTCTCCCCCGAGACCGGGTTGGTCGGCCGGTATCTACCGGTCTGGATGTATCTGGCCACCATCCCTGACGTACGTCGTTACCACGCCGCGCGCGGGATCCCCGATGAGGTGTCGTGGAGCAGCCTCTCGACTGGCCTTGTCGCAGTGATGGAGAAGCACCGATCGGTGACCGGGTTCGGCGGCATCGGACTGTTCGGGTTCGGGACGAGTGCACTGCTCCACTTCCGAGGGGCGCAGTACAGGCTCGGACAGCTGGAATTCACTCGAGGTGCCATCTCACTGTCAGATGGCCCGTGTGGTTACGCGCTCTCCGTCCACATCCCACCAGTCCGCCCACTGTCTCCGACGTTGTGCGACGAGGCGTTCGCCCAGGCAAGTGAATTCTTCTCGCGGCACTTTCCCGAGGAGCCGGTGACGTTCTTCACCTGCGAGTCCTGGCTCCTGGATCCCCAGCTCGCCGACTACCTACCGGAGACCTCCAACATCATCCAGTTCCAACGGCGCTTCCACCTGCTACCTGTCCACTCCGAAGCGGAGCCACCACAGGCCGATGGGGACGTCGCAGAGTACGTGTTCGGCCGGTCCCACCGCGACCTCGACGACTACCCCCAGGAAACGACGCTGCAACGCGCGTACGTTGCCCACCTTCGATCCGGCGGCCACTGGCACGAGCGCACGGGATGGATGCCAAGCTCGTACGTCACCAACCGATAATGGCGCGATGGGCGTAGAGGAGCTGACGCAGGAGGAGGTCCTGGCATTCCTGGCCGGACGGTCGGGCACCGCAGAGGACCTCGAAGCGCTTTCGGGCGGGGCGTGGTCATCGGCGTGGGCCTACCGGGCAGGCGGCGAAGAGCTGGTAGTCCGCTTCGGTCAGGACATGGCCTGGTATGAGGCTGACCGGATGGCCATGGCTTTCGGCGGCCCAGATCTGCCCGTGCCGGACGTCAGAGAGGTGGGCACTACCCCGTCCGGACGTGCGTATGCCATCTCGGTCCGTCACCACGGGAACTTCCTGGAGGACACCCCGGCGGAGCTGGCCGATGCGATCGGCCCCACCCTCACCCGCCTGCTCGTCGCTCTCTACCAAACGCCGCCGTGCCCTGGTTCTCCGGTGGTGTGGCACCAGCCTGCCGGGTCCGCCGGCAGCTGGCGGGAGTTCCTCCTCGCCGGCCTGGTCGACGATCCGGAGAAACTGGTGCACGGATGGAGCGCCACCCTGGCTGGCGACCGGGAGCTGGCCGCGCTGTCCGCGGCGGTCACCGAACGCGTGTCCGCCCTCGTGGATGCCTGCCCGGAGCGCCGGGACCTGGTACACGGGGACCTGTTGCACGGCAACGTGCTGGTGAGCCCGGACGCTCAGCGGGTCGAAGCGGTGCTGTCCTGGAAGTGTTCGGTGCGCGGTGACTTCCTCTTCGATGCCGCCTGGTGCACCTTCTGGGCACCGTGGCACCCGGGCATTGCCGCTGCCGACCCACTGTCCCGACTACTTCGCGACCCGAGCGTGCGGGCCGAGCACAGCGCGCTCCTCGACGCCGCTGCCCGCCACCACTGCTATGAGCTGCACATCGGATTCACCCACCTGGGGTGGAATGTGTGGACCGGAAACCAGGACGCTCTCGCCGCCACAGCACGGCGTCTCGCCGAGGTCCTCGAACGCGGTCCCGTCTGCACCTGACGTACCGCTACCAACCGGGACTCTCCCAGCCGGTCGACGATTGGCGGCAGGAACCGCCTTGCTACGACGAACGGAGGTAGGTAGTCGTTGACCATCGATCGCACCGGCGTCGAAGCGGTCCTTCTCGATATCGGCGGAGTGTTCCTTGTCCCCGATCCAGTGGGGATCATCGAGGCGTTCCGCCCCTTCGGCGGCACCGAGGACGTTGAGGTTGTCATTCGGGCGCAGTATCGGGCAATGGCGGCTGGTGGCCGGTCCGAGGGCATGAACGAGCCCGCCTGGCGGGTCTACCAGCGGAAGCTGGCGGCGGGATGCGGAGTCAGCACCGAGCATTGCGACGAGGCTGGCCAACACTGGTTCGAGGCGAACAAGCACACGGCGCGCGGGCCGTCGGAATCCATCCGTTCCATATCGATCCGTACGACGACTGCCACCAGGTCGATGACCACGATCACGCCGCCGACGTCGCCGACCTGGCCGACAAGCTCGTACCGCGGTAGAGCTGACCGGATCCTGCCCATCGCCCGGAGTGCACGCGGGCCCTCCATGGAAACTGGGGGTCCCACGTCCGGCCACCACCGGTCAGGATTGACCGGTCATTGCTCACGCCATCCGGGTGCCCAAGTTTGCTCCATCCCACGGCTATCCTGCCGTGATGGTCGAGGTCCCAGAGGAGTTCGCGCGGAACACCATTGGTCGTGAGGGCGATCCCGGGCGAGCCTGGGTGGCGTCCCTGCCGGGCTTGGTGGACGAGTTCCTGCAGCAGTGGAGCTGCACACCCACTGGACCGGTCACAAGTGGCGGTGTCGGGATCATTCTGCCGGTGCAGCGTCACGATGGTTCGCCCGCTGTGCTGAAGATCTCCTTCACCCATCCAGGCAACATGTACGAAGCTCATGCCTTCGCCGTCTGGGGTGGGCGCGGCGCGGTGCTGCTGTACGAGCGGGACGACGCCAGGTTTGCCATGCTGTTGGAGCAGGCGGAATGGCAGACGTTGGACGACCTCGGCGACGTCGACGCAGCAACGGTCGTGATAGGCCAGCTCGCCCGACGTCTAGCCATTCCGGCCCCGCCCGACCTGCCGCGGCTGTCCGATCGGGCCGACGAGTGGGAACAGACGCTCCGCGAGGATGCCGAGGAGTTGGGCCATCCGCTGTCACATCGTGCGCTGGGCGCAGCCGTCGCGACCATCCAGGATCTCTGCCGCAAGCAACCCGACACGATGGCCCATGGTGACTTGCACTTTGGAAACGTCGTACGAGCCCAGCGCGAGCCGTGGCTGGTCGTTGACCCTAAGGGACTGGCAGGAGACCTCGCCTTCGACGCACTCCGCGTCCTCGCAGGCGGAGCAGACAGCCTGCTCGCCGCCGATGACCTAGGCGCAGAGGTACGACGCCGATTGTCGATATTCGCCGACGCCGCCGAAATCGACCGCGAACGAGCCACCCGCTGGGCACAGACTGACGCCGCAATGGCCGCACTCAGCGGCCGGAAAGGCGGGCATCCAGACTGGCGTGTGCAGGCGTGCGAGCAGGTAGCCGAGCTTCTGGCTTGACGCGCCGAACGGCTCGGTTCCGCCGACCACAGCTCCAGCAACCGGCGACCTGATCTACCGGACTGCGATGAACCTCAGCCTCCCGGAGTGACCATGCTTCGCCGCCTGCAATGACCCCGGGGATGGCGCGGGGATGGTCCGTTAGGCTGCCTGGGATGAGGGTCTTCCAACCCGGTGAGGTCATTGATCGCCGTGAGGTGCTTCACGGGTTGCCGTGGCTGGTGGTTCCGGTACGCGTCATCCACGACAGCGGCGACGTGGTTGCCGTCTACCTCCGCGAAGGAACCCCGCTGATCTTCCCCGATCACCCCTTCGGGCCGCATCCCTGGTACAGCCGTGACCGGTGGACGGCCACCAGCGTCCTGCATCTGCATCGCCCGGGCGATGCTCACGCGATCTGGGGGTTCTACGAGGCCGGCATGTTCACGGGCTGGTATGTCAACTTCCAGGCCCCCGCTCACCGGTGGTCACACGGGTTCGACACCCATGACCACGGTGTAGATATCTGGCTGCCCGGTGGCGGCCCCGACTGGCAGTGGAAAGACCGCGACCACGTGGACCAACTTGTCCAGGTCGGACGACTCACCGCCGAGGAAGCGTCCCATGTATGGGCTGAGACGGAGCGGGTAAGCAGTGCGCTGGACAGGGGCGAACGCTGGTGGAGTGACTGGGACAGCTGGCAACCAGACCCGGGCCTGGAAACACCGTCTGTCGAGGCGTCCGTCGCGCGGCTGAGTCGAGCCGAACCTTAGCCTTCTCTGATCGGCCCTTGACTTGGGCACGCGGAGGGCACCTGACCTTGTTATCCGTAGAGCGGGGCAACCTGATCGAGAGCTGGTCGTCCGCTCTGTTGGTCGTCGACCTGGTGCCCGTCGTCGCCCGCCGAAGTTTATGTGTTCTGCCGCGCTCAGGATGTCATGCGAGACGTTGAGGTTTGTCTGCGTCTGGTCCGTTGTCCCGCGGCACCTGTCGCTGGCCTACCACAGACCGTCTCGGCTCCGTCCTAGGGTAAGCAGCGAGCGACCTGTGATCCGGAAGATCGATTAATGTAGCGAGGACCACCAGCAAACGATGCTTGGAGGCATGGCAGATGACCAAGGCCTGGATATCCCCCAGCGAGTTCGTACAGAGCCTTCCCAAGGCGACTGTCTATGCATGTCTCTACTTCACGGACGAGAGCGGGCGGCCGCTTCAACTTCGCTCGTCCTATGGAGTCGCACGTTGGCAGATCCCAGGGGGAAACATGGACGATGGAGAGACCCCATGGCAGACGGCTGTACGCGAGACCCGGGAAGAGACCGGTCTAGTGATCACCAAGAAGTCCCCGCTGCTGTTGACCCATTTCATCACGCCCAGGCACAACTGGCCGCATAGCCATATCGGGTTCCTCTTCGATGGCGGAACCCTCACAGCCGACCAGCTCGAACACATCGTGCTCGACCCGAGCGAACACACCGAGTGGAAGGTCCAGAGCCTGGCAGCCTGGGAGAAACACGAAGGCGTGTCCCAGCTTGCCTTTGCGCGGCTGAAGGCACTGGAGGCCGCTCGAAGTTCGGGCCTCGCCGGATACCTCGAGACAGTGCACTAATCCAGCCAGCTGCGAAGAAAGCCCGGCGTTTACGAACGTCACCCCTTGGCATAGAAGTGGGAGCCCGCCCCTCCTCGTACGCGACCCCGGCACGATCAAGGCGAAGCCCGACGCAGGAGCCGGTGACCGCAGGCCGAGTGTCAAGCATGTGGTGGCACGGATCCGTTGTCCTGTCCCGGATGCGCTCGAATGGTGTGCATGCCAATGTGGATGGACATCCACTAACTCACCATCGCGAGCCACCGGCGATAGGCGCTGGTAAATGGCTCTTCGGTAGTGACGGCTGCCATTAAGCGTTGCGCCGCGACGCGGGTGCCGTCGATGACCTCGGCGGTATATCCGTACTTCCGTTGATGTTCTTCAAACTCATCCGCATCGAGCAGTTCGACCACGCCCGAGCCGCGGTGCCGCACCACGTCGAGATCGACGTCAACCATCGTCACGTGGTCGGGGCGGGCCCAGTACGGCGTGGTGGCGAGGTCGATGTAGATCTCGAACTTCGCCAGCTCCGCGTTGAAGCTGGCCACCCACCACCGTTCCCGCGGGAAGAGCGACACGTGTGCGGCGGGCATCGTCACGGACGCCTCGGAACCCCGCTGCCAGATCGTCCCCACCGGTGCGCCGAGCCACACCCCGTGCTCATCCTCGCCAAGTCGGCGCAGCCATGCATGCCAGTGCAGGCCACCGTCGTACTTGCGGAAGACCACCCGTACCTTGCCGACTTCATCCTCGCGTTCGTACGTCACGGAAGGCACGCTATCGGTAGCTCAACAGAGTGACGCTGATGACCAGCGGTCACCTGACCCCTGGCCGACCCGAACGGTTTCCGGTTTTGCGTCATTGGCTGAGACAGTCCGCTCAGGCGGAACGAGGTCGGCACCCGGATGGCCAGCTTGGAGGACGTCGAGAACCGCCTACTTGACGCAGCCTTCGGTCAGAAGCGCGGTCGGCCACTTCTTCTTCTCCATCACGACATCGACGCCACCGCCACAGCGGATCCAGGCCTCGCCCTCGCGCTTGAGCAGGACCGCGGACACCGGATAGCCGCGCGGCACGTCGACGGTGAACACGCCGTCGTTTTCCAGGTCCGGATTTGCGCCCTGGAAATCCACCATGTCGCGCGCGCCGATGACGCGTCCGTACACGTCCTCAACCCGGATACGGAGCTCCCGCCAGCGGTTCTCGGCGTAGGGCTCGAAAGTAAGCGTCCATGGCACGGTTTCGTCCGGCCACGGCGGAAGATCGGCATCTCCGCGCTCGATGAGACGATAGGTCAGATCCAGGTGTGGACCATCCGACTTGTCCAGTGGGATTGACACGCGGTAGGTGCCGCTGGTGACCGACCCGGAGTCGGTCGTCGGATACAGCAGCAGGGCGAATGGAACGCCGTCCGGGTCGGGGATCTGCATGGGCCACCCAGCGGCGGCGCACGGATCGCCCGTCATCTGTTTCCCCTTGGCCGTCCATCCGAGGCCACAGGTGCCAGTCACACCCAACGCTGCGCCGCCCCCCTCACGCTCTGCCTTGCCCTCGAACTGCACCAGGCCAGGGATCGGCGTCGCCTCGTCGGCGTCCAGGCGGGCCAGAGTCCACAGCATGCTGCCCTTGCGTAGGGTGCCGGCCGGCAAAGCTTCGACCGTGATGCCGTCATCCCCACTGATCTCCGCCGACTCGACGAGCACATCCAGTGAAACGTCGTTCGAGAGTGCGATCGGGGACTCGGTTCCGCAACCAGCCATCACGGCGACGACGGACATCGCAGCCGTGACTCGCGCCCATCGAATCCACGACACGACGATCCCGCCCATGTGCCAACGCCCCGGTGAGGTCCAAGGCTGCCGTGAATCTAGGACCCGAGGATTCCGGCGTCAACGCCCTTTGATGATGTCCACGACCCGCGCGGCGCCCTTGGACGTCGACGAAGAGTCCGGCTTGGTTCGAGATATCACGCAAGGCCTTCGAGCTAGTTGGGCGGTCGCCGGCGGGGCCTGACCTTCTATCCGTAGAGGCAGGCAGCTTGATCGCGAGCTGCGGGTTTACGCTCCGGCGCTCGTCGACCGGGTGCTCGTCGTCGCCCGGCGTTGCAGGTCGTTGGCGTCTCGCTGGGGTCAGTGTGGTGCATGTGTCGGGGCTGGCCGGCTAGTCGATCGCCGGCCTACCCACTGCGGTGCAGGCCACGATGCTCTGCTCCCCCGGATCGATGAACAGGATGTAGTTCCAGCCATCAGGCGTCGGCCCTACCTGGCCCAGCTCTACGGGCGAGGCTCCGAGATCATGTAGACACTGAACCGTCTGGGCAAGTCCGAGAGTCGGGACGTCGTTCGCTCGGGTTTGTCTCAAGCGGACCCCATAGATCTTGGCCAGGGCGTGACGCCGGGACGGCGCCGTACAGGCTGTAGGCGGCGCCGTTGAGCAGGGCGTCGTGGCACTTGCGGCATGCCGGATCCGTCTTCGGGGCGAGGAGCGCCAGAAGTTCCGCACGGCTCATCTCCATCAGTGCAGGATCCCAGGCGAGCGCCATCGGATCCAAAATTCCATCCGGACCTTCTGCCGGCTTCCACAGACGTCCGTCACGCGGCGGCGGACAGACCGGAACGTCCGCGCAAGTCCAGGTCCGTCCAGACCCGGTGTTAGCAGCGGCGTTGGCGCTGATCTCGGCCCTCAAGTACATCGGGACAGGGCCGCGGGAGTTACAGCTGGTGGAAGTCGTAGAACACCGAGACCGGCGCCTCGACGGCGAGTGGCTGCATGGGAAAGCAGCTGGCGATGTCGCGCATATCGGCTTGGCGGTCGAGCCGCTCCAGGAATGTCGCCGCGGCGTCCGGCCGGACCTCGCCGTGGCGGTCGAGGAACTGACCCCAGAGCGGCATGTTGCGGAACCGGGGACCGGCAGGCTTTGCCGTCTCGACGTAGGCCGCTGGGAAGCAGCGCCGGTATGCGGCGAGGTTGTAGAGCCAGGACACGCCAGCTACGCGCGCCGACGTCTCCGCGTGGGCATGGACGTGCCGGAACAGTGCGCGCAGTTCGGCATGTCGCGCCGGCAGGCGGTCGCGGCTGAGTGGCGAGCGGCCGGGCGGCTCGGCGTTGTGAAAGCGCAGCCGGATGCGGTCGTCGCCGAGCTGCGCATAGCCGAAGCAGCCGAAGCGGCCAACCAGCGCCGGGACCTCCACCTCGCGCGGCCGACTCAGGGCGAAGCGATAGGTCCATTCGCCGCCATCGGCCTCGCTTTCCACGCCGACGAGATAGGCCTGCCAGACCGGATGCCTCGGATCGAAATCGCGGCCGAGACCGAAGCGGATGTAGAGGTTGGTGCAGTCGAGCAATGCCTGCTCGAGCGGCAGGCCCGACAGGCTGGCGATGCGGATGGCGAAGCGCCATTGCAGGTCGAAGAACGCCTTGGAGTAGGTCACGGCGAAAACCTAACGACACCCCGACTGGTTCCGGCTGACTGGTGATGCTGGAACAAGCCGCCCGCCGTGAAGGCTCCCCTGTTGCCCGACGTTCGGCATGAGCATGTAGGCGTCGTTGCTGGTGAGCGTGCGTGGGTGTGAGAAAGCCCCGCCGGGTTGGTGTTCGGCGGGGCTTGGTGTTCAGGTTGTCGGCTGGTTGATCATT